>JBBIKM010000037.1:0-28472 GCA_037445455.1 bacterium | reverse complement strand
GATCCAAAGCACGGCAGGATCACGCGAAGAAACAAAGACCGGCCGCACCGTGTTGTGGCGCAAGCTGCCGGGGTCATCCGGGTCATGGCGAAACGAGGTGAGGTGCAGACTCTGCGGGTCAAAGCGATACAACCCGCCGCCAAACGTGGCAATCCACAGCTTGCCCGTGGCATCTTGCGCAATCGACCACACGCGCTTGTCACTCAAGGGCAGCGGCGGCCCTGCTGCGGCACCGAAATTGACAAATTGCGTCTTGCGGCTGTCACGATCGAGAGCGGCATCCAGCACGAGTTTGCTCAAGCCGCTGTTGGTGCCGATCCACAAAACAGATTCCTGCTGGCGCTGCCCAACGTGCAGGGCGCGCACAAAGTTGCTGTGCAGACTGGCGGCGGAGTTGGGATCGCGGCGGTAGCGCACAAAGCCTGCTGCGGCGCTATCCAGGCGATTCAGGCCGCCGCCCTGGGTGCCCACCCAGAGCACCGATCGCCCAGCCACGCGCGCCGCAGTAATGGCCGTGACGGTGTTGTGGCCCAGACTGCGCGGATCGTTGGGGTCATGCAAATATCGCGTGAATTTCTCGGTGCGCCGGTCGAAGCGATTCAAGCCCTCGCGGGTGCCCACCCAGAGACTGCCATCCTCATCCTCGTGCAGGGCGAGAATCGTGTTGTCGGAGAGGGAGTGGGGATCATCACTGTCGCGCTGGTAGACGGTGAATTCGTAGCCGTCATAGCGGTTGAGGCCGTCATACGTGCCGAACCACATGAAGCCCTTGCGATCCTGCAGGATGCAGGTGACGACACTTTGGGAGAGGCCATGTTCGAGGGAGAGGTGCTCGAAGGAGACGGCAGCAGTCTGGGCAGCGAGGCCGCGAACAAAACCGGCGCAGAGCCAGAAAACAAGAAGCAGGTTTTGGGGAGAAGTGGCAGGCATGTTGGGAAAGCCAGGTATTGGACTCATTGCGGCTTGATTGGTGTTGCCCTCGCCTTTGTCATTCTGCAAACATCTTCTCCGGCGCCGGTCTCATCATGCCGCCAGCAGGGCGCCAAGTGGCAGGTACGTTCCCGGCAGGAGGACAGTGCTTCACAGCTTGCCCACGAACTCATCGAACAGAAACCCCGTATCCACCGGGCCGGGCGAGGCCTCCGGATGAAACTGCACGCCGCTGAACGGCTGGCGGCGATGCCGAATGCCCTCGTTGGTGCCGTCGTTGGCGTTGAAAAACCACGGTTCCCACTCCGGCGGCAGCGTGCTTTCATCCACCGCATAGCCGTGATTCTGCGAAGTGATAAAGCAGCGCTTGCTGCCCACCAGCACGCACGGCTGATTCTGGCTGCGATGGCCGAATTTCAATTTGAACGTGTCGGCGCCGGCGGCCAGGCCGAGAATCTGGCTGCCCAGGCAAATGCCGAAGAGCGGCCGCTCCTGTTCCAGCAGCGCGCGCACGGTGGCAATGGTGGCGCCGCACATCTTGGGGTCGCCGGGCCCGTTGGAGATCACCACGCCATCGCAGCGCTCGCGCGCCACCGGCCAGTCCCACGGCACCACCGTGACGGTCAGGCCGCGGCGGAGCAGGCAGCGAATGATGTTGTTCTTGCAACCGCAGTCGATCACCACCACGTGCTTGGCGCCGCTGCCATGGCGTTGCGGTTTGGTCACGCTCACCTGCGCCACGAGATTGTCGCGGTTGGGATCATGAAACTCGTCGATCTCTTCTTCATGGATGAGCTTGCCCAGCATGGTGCCATGGCGCCGCAGCCGCTGCGTGAGCGCGCGCGTGTCGATCCCGGCAATCGCCGGCACACCGTTGGCCTTGAGCCAGGCGTCGAGCGAGGTGCGGGCGTTCCAGTGGCTGAATTCGAGCGAATGCTCCGCGACCACCAGGCCGGCGATTTGAACGCGTGCTGATTCAAACGCGGAATCAATTCCAGCCGCGGCGCCGGCAGCGGGCACGCCGTAGTTGCCGATGAGCGGGTAGGTGAGCGTGAGAATTTGGCCGCGATAGGAAGGGTCGGTGAAACACTCCGGGTAACCGACCATGCCGGTGTTGAAAACGACTTCGCCGGCAACCGAGGCCCGGGCGCCGAACGCCGTGCCGGTGAAGATGCTGCCGTCAGCAAGAACGAGTTTTGCATTCATCGAAAAATCCTGAAGGCCGCGGCCCGCACGCCGGCCGGAAAGGCCCGGCGGTGCACCTGCCGGTGGAATTGCGCGAGCGGCGCAGACCGCACGGTTGATTTCAAAACAACGAGTAGATGAAAGGCGCAAGCGCCGAGCCTTCGGTGAGCACGATGAGCAGACTGAGCGCCAGCAAAACGAAGACGATGGGCGCCAGCCACCACTTCTTGCGCACCCGCATGAATTCCCAAAACTCGGCGAGAATCGCTAATTTGCCCATGAGAAGCTCCGCATAAGAAGATGATGTTCACTCACAGCTTTTGTTTGAACCGCCAGGACCTGCAGCGCGCCTGGTCAGGTGTTGCTCGCCAGCAGATAGAAATAAACCAGCGGCGCAACCAGCATCTCGCTGTCAAAGCGGTCGAGAATGCCGCCGTGGCCGGGAATGAGCCGGGAGGAATCCTTCACCCCGGCGTCGCGCTTGAACAGCGATTCCACCAGATCACTCATTTGCCCGAACACGCCGATGATGACGCCGATGGCCACCGCATCGGGCACGCTCAGTTCCTGCACGAAGGTCTGCTGGCAGGCGAGTGCCGACAGAATCGCGAAGACAAAACCGCCGACGGCGCCGGCAACGGTTTTCTTCGGGCTGACGCGCGCGAACAGTTTGCGCCGGCCGAAATACATGCCCACGAAATAAGCCGCCGTGTCGCAGATCCAAATCACAGCGAAGAGCATGATGACCCAGGTGCCGGCCGCGCGGTAGTCGCTGCCGGTGAGGCGGGGCAATTCGCGAATCGCCACGAGAAACGACAGCAGGCCGGCGACATAAGCCAGGCCGAAAACCGTGGTCGAGAGATTGATCAGCGGGCCGCCCTCGCCGGCGGGTTTGGAGAAAAGCTCGACGATCAGCATCGCCACCAGCAGCGCGATGAACCACAACCACAGCATGTCGCCGTAGCCGAAGTAAATGGCCACCGGCAGGGCCACGCCGCCCGCGATGCCGAGCCAGCGCTGCGGCCGTGCCTGCTTGTGCCGGGCCAACTCAAAGAATTCGTACAGGCCCAGACCGACCACCACCGCGATGAACGTCAAAAAGAACTGCCGGCCCACCCAAATCGCTGACACGATCAGCGGAATGAAGATGATGCCGACCACCACGCGCTGCCCAAAATTGCGCCAATCCAATTTCCTTCCTCCCTTCCTCAGATTTTCACAAAGAACGGTGCGGTAACGACGTGGGCGCCGGGGCGCTCTCGCTTCACCGCTGCAGGCGGCCGCGCAGCTCCGCGATGCTGCCGAGGCCTTTGGCCGCCAGATAACCCTGCAACCCCTCCGCCACCTGCACGGCAGTCCGCGGATCGACGAAGTTGGCCGTGCCGATCTGCACCGCGGTGGCGCCCACCAGAAAGAACTCCGCCGCATCCTGCCAGGTGCGAATGCCGCCCATGCCGATCACCGGCAGGCGCACGGCATTCACCGCTTCATACACTTTGGCCAGCGCGATCGGTTTGATCGCCGGCCCGGAATAGCCGCCGACAATCGTGTTCAAGCGCGGCCGCCAGGTTTCGAGGTCAACCGCCATGCCGGTAATGGTGTTGATCAAGGACACTGCATCTGCGCCGGCGTCCTCCGCGGCCCGCGCAATTTCGCTCACGCGCGTGACGTTGGGCGTGAGCTTGGGAATCACCAGGCGTTGCGTGAGGCGGCGAATGGCGGCGGTGGCCGCCGCCGTGACTTCCGGTTTCTGGCTGAATTCCAGGCCGCCCTCCTTGACGTTGGGGCAGGAGAAATTCAACTCGTAGCCGGCAATGCCCTCCTGCTGCTCGAGCACCGTCACGACTTCCTGGTATTCTTCCAGCGTGCGACCGGCAACATTTACGATGATCACATTGGCATGCGCGCGCAAATACGGCAGTTTCTCCGCCACGAAGTGGTGCACACCGACATTCTGCAAACCGATGGAATTGAGCAAACCGGCCGGCGTTTCACACAGCCGCGGCTGCGGATTTCCCAAACGCGGGGTCGCCCCGATCGACTTGGTCACGATCGCGCCAATGCCGCGCAAATCAACCAAGTCTGCCGCCTCCTGGCCGTAGCCAAACGTGCCGGAGGCCACGAACACCGGTGTGGGAAACGCCACCCGCCCGATTTGAATACGCAAGGGGCTCATCAATATTGTTTGCTTTGCTTCCGCTGTGATCGCCGGCATTGCTGCTGCCCGGCGGGTTCAGGAACCTGTCATTGCACGGGCATTTTCGCCACCGCCACACCAAGCCCGCGGACCAAAACCAACCCCGGGAAGAACTCAGAATTCTCAACGCCTGTGCGCGCGTCTTTGCTGTTCGATTCTGCGCTGGCGGGATCGAGCCGGACGGCCGCTTTCGGCAAATCAGTGCCCAGCGCCGTAACGAATTTGATCGGATTCGAAAACCGGGCCATCCAGGCACGCCAGCAAGTAGCGGCCGAACTGCTGCACGCCCTGCGCCGGTTCGAGATTGCAGCCCATGCAAATGCCAAAGCCGCAACCCATGATGGTTTCCACCGCCACTTGCGCGGTGAGATTCGCCGCGCGGCAGAGCTCAGCAACCGCGGCCAGCATGGGCATGGGGCCGCAGGCATACACCTGGCGCGCCGCTCCAGCAGCCGGCTGTTGCAGCCAGTGCTGCAGCAAGCCGGTCACGAAGCCGTGGTGGCCGGCGCTGCCGTCGTCGGTTGCCAAAGCCACTGTGCCGCCCAGGCGCTGCAATTCCTCCCGGCCCCACAACTCTGCGGCCGTGCGACAGCCGATCAATGCGGTGAACGCAAGCCCGCGCTGCTGCAACGCAGCCGCCAAAATCGGCATGGGGGCGATGCCCAAGCCGCCGGCTACCAGGGCGATGCGTGCTTCCTGCTGTGGCAATTGAAAGCCGCGACCAAGCGGGCCGATGACGCTCAACACGGTTCCGGGGCGATGGCGGGTGAGCAGGCGCGTGCCGAGGCCGATGGCCTTCCACAACACCGCGATCCTGCCCCGGCTACGCTCGATCTGGCAGACACTGAACGGCCGGCGCAGCAGCGGCGCGAGTTGCTCCACCGGCTGGGCTTGCGTTTGCAGATTGACAAACTGGCCGGGCTGCGCCACGGCGGCGATCGCAGGTGCGTGCAATTGCATCAAAAAAATGCCCCGTGCCACTTCGTCGTTGGCAATCACGGGGCAGTCATAGATGCCTTTATGCGAGCTATCCATCATCAGCGGCCGCTTGTCGTCCCGTCATCTCTTCTGCAGTTCACAACCTGGGGGGAACATCGTCATTGCCCTGCTCTTCTTCCGGTTCTTCCGCCTCCACTTGCGGCTCATCCTGCGGCGGCGGCGGTTGCACTGCCGGTGGCTGCTCCCGCTCCCGTTGCCGTTGCACGGCTGGTGGTGGAGGAGGACCGGCCTGGCGATCCTGCTCGATGCGGGCGCGCAGAGTGTCGCTGGCGGCGGCAGCGCTGCTGTTGGCGGGCGCGGCTTTGGTGGTATCCGCACTGGCCATTTGCTTCTCAAAGGCGGTGACTTTCTTGCGCACCTTGTTGGAAAAGGCGGAGCTGGGGAATTTCTCGATCAATTGCTTGTAAGCGGCATAGGCCTGGGCATTATCGGTGAGCCTGTTTTCATAGATCCAGCCGATGGCAAACAGGGATTTCGAGCTGAGTTCTTCATCTTCCTTCTGTTCGACGAGATCCTGCAGCAGGCGAATGGCGGTTTGCGGATCGCCGCCGGAAAGCCACAGGGATTCCGCCTGCTGGAATTTCTCCCGGGCCGAGGAGGTGGTTCGCTCAGTGGCGGCCAGCAAGCCCAGGCGGCGGCGGGCCTCGCGGCCGTGCCGGGTGTTGGGATATGAGTCCGCCAGCGCCTGCAGCAGGCTGTCGCGCGTCGTCAGGCCGGTGGAGTCTTGTGAGGCTTTGAGAATGGCGAGCGCGTAGAGCGCGGCAGCGGCCGCCTCGGTGTCGCTGTAGTCGCGCGCCACCGATTCATAGAGATAAAAGGCCGAATCCGGCATCTCAAACTGATAGTAGTATAATTCCGCCAGATTGATTTTGTTGTTCGCCAGTTCGGCGCGCAATTTGGCGGGATCGCTGGAGAGCGCGAGTTTCTTGGTGGGCAGGCGCCGAATCGAAGCGCGGGAGCTTCTGCGATTCTCGCTCACGCCTTCCGCCGGCGGCTGGGCGCTCAGGCCGTTGGGCGAGTGCTGCTGCAACAACAGCAGGCTGAGGGCGCTGTTCAATTTCAGCAGATCGTCGATGGCTTTGGAGCGCTGCTGTGCCACAGTGGCGTATTCGGAGCGGCTGTTTTCGGTACGGACTTTGTCGAAAAACTCCTTGGCCCTGGCATAGTCATGGCGCTTGCGCTGATACAAATCCCCCAGCACGAAATAAGCCGCGGCCGAGGCCTCGGTGCGCTTGTCATTGGTGTTGATCAGCGCAAACAGATCCTCCGCTTCTTCGACCTTGCCCTGGCGCAGCTTGCAATCCGCGATCTCGAAGCGCACCCACGCCAGGTCCTTGTGCGTGCTGAATTCCTTCTGCATGCTGTTCAATTTGATCAGCGCCTTGTCGTAGCTGCTGTCGGCTTTGAGCGCACGCGCAAAAGCGAGGCCGGCGTGGAATTTGACGTCCATTTCGACATCCTGCTTGCCGGCTTGATAGTAGGCCTTGGCGGCCTCGTGAAAGTGCTTGAGCTTGAAGCGGCATTCGCCCCAGCGCAGATAGGCTTCGGCGCGCAGCTTCTTGTCTGAGAGCCGCCTGGCCGCCGGCTCGAACAGCCGCGCCGCCGGCTCGTACTGCTCCTGGCGATAGTAGATCTCGCCGAGATAATATTGTGCGCGGTGGAGGAGGTCGCCCTTCTTGCGGCCGGCCTGCAGCTCCTTGAGCACGGCTTCGGCGTTGGCGAAGTCTTCCTGCTCGATGTAGGTGCGCGCCTTCCACAGACGGGCGAGCGGAACCAGATCGCTCTTGGGGAAGAGGGAGATCAGCTCGTTGAACTTGCGCAAAGCCTGGGGATATTCCTGCTTGTAGAAGAAGCACTCGCCCAACATCAGCAGGGTGTCGTCGACGTACTTGGAGCCGGGATACACCTGCAGGATCTTCGAGCCTTTTTCGATCGTCTTGTCCAGCTTTTGAATTTCAGTCGAAGTCGGCTTGTCCGCCGTGACCGGCCGGCGCTTATGCTCCTCGATGGCCTCTTTGTAGAGCCGTTTGGTGTTGTAATAAGTGTTGAAATAGGCGCATCCTGCAACATGGAACAGGCAAACGCCGGCGGCCAGCAGAAAACGAATCTTCATTCTGAACATCGATGGCAAGTTCTCTTCCCGAAGTGGTTCGGCCGGCGGGGCGCTTCAGGCAGCGGCACCGGCCAGGGCAGCAAGCAGAGCCGGCAGCATTTCGCCCGCCGGCCCCTGCAAAAACCAATGCGCTTGCGGCGTCAATGGTGTTCTTTCCGGATTGATCTCCACGATGGCGGCGCCCGCGGCGCGCGCAACATGGGGCAACTGGGCGGCGGGATAAACCAGCGCGGAAGTGCCGATGGCGAAAAAAATCGTACACTCCTCCGCGGCGCGAAACGCCCGCCGCAACGCGGCTGCCGGCAGTTTTTCGCCAAACCACACCACGGCCGGCCGCCGCAATCCGCCACAGCCGCAATAAGGCAGCCCCCCGCGCCAAACCTCGGTCGCACCCTCCGCTTGCACGCCACACTGCAGGCAGCGGCTTTCAATCAGATTGCCATGCAACTCGATCACGTCACGCGCACCAGCTTGCTGGTGATAGCGATCGACGCATTGCGTGATCAAAGTGAATTCCTGGAAAAGCCCGGCCAGTTTCGCCAGCGCGGCATGTCCGGCATTGGGGCGATGCTGCGCGACCTGCTCCCGGCGGTGCTGGTACCATTCCCATACCAGATGGGGATTGCGTTCGAAGGCCGCGGGCGTTGCCAGGTCCTCGGCGCGCTGATTGCGCCACCAGCCGCCGGGTCCACGAAACGTCGGCAAACCGCTCTCCGCCGAGATGCCGGCGCCGGTCAAAACCGCCACCCGCGCTGCGCGCGCGAGCCGCGCAATCAGTTGATCGTCAAATGTATGCACGTCAAAGGCTCGCTTCACCGCCCGCCGCCACCGCCAGTCTTCACGGCCGCATGACACCGCGCTCCAGCAGCAGCAGCGAGGCAATTCCAACAATGCCGCCGGCAAACAGTGCCGGCCACAACAAAAGCGGCAGAAGATACAAAATCTGAATCTGTTGCACAATCAATATTCCTGCCAGGCTGAGCTGCGCGAGCACGTGGGCAAGCGCGCCCAGCAAACTCACGCCCACCACGCTGAACATGGCGCGGCCGTAACGCTGCGCCAGCGCCATCACTGCGGCCGAGGCCAGGCCGCCCGCCAGCGACAGCCAAAAGCCGGGATTCAAAAACGTGCCCAGCAGCAGGCTTCCCAGCAGCACGCGCAGCACCGTCACCGTGACCGCCAGGCCCGGCCCGAGCGTGTACAAGGCCAGCAGCGTGGCAATATTCGCCAGGCCCGGTTTGGCCCAGGGCAGCGGCCGGGGCAAAAGGGCCTCGAACAGAAACATCACCAAACCAAAGCCTGCCAGCAGCGCGCCGCGCGCGAGCAAGCGGGTGCGGTGCAGCGATTCAGTAGGTGACGGCATCGAGATCGTTTTGCCGCTCGCCGGCAAGCATGATAACCACATGATTGGGAACGCACACCAGCATTTGCCCGGCGCGGGAAACATAACCCTGCCGCACGCAAAACTGATTCGGGCAGGTGCTGACTGCAATGCGCACGCCCGCCGCCGCCACCTCCACCGTCATTTCACCCAGCCCGCCGTTCACCGTGAAGCGCTGCGCCTGCTGCAAATCAACTTCGCGCTGCAGGCCAGTGTTGACAAAAACCTGCGCCGAACGCGCGCGGCTGTTTGGCCCGCCGCCAGCGGGCAGCCAAAAACTGGCGGAGGCGAGCAGCCCAAACAAGCCGGCGACCAGATAGTCCCCCCAGCGCAACTGCTGCCGCAGGCGCTGGTGCAATGAGGGCTGAAGCGCGGGGTTGCCCTGCAGGCCGGCATCGGCGGTTCTCAGAGGCGCGGAGACTCGGGTTGGCGCGTGGGTCATTGCTGGCGGGGAGAGCGCTCAGGGCGTAATCAACTTTTGCAGCGCTTCGAGTTTTTGGCGGGCCTGCTCGCGATACTGCAGCGATTGCGCATGAACCGGGTTGAGCGCGAGCACGCGATCCCATTCCTTGATGGCGTTGTCGTAATCTTCATTGGCATAATGGCTCAAGCCGCGGTTGAAGTGCTGTTCAATGACGAAATTGAGCTGGCGCTGCGCATTGTCGAGATAGCGCTTGGCCTCGGCGTGATTGGGATCGCGGGCGAGCACACGATCGAACAGTTCCATCGCCTGCAGAAACTGGCCGCGGTTGTAGTAGCGCTCGCCCTGTTCATACAAATCCTTCAGGTTGATCATCGACAGGGCTTCATTGCGCTTGCTGACCGCGAACTTGTTGGTGGGATCGAGATCGAGCACACGCTCGAAGGCTTCCACCGCGCGCTGCCACAACCGCGCATCGAAGAGCGTCAGGGCGTTGCGCATCAGGCCTTCAAGCCGCGTGCGTTTCGCCTCCGCCAGGCGCTGGCGGTAGGCCGCGGCTTCGCGATGGCCGGGCGACATGTTGAGAATGGCCTGAAAGTGCTCGGCGGCCGCGGCCAGATCCCCCTGCTGAAACGCCCGCTCGCCGGCTTGCATGCGCGCGGCGATGAACTCATCGATGCGGCCCTGCAGCGCTTGAATCTCGCGGCGGGCAGCCTCATAATCCGGGTCATTGTTCAGAATCTGGCGATAGAGATTGTAAGCGGTGAGATATTGCTGCCGCTGCTGCCAGCGCTGCGCCTGCGCGAACAGTTGATCGTTCTGCTTCTGCTGCTGTTCCAGGCCGGCGCGTGCCTTTTCCAGCGTGGCGAGCGCCTCCTCGTGTTGCGGCGACAGGCTGAGCGCCTCTTCAAAAGCGGAAATGGCTTTGCGGTAGTTCTTCTGGCTGTAGTACCCCAAGCCGCGCAGAAAAATTTCCTCCGCTTGTTTGACACGCAGTTCCCGGAGCCGCGCCAGATAGCCTTCCACGTGCGGATAGTTGGGGCGAACAAGCAAAATGTTGTCGAACGCCTTGAGCGCGACTTCGTAGTTGCCCTCTTCAAAGGCTTGCACGCCGCGGGTGTAAAGCTGATTGAGATAAATATCCAGCCGCGGCTGCAGCACCGCCAGCCGGTTGCGCGCGTGCGGGTGGCGGCGGTCCATTTTCAGCACCTGCAGGTAATTGAGCGCCGCGCTGATGTACCAGTGCTTGTGTTCATAGGCGCGCGCCTCGTCGATCAGTTTCTGAATCTGCCGGTCTTCGGAGTCGACTTTGATTGCGAGCGCGCGCAGCAGTTGCTGCAACTTGGCGTCCTCCGGCTCATAGACGCGATAATGCCGCATCTGGCGCAGTGCGGCGCGATAGTTTTGTGCCTCCGCCAGCCGCGTGCCCGCTTCATAATGCCGCTGTGCCCGGCTCACGGGGCTGGGACCCAGCCGCAGGCTCATGCCGCCGCGTACATGTTCATCCGCAAACGAGTAGGTCAAGTCAAAGGCGTATCGCTCGCTCAGCAGGGCGAGACCCACCGCGCTGCGCCGGCTCTTGAAATCGGTCATGGAAGAGTACAGGGCAAAATTGGGGAGGACCGGCACGGCCAAACCCAGCCGCGAGAAGGGATCATCATCCTGCCATTCCAGCGAGGCAAACAAGGAAGGCGCGCGCGTTCCCGGCCGCAGCGCCATGCTGCTCTTGTAGTACGTTCGCAGCCGCCGGTCACCCAGGGCGATATCGCTCGCCTGCACGGCCAGCGCAAAGCGGTAGGGCGACAGTGGCGAATTGAAGGCGACATGACTGCCCAGTTCCCTGGAAACCGGCAAGCGGCCGCCGAAGGGATGCAGAATCAAACCGGCGGTGGCGGTGGTGAAGGTTTCCTCGTCTGCCTGGCGGCCGGCGCGATTGCCGTGCAGCGCCAGGCCGAGCGAGAAAAACGGCGCCCAGGTTCTGCCCCAGCCCAGACTCAAGCGCTCAAGCTCACGGCTGCCGTCCGACAGCTTCATCACGCTGGCGCCCACCCCACCCACCGCCGGCCAAAAGCCGGCGGCGCCGGCGCTGGAAAGCGTGAAGGCCTGATCGATGCTCAGGGTAAGCTGCGCCTCGCGCAGCGCCGCAAGCAGAGCGGGGTTCCACGCCGTCGCCAGCGGATCAGGTGCCGCGATGAGGTGTGCCCCTCCCAAGCCGATCAGACGCGCGGCGCGGCCGTCATTGTCGAACAGGGATTGGGCCTGCAGGCTCACGCCGGCGAGCAGAAGGGCCAGTGCCCAGGCGGCTGCGACCCGGTTGTCCCGCGCCGGTCGACGCCGGCGGCAGTCTTTTTCGCAGTACGATCTCAAAGCTCATCATCCATTTCGTAACCGATTTCACCGATTTCCACCGGTTTGCTGCGGCCCTTGACCACAATGGAATCCAGGCGATTGATGGCGTAGGCGCCGTTCAGACTGCGGGCGATGTTGTATTCGGCAATGATCTGGCCGCTGCGCGCGAGGTTGCACAAGCGGTTGGCGATGTTGACCACGTCGCCGATCACGGTATAATCCATGCGATTCTTCGAGCCCATGTTGCCCATCACCGCCAGGCCGTTGTTGATGCCGATGCCCAGTTCGAAAGTCACCTCCCCGGCGGCGCGGCGCTGCCGGTTGAGCTCTTTCACCGCGCGCTGGATCTCGGTGGCGGCGCGCACCGCTTCTTCGATCATGCGCGGTCCCTGAAACACCGCCATGATCTGGTCGCCCATGAATTTGTCCACCACCCCGCCATTGGCCTCGATGATGCGCGTCTGCAGGTCGAAGTAAATGTTGATCAACTTGATGATTTGCTCCGGTTCGGAGTCCTCCGCGATGGCGGAAAAGTTGCGAATGTCGGAAAAGAGAATGGTCACGTTGCGGCGCTCGCCCTCGTACGGCTCGACGCGATGGCCGCCGCGCTGGTGGATCATCTGCACGGTGAGCTTGGAGAGGAATTTCTGCATCTGCAGCTTTTCGCGGAGATGGATGATCATGTTGTTGAATTCGCGCGCGAGCTGCCCCAGTTCGTCGTTGCTGCGCGGCCGCAGGCTCACCTCGAGATTGCCGTTGCCAACCTCGCGCGCGGCGCGCGAGAGCGCGTGAATCTCATCGACCATCTTCTGCGCGAAGAAATAGATCACCCACACCGCGACCACGATCACCAGCGCCGCCATCGCCAGAATGCGGCGCTGCGTATTGACGATCGGCTCGGTCAAAACGTGTTTGGCAAAGCCAACGCAGCCCACGCCCAGCAGCGGCTTGCGGCCGGCGCCGGCATCCATGCGCGCGGTGATGGGATAGTAGAATTCGTAGTAGGATTCATCCTCGTGCACCGTCACTGCCTCCTGCTGCGCCAGCGCTTCGAGCGTGGCCGGTGTCAGCGCGTGGCCGGTCTTGATGGAATCCGAAGTCGCGATCAACGCGCCGGTGCGGTCGAAAATCAGGATGTATTGCAGGCCCTTGACCCCCATTTGGCGGGTGCGGGTGACTTCGAGCTGCACTTCGGTGCGGTTGTTGAGCAGCAGGCTGCTGTAGATGCTCTGGCTGAGTTTCTTGAGCAGGTAGGTGCACGTCTCCATGGTCGCGTTGTCCAGGACGCGACGCTGAATCGGCAGGATCAGCGCGCTGAAAAACACAATCACCATCACGACGATGATGGCAATGTTGATGCTGAGCTTGTATTTGATCTCAAGCCCGCTGAAGAATTCCAGCACGCCGGCGGTGGTGCGCTGCCACCAGTTTTGCGATTTCTCGAGCGACGGCAACCCAAACTCTCCTTACGCGTCGGCCTCCAGCACCCGGCTGGCCCATCCCCGGTCACTGTGAGAGATCTTCGACTTTGATCTCCTGCTCCGGCACCGGCGGCGGCACCTGGGCGCGCAGATACCAGAACAGCCAGCCCAGCGCCAGCAGCAGAATCAACGGCCGCCACACCGGTGTGCGGCGTGCTGCCGGGCGTGAAAACCGGCGTTGCTCCGCCAAGGAAGCGCAGGCTGGGGTCTCAGGCTCAACCGATCGTGATTGCAGAAAACGAGGCTGGTATGCGAAAACGCGTGGTTTGCGTGGCTTTGGCAAAAGCACCATCAGCATTTCTCCCTCGTCGCGAGTTTTCCCGCCTGGCCGGGTTTCGGGCTTCTAAGGCTCAAAAAAATTAGGGGTCAACGACATCGTCGCATTCCCCTAAGCTTCGCAGCGAGTTGTTGCTTTAAGCAGACGTGGAGGCCGGCAATGGTTGTTCGGAAAATTGTTGCGGCAAAGTAACCAAATCCCCTTTCAGAGTCAAGCCTCATTTCGGCCCCTGCCGCGAAGATGCGACAGCGCCGGCGCCCGGCGCACGGCATTTTTCCTGTTGCTCACGACCATGGCGCTGGCTATATTCCGCCTTCTCAAAAAACGAAAGACATGTTCAACCTCACACTGCCACAAGTTCAGGCGCGTTTGGCGGCCATGCAGGGCCGGCGCATCGCCGTATTCGGCGATTTCATGCTGGACCGCTATCTCTGGGGCGAGGTGTCGCGCATCTCGCCGGAGGCGCCAGTGCCGATCGTCGAGATCGTGGACGAAACCGAGCAGCTCGGCGGCGCGGCCAATGTCGCCAACAACCTGGCCTCCCTGGGCGCCATCCCCCTGCCGGTCGGGGTCGTGGGTGACGACCGGGCGGGCAGCCGCCTGCTCGCCGTGATGCAGGAATCCGGTTTTTCGGTGGCCGGCATGCTGACCGACACCAGCCGGCCCACCACCCTGAAGACGCGCATCATCGCACACAACCAGCACATGGTGCGCACCGATCGCGAATCCCGCGCCCCGCTTTCCGAAAGCATGCAGGCCAAACTGTTCGATCACCTCTGCGCTTTGATGCCGCGCCTGGACGGTCTGGTGATCGAAGATTACAACAAGGGCGTGATCGTCCAGCCGCTGCTCTCCCGCTTGATTGCGCTCGCCCGCGAGCACGGTTGCCTGATCACCGTGGATCCGAAATTCAATCATTTCTTTGATTATCGCGGAGTGACGCTGTTCAAGCCCAACCGCAAGGAGACGGAAGAGGTGTTGGGCAGCAAGCTGAATTCGGAAGAGGCGCTGCGGCGCGCCGGCGAGTTGTTGCTGCACCGCCTGGCCTGCCGCCATGTGCTCATCACGCTGGGCGCCGAAGGCATGGCGCTCTTTCGCGGCCCCGGCGACATGCTGCGCATTCCGACGCGCGCCCGCAAAGTGCATGACGTCTCCGGCGCGGGCGACACGGTGATTGCCACGCTCACGCTCGCCCTGGCCGCGGGCGCGGATGTCCTGGAAGCGGCCACCCTGGCCAACTACGCCGCCGGCGTGGTCGTCGCCGAAGTCGGCGCCGTGCCCGTCGACAAGGAAAGGCTTATCGCCACAATTGCCGAGCATCTGCAATGGGAAGACTGATCGCCCTGGAAGAGCTGCTGGAAATGCGCGCCGCCTGGCGCCGTGCCGGCAAACGCATGGTATTCACCAACGGCTGCTTCGACCTCCTGCATCGCGGACACGTGGAATATTTGCAGCAGGCCGCCAAGCTGGGAGAGGTTTTGGTCGTGGGGCTCAACACTGATGAGTCGGTGACGCGGCTGAAAGGAGAGGGCCGGCCGATCGTGCCGCAGGAGGACCGCGCCACGATTCTCGCCGCGCTGGCGTGCGTGGATTACGTCGTCTATTTCAGCCAGGATACCCCGGTCGAGCTGATTCGCAGCCTCCAGCCGGAAGTGTTGGTAAAGGGAGCGGATTATCAGATCAACGAAATCGTCGGCCATGAGCTGGTGCAAGCTGCCGGCGGCCAAGTCGTACGCATCGCGCTCACCCCCGGCCGCGCCACCCGCGACGTGCTCACCACCATTTTGGAGAGATTTTGCCACCGGCTTGCGAGCCCCGCGCCGGCAGACAAACAGGAGGGTTAGATCCCGCAGGTTGCATCAGGAAGAACCCTTTGAATTGTTAGCTTTGAAGATCGTGGGAACGCCCCCCTTGTTTGTTGGGAAAGATCTCCGCCAAATTTCAGACAAGCTGAAATTTCAGTCCCCGCCGGCCGCAACGCGCCGCCTCCGTAGACGGTTGCTTCACACCAGGTATCCACCACTCTCGCTCAGCCGTCATCCATCTGTCATCCAGTAAGGATCTTGTGTCGAATTGGGCACACGCCCGCGCCATTCACAACAAGAACTCACCGCTGAGCCGCTGAGAACGCCGAGAAAGGCCTGCGCAAGTTTTCTGACAAGCTGAGAACCTGGCCCTGCGGGCAGCACAAGAATTTTCCAACCGATAGAAACAACCCAACTGATCGAAGCTCTTTCATCAGATGGCCTTAATCTATCTGTTGGTGGAAAGTTGGAATTTTATTCTGAGTTTGAAACGCTAATCGCTTCAGGTGACCTTCGTCAGTTGATCATTCACCAGAGACAGCCCACTATCTCAGGCCCTGCACCCACCACAGCCCGGGCAAACAGCGATTTTCCTTGGGAAAACGCTGGTGACAATCAATGCCACGCCGTTCACGAATGCTTTGCTGGCGGACATCATTGCATCCATTGCAACATGACCACTCCGATTTCTGCACGCTGACATGCATTTTCCCCACAAACAATATTCTTGTCGTACCACCGCAAGTCAGTTGCTTTCCTTCTTCTCCATTGTTGGCGGCAGTTGAAAGCGGAAACGAATCAGGCTTCATACTTTGTCAACTGTTCATGCTCCGCCTCCCATTAGCCGGTTCCCAGAATGATGAAAATCGTTGCGGGCATGAGCGGCAGCAACACACTGGCGACGCCGACAAGGAGGAAGATCGCGCCGGGAGCTTGTCTTGGTCGAACCAACATGCGCCCTCCTTTTCTGGCAAAATGATTGCGCCCGCACGATCTGGTCATGCACTCATCCGGCCGGCGGTTTTTCTGCGCTGCCGCTGCCACTTCTCGAACTCAATGATTACATACGTGAGGACCCCCAGCGCCAGGATCCAGGCCCACGACGCAAGGCTGATGGGCGCGCTGGACATCACGTGATTCATGAAGGGCGCATACGTGAACAGCAATTGCAGCAGGACAATACCGGCGATACCGCCGATCAGCCAAAGGTTGGAGAATAACCCGATCCGAAACATGGATTGAGTCAGCGAACGGCAGTTGAACAGGTAAAAAAGTTGGATGATCACCACGGCGTTGACCGCCACCGTGCGGGCCTCAGCCAGGTCGCTGCCAGCCAGTTGTTCCCGCTCAAACAGGCCAAACGCGCCGACGAGGATCAGTATTCCCACGATCAAAATGCGCCACAAGAGCACGCCGGTCAAAATGGGCGCTTTGGGATCCCGGGGCGGGCGACGCATAATGTCCTTTTCCCTGGGCTCGGCAGCCAGCACCACGCCCAAAATACCCACTGTGGTCAAATTGATCCATAAAATCTGAACCGGCAGAATCGGCAGCGCCACGCCGACGAAGATGCCCGCCAGGATGACCAGCCCCAATCCCAAATTGGTCGGCAACGCCCAGGCGATAATCTTGGTGAGGTTGTCAAAAACACTTCGCCCTTCTTCAACGGCTGCTTCGATGGTCGCGAAGTTGTCGTTGGTCAGCACCATGTCAGCGGCTTCTTTGGACACATCGGTGCCGGCCAGGCCCATGGCCACGCCGATGTCGGCCTGTTTCAGGGCCGGCGCGTCATTAACGCCGTCGCCGGTCATGGCCACGATGTTGCCGCGCGCCTGCAGCGCCTCCACCAGACGGAGCTTTTGCTCCGGCGTCACTCGGGCAAACACTGCGGTGCGTTCGGCCTGCTCAATCAATTCCGCGTCCGAGAGCGCAGCCATCGCCTGTCCGGTCAGCACCACGGGCTCAGTGTCCGAAACCCCATTCAGCCCGATTTGCCGGGCGATGGCGGCGGCGGTAAGCGCGTGGTCTCCGGTGATCATCTTGACGCGAATGCCGGCGGTCTGGCAGGCGCGAACCGCTGTCACCGCCTCCGGCCGCGGCGGATCGCTCATCCCTTGCAGGCCGAGGAATATCAAGCCGGAGGCGACGTCCGCATGAGCCAGGTGTGTTGTTCCGGCGGGCAATTCGCCCCGCGCAAACGCGAGGACGCGCAGGCCGCGACGCGCCATGCTCTCCGCTGCTTCATGTATCTGGTTCGCCTCCAGCGGAATGGCCTGCCCCGAGGCCTCCAACGCCAGGGCGCATTTCGGCAGAATGCTCTCCAGAGCGCCTTTGACATAAATGAGCCGTGGGCGATTCGCACCGGCCTCGTGGAGGGTCGCCATGTATTGATGCTGCGACTCAAACGGAATGGCGTCCAGACGCGGCAACTGGGCGCGCTCCACCTCCGGCATCAGCCCGGCTTTGCTGGCCGAGACAATCAACGCGCCCTCGGTCGGATCACCCTGCACCTCCCAACGGCCATCCTTTTCGATCATGGCGCTGTCGTTGCACAACAACCCCGCCCGCAAGCATTCCAGCATCGCCACGTTCGCCGTCGCGATGGGCCGGCCCTGATCCAGAATCTGGCCCGCAGGAGCGTACCCAACGCCAGTGATCTCATAGCACACACCATGCGCGGTGAGCTGTTGCACGGTCATTTGATTCTGGGTCAGCGTTCCGGTTTTATCGGAACAGATGACGGTGGTGCTTCCCAGCGCTTCGACGGCGGGCAGTTTGCGAATGATGGCGCGACGGCGGGCCATGCGGGAAACACCGATCGCCAAAGTCACAGTTACGGCGGCGGGCAGACCTTCCGGGATGGCGGCCACAGCCAGGGCAATGGCAGCCATAAAGGTGTCAACCGCAGGCTGTCCGCGCCAGACCCCCACCAGGAAAGTCAGAGCAGCCAGGCCCAGAATCGCAAAGAGCAGCATGCGGCTGAAGTGAGAGATTTTGCGGGTGAGCGGGGTTTGCAAATCATGGGCGGTGGCGATGAGTTGCGAGATGCGCCCCACTTCGGTGTCGTCGCCGGTGGCAATGACGACGCCCTTCCCCTGTCCATAAGTGACCAGCGTCGAGGCGTAAGCCATGTTCTTGCGGTCGGCCACAAGAGTGTCGGCGGACAGGCGGGCGCCCGCATCCTTGTGAACCGGCACCGACTCACCGGTAAGGGCCGCTTCGGCGATTTGCAAATCACGCGCCTGGAGCAGGCGCAAATCCGCCGGCACTTTGTTGCCCGCCTGGAGCAGCACCACGTCGCCCGGCACCAACTCGGCAGCGGCAAGGCGCTGCGTCTTGCCGGCGCGGATGACGGTGGCCTCGGTGACCATCAATTGCGCCAGCGCGGCAATGGCCTTCTCCGCTTTCGCCTCCTGGAGGTAACCGATCAACGCGTTCAACAGCACCACGCCGAAGATGATGCCGGCATCGAGGTGATCATTCAGCGCCAGCGTGATCGCGCTTGCCGCCAGCAGGATATAGATCAATGGGTTGTGGAATTGCAGAAGGAAACGAATCAGCGCGCTCTTGCCGCGTTTGGCCGTGATCACATTGGGGCCAAAATGTTCCTGGCGATGCTTGACCGCGAAGATATCCAGGCCCTTTTGCGGATCACTCTCCAATAAATCCATCACTTCATTTGCCGGCAGATGATGCCAGTGTTTGCCGATCAGAGTTTCCATTTCAACATTCTTCCCAAAAGTTTCTTTCTGCCTCAGCGTTGCGGAAGGGACTCTTATTCGTCCTGCAACCTTAAGTCGAATTCTACTGCACCGACAAATAGCCCAGTGTGGCGCAATGTAGCAGCGCAGGGCAACGGCCCGGAAAAGCCGTAATCGCAGGAAATCACCAAGCCGCAGGCCCTGCGACTCACCATCGCCGCACAGCGGAGAACGCCCGGGTCCTGATCACTGAATCCCAGACCAGGGCGAGGGCGTCTGTGACGCGACATATCTGCTTCCTTCTGTGACCATGCCTTGATCTTTATGGCTTGTGATGCCGCGTTGCTTCTCAGCCAGTCTTGTCGGGTGACACATCACTCCGGGGCATGGCGGTGCTGCCAACAGCGGAGCAAGTGCGCAAGCAATGTGCAAAATTCAGGCAGGATCCGCTCAAGCAATAATGACACTGCCCGGGCCGTCGACCCGGCGGTATGCACAAACCGAACATAACCTGCTCCTGCTCATGACAAAGCGCCCAAGCGGTGGGGTTTGGGGAGAGATGCGAGTTCGTGCCTCTCCGAGGAATGCTCCGCCTCGCAGGTCTGATTCAACTCCCTGGCGGGTGAGAATGTGGCGAGACTCTCGGCTGAGCAGCAGTATTGCCAAAGGCTGCCGGTGCATGTCACATCGGTTCTGGGTTAGATCATTTTGATCGAAATAGGCGTTACATCTCTATGCCGCTCGTCCCACATCACCTGACATATGGCCCACGACCAGGCGGTTCCGCTGGGCAAGCCGGCGCTGCACCAAACGGGCCCTCGGCACGGGAAGACGCAGCAGAGCGATCATCCTCCTGCCGCGGCAGCGACCAGTGTCTGCCGACCTACTGCTGTCGCCACTCCGCCTCCCCATCACAAACTTGATTCAAAGCTCAATCAAACCGATAAGCACTCAGTTCAACGAAGAATCATACGGCGGCTCACACTGGTCCAACGCCTCTCTCGAATTCGCCGCGCCGCCCGAGTGCTTGGATCGTCACGCGAAAATCCGTTCTAACCAATTGACCAACACCGCGAAAAGGTAAAGGCCTACGCCAAACGCAGTGTGATTCATCAGGCTACGCAGCCTCACCTGCGCAGGATTCGGCAGCTTCGCTGCAGCAAATCCAAATCCGAACGAAGGTTGCATGATGGCAAACGGCGCCAGGACGGTGACGACGCCGTAGACGATTGCGGGAATCAACGTCGGACGCTCAAGCCAGTCATTGCCCACGAATGCAACGAAGGCAATAGCGAATGTGACGCCAATCATGTAGTGGGCGATCCACCCGACCACGCATTCCGCGCGCTTCGGCGGTGTCGCTGTAATATTTGAATGCCGGAAAATTCCTGCTGGCATGTAGCGAAGCCAGCGTCCGACCAGACAGAGGTTGGACGGCGTGATCTTGAAGGCATAGCGGAGAAACAGCGCCCACAGATCAAAAGTAAGAGTTGCACCGAGTCCAATGGGGATTGCGCTGATCAGGGAGGGAGAGAAACTACTCATGAGTCGCCTGTGTACTGATGGTCAATGCCCACGGCGGATGGACGGCAACTCAGGGGATATCGCCGTCAAACAGGCACAAGCCGGCAGAGGGGAAAGCTCCTGATCGGCCGGGTTATCACCATCCGAGGGAGGAGGTTGTCGCTATTCGAGCGCCGGTTTCTCTCTCGAGAAAGAGAAATCCTGGTGGCGCGACTGCACGCTCACCCGCCCGGCGATCTCCATTCTTCCCGCCCCGGCAAGTGGGATCCGTCTTTCCTTTACCAGGGAGAATGGCCCTGCCGGCAAAATTGCGCTCCCCGGCGCACTCACAACGCCTCAGCGGCTGGGATTGATCCAGCGCTGCCAGTCATCATCCGACAGCTCGCCGCGCGCGGTGGAATGCACCAGGCGGTATTCGCCCCAATTGCTGACATCCACGAAGATGAACACCACGCCGCCCTGGATCTCGAAGTAATGCCAAATCTGATACGGCCGGTTCTCGCTGCTGCTGGGGAAGCGCTCGACTTCATCCGGCTGGCCGTAAACCAACAGCACGCGACCCATGTCGGTCTGCCAGCCTTTGCGCAAACCGGAGAAGCTCTCGTTGGCGAAGCGCACCCGTTTGAGATAGTCCTCGCGAAATTCATTCTGCGGCGTCTCGGGCGATTGATCGCGGCTTTGCCAGAATTTGGCAATGAACGCGCGCTTGCCCGGCGCATCAAGCGCGGAGAAGATCTTCACGTCCTCACCGGCGGTGAGGTAGCGCATGGTTTTGAATTCTTCGTCCAGATCGATTTCGGGAAGATCGCGGTAGAGATTGAGCAAGTAATCATATCCCGCGGCCTGCGCCGAGACTTGCGCCTGCGGCCGTGCGTCCTCCCGGTAGACATAGAACTTCTGGCGGCCGGCAGCTCTTTGCTGGCTGGCGTGATCCGTGACCTGTACTTCCAACACATAGGCACCCGCGCTCAACGCCATCACGTTGAAGCCGCCCACTTCCACCAACTGTCGGCCGTTCACCCGCCGCTGGCGCACCGGCAGGGCCTTGATCTCGCGGCCCTGGTCATCCAACACGCGATAGAGCACGGAATAGCTGCTGTCGCTGGGAAAGGTCAGGTTGTAGATTTCGGCGTAGGTGTAGAGCATCGCCATGCCCGCGCCATACGTGCGGCTGGGATTCGGAATGATGGTGTGATTGTTCTTGTAGAAGCGGGAGTTGGTGGTATCGCGCACGATGCGGGAGGCGATCTCCAGATCGCTGAGCGCAAGCCGGCCGGTGGCATAGGGCTCCACCGTCAGCCGAAACGAGCGCGTGCCGGAGTGCCGGGAGCGCGGATCCGTGACCCGCACCGTGATATTGTAGGTGTTGGCCGGCAGTTGAAAGCTGGCCTGGGTGCACAGCACCTGCGAGGGCTTGATCTCGGAAGAATCCGCCGCGACGGTGTGCTCGACCCACCGGTAGTCGATGACCTCACTGTCGCCGAGGGCGATGGTCACGCGCGATTCGAAAGAGGCGAGCAATTCTTCGCCGTCGGCGACGAACTGCAGGTGATTGCGCGCCACGGCAATGTACACCTCCACCTGCGCGACATTGTCGTTCATGCGGAAGCGGGCGAAATCGACGTCGAAGTGCAGGGTGTTTTCTTCAGGCACAGCGAAGGCGGCAGGCAGCCAGCCGGCGAGCACAGCGGCCGCGGCCGGCAACAAAAATCGCAGGTTCGTTTTCATGTTCTTCACACGCGCTGGTCAAAGAGGTGGTTTTAGTGAGATGGGACTTCTTCTTGAGTATTTCGTTGCAGCGCTTTTCCGCTGGATTTCGGCACGGCCTCCTGCGGCCAACCTGCAACGCTGGGCTGCGACTCGGATGCCACAGCGTTTCGCACGCCAACATTCGTTGCAATGCACCAACGATAGTTTGACAATGTTACGTTTGAAAACTCCCCCTGTAACGCATCAATCTGCGGCTCAAAGAACATCGCCGACTGATGGAAACAACCCAACCGATACAATTCTATTCCAGCGGTTGGGTTGTTTCTGTCAGTTGGAAATTCCTCTTTGCTGTGGCGGCAACAATTTCTCCTGGCAGCAGCCAGTTTCCCCTTTTCTTATCAAGAGAGGGAGTTGCAAACATTTTTCCGACTCGCTTTCTTCCTTCTCTCTCAAGAGCTGGGCCTGGGGGAAGTGAGTCGTTCGGCATGAATCGATCCAACTTAACATGGCCAGGCTGAATGAATCCTCGCTACAGAAGGAGAACACGCGACTGGTGAATGACGCCATCAGCGTTTTCATCGCCCTGCGGTTTTGATATCAGGCGGACCCAGGCACCCCTGCTTTTTCACTGCCAACAGTGTTTGTCGCAATTCATGCTTTCCGCCCCGGCAGCAGAGCCTACAGCGCGGCGCGCAGCGTTTCCAGATATTGAATCGACTCGGCCAGCTCCCGCAGGAACGGCCCGCCGGCGTCGCGCATGAGATGCAGCCCGAGATCATCGCAGACAGTGATGATGAAATGCGAGGCGACATCTTCGGGGCGGGCGAGATAAGCCGCCGCATAGCTCACAAAATTGCGCCACCAGGCCTGGCGATCGCGGCCAAACAAAGCCAGCGCCTCGTCGCAGATCAAAGCCGCCAGCGCAAAGGGCGCGACCGGCCAGCGCCGGCCGTCCGGCATGTGCGCCACCAGCGTGTGGCCGCTCCACTCGAACACCGGTGAGGTGAAGGAGGAGATTTCCGGCAGCAGCAGCATGATCTCCGGATGCAGATGCGTCCACCTGCCAAAGCGCACGAGAATGCGCGCCTCCCACAGCCGCCGCAGCGCGCGGTTCTCGCTGCGGGAGGGCTGGAAATCTTCCGGCAGCCGCGCCGTGGGCCAGTAGAGTTTCAAGCGCAGCCGCTGTGTCTCCTCGCGGCCGCCGAGAAAAAGCCCGAGCAGAAGCTGCACCGGCCATTCCGCCTGGCGGCCGCCGTACCAGGAAATCAGCCGGTCATCGCGCAGCGTGCGGTAGAAGAGATGCTCGTCTGCAAAAAAACGGCTGGAGATCAACTCGGCCTTGCCGGAACGCACCACCCGGCGCCAGAGCCACAACCGCAGGTGGTTGCGCTCCGCTTCGTTGTCATGGCGGGCTTCCGCAGCCGCCAGCAGAGCCCTGAATTCCGCCGCTGCGGAGGAGGGTTGCTCCGGCAGATTTTCCCACACGCGTTGCGCGGCGCCGGCCCACTGTGTCGCGGGCAGGCGCAGGCTGCGCCAGAGTTTCGTGAACACCGCTTCCGCCCGGCCTTGCGCGACGGCCTCGGCGATTTCCTCGCACAGGCGGTGCGAGCGCGCCCGCAGCGGCAGCTCGTTTTCCAGCCAAATTTTGCGAAGCAGTGCGTCCTGTTCCATTGCGTCCTGCGCGGGTTAGCCCGTGGCGATGATCATGTGAAGCTGACGACAAGCGGCTCCAGGGTAGCAAATTTGCCGTTTATTTGCAAGGACAAAGGCGGGCCGGGCGTCTTGCCCAATGTCACTAACTTTTTGAGAAGGCAATGACAGAAAAATGACTGGCAAAAAATCACAGCTTTTTGTTGCTACGATGAACATTGCTTTGATGATGGCAAATCACATATTTCTGACATCCATTTTTCTGTCATTGCTTTTATTCAAGTAAGCTTAACCTAATCAAACTGCTTTAGTCATCTTGACAAACAAAGGCAAATAGTTGGAAAATTTTTTGTAGTTTTGCCCTCAATTGTTTTGCCTTCGGGGAAAAGTTAGTGCCATTGGGCGTCTTGCCTGCGTTCCCGGTGGGGATGATCCGCCACGGCCGGGCCCTGGCGTCACGCCGCCCGGCGCCAGACGCCCAGAGCATTGGTGCTGAGGTTGCTGACCAATCTGACGCCGCCGGCAAGTGGGGCGTGCCGGCCGGGCGCGTCACACCTTGCGATAAGGCGTGGTCACGGTGACGGTGGCGTCGGGGAGATGTTCCAATTGGTAATCGCCGAACAACAGCGGTTCGAGACGGCGCAGGCAGAGCAGGACACGCACGGCCAGGCCGCGGATTTCCACCTCCGAATGCGGGCTGGCGCGCATCTCGATGAAATGGCGCCAGGCGCGCACGTTGCCCGTCACCACCACGATGGTTTCGGTTTCGTTGGGCAGCACGGCGCGCGCGGATTGATTCACCTTCTTGCGCAAGTCGGTCGCGGCCTCGGCGGAGAGCAAGGCCGCGCCCGCCTGCTGCTCGGCGAGCAGGCGCTCGGCCAGGGCATGATACTCAGCGTGGCTGCGGTCAATGCGCTGCAGGAACTGTTCGTGCAGCGCACCGCCATCCTGAAACTCCGGCCGCTCGACAAAGCGCAACACCCGGCCCGAAACGTAGCGCTGCGACAACTGCGAGTAGCCGAAGCCGGCGCGATGGCGAATCAGCTCGTGCGTCAGGCTGCGCGAGATGCCGTAGAGCAGAAACGAATAATTCGCATGCTCCAGCACCGACCCGTGGCCGCTGCTCATGAGGTTGTCGAAATAGCGGCCGGCCTGATCATTGCGCGTGCGCCTGGGACCGAAGCTGGCGTAGCAGGTTTGGCCGGCGATTTTGCACAACTGCGCGCCGGGGGCCAGGGGTGTGGGGTCATCGAGGTACCGGTCGAATTGCAGGCCGGCATCGAAGCCGGCGAGGAAAGCCTGCAGGCCCGCCAGGTTGACTTGCGGCCGGGACAACAGCACCACGCCCGGCTGCGTCAAATACGGCGTGCCCGCCGGCGAGCGCTGCACCGGCGCGTGCATCACCGCATAACCATTTTCCATCTCCCCGCCCCATTCCTCGAAAAGCTGCTCGGGCGTCACGTTGGTTCCTCGGTCACTTTGGAATAATGTCGCAGTTCTAATAGCAATGATTTCCTCCAGCGGATGGGAACAACCCAACTGATACAGAGCTTTTTCGTCTGTTGGTTTGTTTCCAGCCGCTGGCGATTGCCGCATGGGGCTGGTTTGTGCCCGTCCGAAATATTTCTGCCACGGCTGAGCCGGCGTTTCCAACACTCCAGGCACCGTGGCAACGCGGCGCGTCTTGCATAAAAGGCTTCGGTGCGGCGCCACGGCTCGCGCCTGGAACAAACCGCAGCACGATCACGCGATCAGGAGGATGCCGCGGCAGTGAGCAGCAGACGCATGCCACCTCCTTGTGACTGTCCAAAGTCAAAGAAAGCGCCGGGGCGCTAGCGCACCACTTTGATGTAGTCACCGCGCTTGACCTGATCCTGCAGGGTCATGCCGTTGAGAATCGCCAGCGCATTGAGCATTTTTTCCTCCATGCGGTAGCCGCGCAACACCGTGGCCAAATCGCCGGCCTTTTCCACGCGCTCGATGCGCACACGCAGCGGCTGCTTTTGCAGCGCCGCCTGATTGCGCAATTCATCGAAGCCGACCATCACGCTCTTGAAGGTCGCCGCATAAGTGGGATAAAGCGCGTTGGTGGTGTAGCCGTGAAATACGTAGATGGCATCGCCCTTTTGGATGAAATAAGAGAGCAGATGCAGCACGTTGTTTTGCGTCTGCACCTGGGACTCGACTTCATGCGCCGGCATGCCGTGCACGCGCGTGGCCTGTTCGCGAATGACCTGGGCTTGCGCGTTCTGCACAAAACTGCCGGCCGCCGCCCTGGGGCTGTCGCCGCGGCCCAGGCTGAACTCGATCATGGCGTTTTTCTCGGCATTCATCATCTGCACCACGCTCGGCGAGTTCATCAGCGCCCACTTGGCCGGCACCGGAAATTGAAAGCGCAGCTCGGGATGATAAAAGACATTGTTCTCGACAAAGCCCTGGCGCGGATCATCCCCGTAAACGATGCCGTCGATCATGCGCAGATAATCCTTGCGATCCAGCGTCTTGGGCGTAAAGGGAATCTTGGCCTGCCACTCGGCGGCAAGCTGGGCGACACGGACTTCGCGCTGGCCGGGATCAGGATGCGTGGACAAAAACACCGGCATACGGCCGCCGCCGTCATCACTCAGCCGCGCGATGGTGCGGAAAAAACCCGCCATTTCGCGCGCATCATAACCCAACCTGGTGGAATACTCCACGCCGAGCAGATCGGATTCCGATTCCTGGCTGCGGCTGAATTTTAGAAAGATCAAGCTCAGGCCCAGCTCGGCCACCCCGCTGATCCGGCGAAAATCCTCGGACAGAATATTGCCCAACCCCAGGCCAAGCTGGGCAAGCTGCGCTTTGGATTGCTGTTCGGCACCGTGCCGCGCCACGATGTGGCCGATTTCATGGCCCATCACGCCGGCCAGCTCCGCCTCGGAATTGAAATGTGCCAGAATGCCGCGCGTGAAATAAACATAGCCGCCCGGCAGCGCAAAGGCATTCACGATCGGGCTGTCCACCACGCGAAAGGTATACTGCAAATTGGGCCGCTGCGAAACGCGCGCGATGCTTTGGCCGATGCCGTCAACATAGGCGGTCAAATTCGCATCATCGTACAGTCCATACTCCGCCACGATCTGGGGATCCGCCTCCTTGCCCAGGGCAACCTCGCTCGATTCACTCATGAGATTGAAAGTCGATTTGCCGGTAACATAGTCCTTGGTGCACGAGATCGACGCCAGGACCGCAACACCGGCCAGCAAGAGCAAAGCCAAACTGCGACGATACATTTTGGGACCTCCGATTTCTTGTACCTTGCAATACAGCTCCCTTGACGGAAGCGGCGGTTTCATTCCTGCACCTGATTCCACCGCATCACCCAAATGGCACCGGTGCTGCGTTCGTCGTAAACCAACTGCCGGCTGTCGGGCGACCAACTGCAATTCATTTCCAGTTGCGTGGCGGTCGCGGTCAGATTCACCCGGCCGGTGCCGTCGGGATTGATTGTATAGATGTCCGCTTGTTTGAGTTGATGGCCGTCATCCGTGCTGAGCAGGAATGCGATCGTCCGGCCATCGGGCGACCAATGCGGCCGCTCGCCCCGGCCCAGGGGCACCACCTCGCTGCCGGTGAGCGAGCAGACATACAGCCGGCTGCCCAGGGCTTCTGCAACGAGGCGCAGGCCGTCCGGCGCAAGCTCGGCGTTGATGATTTCACCTGCCACCGGCTGCACCACCTGCGCCGCCGCGCCGGAGCCCGTTACCAGCACACCATTCGGCGTCGCAAAGATCAGCGGCCGCGCCGTTGCGGTCAAAGGTTCCGGTTGCGGCGCCCAAGCGACTGCAAGATACTCCACGCCACGGCCGGTCCACAGCGCGAGGCGGCTCTGCCCCGGCACCCATTGCGGCACACCGGGCATGCGCTTGCGTTCATCGGAAACCAAGGTGCCGGTCTTGGTTTCGATGTCATACACTTTCACCGCGTGCTGGCGCCGGCGATTTTCCCAGCGCGTCACGCGGCCTGCCAGAAACCGGCCGTCTGCCGACCAACTCATCTTGTAGCCCACGGCGCGATCGCCGGTCAATTGTTCCAGGCCGGTGCCATCCGGCCGGAGGAGCCAGATGCCGTCATAGTTCGGCCCGGTCAGCGCGATCCAGTCTCCGGTGGGTGACCAAACCGGTTGCATGAATTCCTGACCCGCCGCAGTCAAGCGTTGCCGCAGCGGGCTGCCCGCAATTTGGGCCGACGCGGAACAGGCGCCCAGTAACAACAAGAGCAACAATTTTTTTCTCATGGGACTCGCTTTCTCCAAAACGACAAGGTTGGATTCACACCGTCGTTTCAAACTTTTCCAGGGCGTTGCCCTGCGCTGTTACATTTCGCCCCGTCGGGGCTGGCGATCTGTGCAACGGCATTTGACCTCACGTTCCAACCTGCTTTGCAACGTTTCCAGGGCGTTGCCCTGCGCTATTACCTTTCGCCCCGTCGGGGCTGGTTGGCTTTGCGAATCGAATTTACCGGCTCACCAGTCCTACAGAGGCGACATTCCTGACGGGGTTCAATCGCGCCCCGGTGGGGCTTGGTGATTTCTCCTGATTATCGTTGTTCCAGGGCGTTGCCCTGCGCCATTACATTTCGCCCCCTTCGGGGCTGGCGATCTGTGCAACGGCATTTGACCTCACGTTCCAACCTGATTTGCGGCGTTTCCAGGGCGTTGCCCTGCGCTGTTACATTTCGCCCCGTCGGGGCTGGTTGGCTTTGCGAATC
>JBBIKM010000036.1:0-38992 GCA_037445455.1 bacterium | reverse complement strand
CGTGATCCAGCAGTCGCATCGCCTGGAGTTGCTGCTGCAGGAGAAACTGGGGCTGTGTCTGCGCCCGCATTTGCGCTCCTGGAGCCGGCTCAAAGAAAACCTGCAGGCAAGCAACGTGTCCGCGCGCATGCTGCCCTACATGCACCGGCTGCGCGATTTTGACGAAAGCGCGATTGGGAAGTGGAGACGGGATCCCGCGAAAGCCGCCTACCTCGAGCATCTCCTGCAGGCAACGCCGCACGGCGCGAGCCTGCGCGCCTATCTCGCCGAGCACGGCTACGCGGATGACCGCACGCATGCCATGCTCGCCCGGCCCCTGCTCGAGTCCGCCTGAGGTGCGCGGTTTCCGGCTGCTTCTCCTGCGGCGGCCGCGCGCCCGGCACAGAAACGGCCGGCAGCCGTCTGATCCCCGGTATCATGCTGCCGTCCAATCAAGCAGTCCCCAGACTTCCCGCAGGTAACCTGACAGGGTTGCGCTGGGAAACGCTTCCCATCATGTGTCACTCTGCGACTCAAGGAGAATCGCCAATGGCTGGAAACAACCCAACCGACGGAACAGAATTGTGTCAGTCGGGTTGTTTCTGTCCGCTGGAAATGCCTCTGCGCACTTGCGGCAACAATTTCTCCTTGCAGCAGCCAGCTTGCCCTCTCCTGATCACGAGTGGAGAGTTGCAGGCATTCTTCCAACTCGCGCTCATCCTGCCCGCTCCCGAGGCGGGGCTGGCGAAAGCAGGTCGTCCGGCTTCAACAGATCCCATTGAATCCTGTCAACGCAACTCCAGGCTTGAAAAGCCAGTCGCCTCAGGACCTGGCCAGCCCCCTCCAGGCGGCCACCCACCATTTGGCGCAATCCGTTTCCGGCCTTGCATTCTTGCCGGGGGCTTGTTAGATTTGCGCCGCTCTCACCGCCCGGCAGCTAGATCGCCGTGCGGCTCGAGTTGGCCCCATCAGCGCGCGGGCTTGGCCTGCTGCCGCTCTTTCTCCACCGGAATTCACGCGCACAAAATTTCGCGCCGCACACATTTCGCCGAGAAAGCAAACCTCTGACCCACAATGGCTGCAAGGATTGGCTCATGTCTGAATCCACTCGTGAAGAATTGACCCGCGTCGAGCGCGTGGCCCTGACCGCCTCGCCCTTTCAGGCGCTCTATCCTCCCACCGAAAAAATCAAAACCATCGTCGTTGCCAACTTTCCCGCGCTCGGCAAGCTGGCGGCCATGCGCTTCCTCGAATGGGTGCAACACAACCCCGGCGGCGTGATCTCCCTGCCCACCGGCAAGACGCCGGAACACTTCATCAAATGGGTCACCCACCTGCTGGGGCACTGGGACAATCGCGACACGCAGGCGGAGCTGGAACGCAACGGTGTTGATCCCGCCATTGTGCCGGACATGTCAAGCCTGCACTTCGTGCAAATCGACGAGTTCTACCCCATTAATCCCCACCAGCACAACAGCTTTTACCATTACGTGCGCGAATTCTATATCGAAGGCTTCGGACTTGATCCCAAGAAGGCGATGCTGATCGATTGCTCCAGGATCGGGCTGGAGAAAAGCGAGACGCTGGCGAGCGTGTGGCCGGATAACGTGGTCAACCTGGAGCTGCGTTACAAGCAGGGCAAAAGCGCGCGCGAGCGCCAGCAGAAGCGCGTGCTGGAGCGCATTGATCAGTGGTGCCAGGAATATGAAGACCGCGTCCGCAGCCTGGGCGGCATCGGCTTTTTCCTCGGCGGCATCGGGCCGGACGGCCACATCGGCTTCAACGTGCGCGGCTCTGATCATTACAGCACCACCCGCCTGACGCCGACAAACTACGAGACCCAGGCGGCGGCGGCCTCGGATTTGGGCGGCATCGAAGTCTCGCGCAAGCGGCTGGTGATCACCATCGGCCTGGGCACGATCACGTACAATCGCGCCTGCACCGCGATCATCATTGCCGCGGGCGAGGCCAAGGCGGAGATCGTGGCCAGCGCGGTGCAGAGCGAAAAGAACATTCTCCATCCCGCCAGCGCGCTGCAGGTGCTGCCGAATGCCCGTTTCTATTTGACCATGGGCGCGGCCAAGCTGCTGCAGGAGCGCCAGCACGCCCTGCTCTTGAGCGCAGCCAGCGTCGAAGACGCCGAGGTCGAACGCGTGGTGGTCGATCTCGCCGTCCGGCTGCGCAAGCGCGTCATCGATTTGACCGAGAACGATTTCCTCGGCGACCGCACCGCGCACGCCATTCTCGCCAAACGCCAGCAGGAACCTCAGGAGCTGACGGCGCTGGTGCAACGCAGCCTCATCAGCAAGCTTGAAAAAGGCGCCAAGGCGCTCAGCCACACACGCTTTCTCCACACGGAGCCGCACCACGATGACTTGATGCTGGGCTATCTGCCCGCCATCGTGCGGCACATGCGCGATGCCAGCAACACCCACTACTTTGCCTGCCTGACCAGCGGCTTCACCGCGGTGACCAACCAATACATGCGGCAACAGCTCGACCGGCTGGGCGAGTTCATCGACATGCCCGAGTTTGCCGCCCTGTTGCGCGAGGGCTATTTTGCGCCCGACAACGATGAGGGCCGCAATCGCGATGTCTGGCAATACCTCGACGGCGTGGCCGCCAACCGCAACCGCGTGAAGGATGAAGGCACCGCGCGCCGCCTGCTGCGCAATCTCATCGAGCTGTTCGACGAGCACGATCTCAACAACATCAAGGATCGCATCGCGGAACTGGCGCATTATTTCGACAAGCAGTACCCCGGCAAGAAGGATCCCGACTTCATTCAGCGCCTGAAGGGCATGTGCCGGGAGTGGGAAGCGGAATGCCTGTGGGGTTACTTCGGCTGGGATTGCGCCAACGTCCTGCATTTGCGGCTGGGTTTCTACACCGGCGACATTTTCACCGAAGAGCCAACCGTCGAGCGCGACGTCGTCCCGGTGCTGCGCACGGTCGAAAAGGTGAAGCCCGACGTGGTGAGCGTGGCGCTCGACCCCGAAGCCAGCGGCCCCGACACCCATTACAAAGTGTTGCAGGCGATCACCGAAGCGCTCAAACGCTACGAGAAAATCAGCGGCCGCTCCGACCTGCGGGTGTGGGGCTACCGCAACGTCTGGTTCCGTTTTCATCCCAGCGAGGCCAACATCTATGTGCCGGTGTCTCTCAACATGTTCTCGGTGATGCAGAGCGCGTTCATGAACACCTTCATTTCGCAGAAGGATGCTTCGTTCCCCAGCTACGAACACGACGGCCCGTTTTCCGAATTGGCACAGAAGATTCAAACCGAACAATATCAGCGCATCAAAATTTGCCTGGGCCGGGAGTGGTTTCACGAGCATGAAAGCGCGATGATCCGCGCCACCCGCGGCCTGGTTTTCCTGAAGGAGATGAATTTGCAGGAATTCTACCAGCGCAGCCGCGAACTCAAGCAGGCCGCCGAGAATCGCTGAGCCGCACCCCTTACCGAAAAGGAATAAGCATGAAATTGAAAAAAATCCTGGTGTGCACCGACTTCTCCGCCAGCGCGCGGCAGGCCGTCAACTATGCGGTGAAGCTGGCTGAAACCAACGCGGCCAAACTGGTGGTGCTCACGGTGTTGCCCGACTTGCTGCTTGCGGATGAAGAATTGATCATGGCGCGGGTGAGTGTGGAGAAGGTGAAGCAGGAGAGCCAGGAAAAGATTGCCAAAGCGCAGGCGCAATTGGTGAAACAAATCCGCCCCGCCGCGCTGAAGAAACTGCGGCCGCAATTCATCGTGCGCGACGGCAAGCCCTTCGTCGAAATCGTCCGCACTGCGAAAGAAGTCAAAGCTGATTTGATCGTCATGGCGAGCCACGGCCAGAGCCGGATCGCGGAAATGCTGCTGGGCAGCACCACCGAGCGCGTCGTGCAAAAGGCGCCGTGCTCGGTGCTGGTGGTGCGCGAAGCGCAGCATGAATTCAAGATGCCGTGAGCGCAACCGCGGAGAAGGGAGGGGACAAGGCGGCGCGCTTCGGTGCGCGGCGGCCCGCCTCCCCTCCTTTCTTCATGCAGGTGGAATACAAAAAGCCGCGGCAGTGCAGATTGTTCAATTCTCCCACATCACCCCGAGGCTCACCCGCCGGCCGACGTCATACGCCGTCGGATCACCCAGCAAACCGCCGATCCGTCCCTGTTGATCGCGCCACAGCAAATTGCGGCTGTCGAGCAGGTTGCGCGCTTCGAGCTGCACACCGAGCCGGCCCGGGCCGAATTTAAAATGGCGGCGCAGCTTGAGATCGAGATAGTTCGTCCAGCCCAGCCGGCGATTGTTGGGGACAATCAGCTTGCCGGCGGCATTCGCCTCGCCTTCATCCAGCGTGTAGGGTTTGGGACTGTTGATGCGCCACACCAAACTGGCCAGCCAGCGGCGCGGCGCGCGGTATTCGAGATTGCAGATGATCGTGTGGCGCTGATCCCAGCTCAAATAGTGTTCCCCTTCCTCCACGATGCCGCCGAATTGCAGCACGTTGGCCTTGTCGCCCACCGCATAGCTCGAGCCTTTGGCCTGCATCAGCGTGTAGCTCACCTGCCCGCTCCAGCGCTCGCCCTGCTGTTTTTTGAAGAGAAACTCCAGGCCATTGGCCGTGCCATACGCCAGGTTCACGAAGCGCGTGTACACGCCGCTGGAATAGATGCCGGTGTCTTCGACCGGAATTTGGAAGAATTGCACGTCGATGAGGTTGGTGATGTCCTTGTTGAAGCCGGTGACGCTGAACAGCATGTCCGCTCCGATCTTCCTTTCATAACCCACCTCCAGCGCCACGGTCTTTTCAGGTTTGAGATCGGGATTGCCCACCAGCGGATTGTAGCCGGAAAAATCATATTCGAGATTGGTGTAGAGGTATTCGAACAGCGGCGCCTGAAAGAAATGGCCGTAGTTGATATGGAGCTTGTCATTGACGCCCAGCGGAAACGCGATGCCGAAGCGCGGGCTGATCTGGGCCTTGCCCGCCACCGGCACTTTCCTGGTGAAGACTTGAATCTCGTTGCTGTTGAGCTTGAGAATGTCTTCGATCTCGGGCCGTTCGCCGGCGGGGTCGAGATAGTCGTAGCGCAGCCCCAGGTTCATCGCAAAGCGCTGCAGGTCGAATTTGTCCTGCAGGTAGAGCGCGGCCATCTTGGGGAAATAGCGGTAGCGCGTGTTGTAGACGTTGAAACGAAACTCCGGCGGCAACTCGGGATGAAAGTTGGGCGGGAACGGTTCGATCTCGACGTTGTTCATGGCCAGGTCGTAGTAGGTGAAATCAATGCCCGCTTTCACCTGATGGCTGTGATGCACCTGGCTGACGAAATCCAGCTTGAGGTTGCTGGTCACCTCCTGGGCGTCCTGCCACCAGGCCTTGTCCCCGCCGAGAATGAACAAGCCCTCTTCATCGAACACGAGATTGAGATTGTACTTCGCTTGCGGCCGGCCGAGAACGGATTTGAGAATGTTGTAGTAGCTCAGTTTGGCGGTGTAGAAAGTCTTGTCGCTCAGCATGTGCGTCCACGTGCCGTTGAGGCGGAAACTGTCTTTGGCGCGCGGCGGCAGTCCCTGCAGGTGATGCACCCAGCGGTGCTCGTAGGCCCGCCAGTCTGACAGCGACAGCAAGCCCTGCAGCACCAGCTTTTGCGTGGGATTGAACGGCATGCTGAGCTTGGCATTCGCGTGCAGATTTTCCTCGATGGGGCCGGGCAAAGCCGCGCGGAACGCCCGGCGCCAGCGCGTGTCACTGGCGTTGTATTGCGCGGAGACGTAATAACGCAGCCCCCAAAACAGCGGACCACCCAGTGAAGTCTCGGCATTGTGCAGGCGGTTGAAGTTGGTCTTGTCCCACGAGCCCGGTACCTCACCCGCCACGTCGGTGGTGGCTTCCAGGTAATATTTCTGCTGCGCCGTGCCTTCGCGGGTGATGATGTTGACCACGCCGGACATGGCGTTGCCGTATTCGGCGTGAAAGCCGCCGGTTTGAATCGTCATATCCTCGATCGAAATGTTCGGCACGGTGATGCCGCGGCCGCCGGCAATGGCCTCCTGCACCGGAATGCCGTCGACGAGATAGAGCACTTCGGTCACACGGCCGCCACGGATGTGGCCCTCCACCACGCCCGGTTGCAGATTCACCACTTCCTCGGGCGTGGCGATCGGCAGCGCTTTGATGGCCTCGCCCTGCACGGCGTGCTGCGTCCCGGTCACGTCCATCTGAATCAGCGCACGCTCGGCGGTGACGACCACTTCTTCGCTGAAGCTGAGCGTCGTGGGGGTGAGCTCGAAATCGAGATTGGTACGCGCATCGGCGCGGATGATGACATTGGTCTTGGTGAGTTTGCGGTAGCCCATCATTTGCGCGGTGACGGTGTAAACGCCCGGCCGCAAATTGGTGATGACATACTGGCCTTTCTCATCCGCGGCCGCCCCGAGCGGCGTGCCCTGCATGAGTATGCTGGCCCCGGGCAGCCGCTCGCCGGTTTCTTGGTCAGTCACTGTGCCGGCCAAAGTGCCGGTGACGCCCGCCAGCGCCGTGCGGGCGGCCAGCAGCGCGAGACTGCAAACAAGGATCAGCGTGGCGGCTGAGCGGAGGTTGGCGCGCAGCATCATAAGTGATCCTGCAATGGAATGGTCAATTTGAGAATCTGCTTGAAACTGGTGTTGATCGCCCACATGTGCGTGCCGTCCCAGGCGATTTGATCGAGCGTTTCGCCGGACACAACGTAGCGATTGCGGATGGAGGCATCGCGATGCAATTGCAGCAGGCGATTGCCCGCGGAAATCCACAAGTATTTGCCGTCCCATGCCGCGCCCACGGGTTTTGACGCCGGGCTGGGATAGACCGCCGAGGCAGTGAGCGATTCGAACCGGAGTTTGGGCAGTGAGTTTTTGAACATATTTGTCAGCCAGAGTGCCTGACCATCCCATGCCAGGTCGGTGATCAGACTGAGGAGTTCGATGTCGAGGGTGTCGCGCACCGCGCGCACCTCAATGACCTCGAGCGAACGGGGGTCAACGCGAAAGAATTGCGGATCACGCAACGAGACGTAAGGTTGGCGGGCCCCTGAAACGACATGGAAGTGGCCAAGCCCATCTGTGCTGTACAAATACTCGCCGATACGCACCACCCCATAAAGGCGCTGATGGCAGGGAACAAATATGGAGTCGATCGTTACCGAATCCGGTTCAAACGGGTTTTGCGGATCGATTTCGTAGAAGCAAGTGTCACGTTTCCAATAACAGGTGTCCAGGCCGGCAAAACATGTGTCTGCGAACAGCGTGCCGAGGTGGGGCGAGACCTGCAGCACGCGCAGGTTTTCGTCCAGACGATACATGAAGCCACCCCTGGTGTCATAGTTGGTCACAAAGAGCTGATTGTCTTCCCACCAAATGCCGGAGGGGTTCGCAAACGGCACGTCGCCGCGCCAGGCGATCCCCAGCGCCTTGGTCAGGGCGACGTCCTGCACCACGTTGCGATCCTCATACTGAAACGTGACTGCGATTTGAGCGGTGGCGTAGTTGGCTGCTGACACCTGCAGCGTGCGCGTGCCGACTTTCAATCCGGAAAACGAATAGACGCCGTTGCTGTCCACCTGGGACTTGAGATTCAGGGCTTTGATTTCGACCAGCGCGTCACGCACCGGCCGGCCGTGGTCGATGTCACTGACGCGCCCGGTGAGGGTGAAGAGCGGTTCGCCCGCGCCGGTGATCTCCGTGTCCTGGGTTTTGAAGCAGCCGGCGGCGTTGAGCAGGAGGAGCGGCCAAAGCGCGAGCCGGACCGCGCGGCGGCGTGGGAAGGTGAGGGAAGCCATATGCGCTTTCCTGTTGCGGTTCGAACCCAATGGCAGACATGGCAGGAGAGATTTGCAGCCGGGAAAAAATCTGAAGAATCACCGAAAAACGCAATCACAATTTCAACCCGGGCGCTCCGCAACCGGCTGCAACCTCATTTCCCCGTCTGCGTAAAGAACGGCGTCCCTTTGGCGAGGAGGATGTCATGTTGGATCTGGTCGCCCTCTGCGTTTTGATTCTGATCGCCGCCATGGCCTTGAAAGGCCTGCTCTGGGTCGTCAAATTCGGCTTTTGGACGCTGACTCTGCCGCTGCAGATCATCGGCGGCCTGCTGGCCGTGGTGTTGATCGCAGCGATTGCCATTCCTTTGGGCCTGCTCGCCGGCATTCTCGGTTTGATTATGATTCCAATTGCCCTGTTGTCCGCGGGCCTGCCCCTGCTGCTCATCGTTGCCGGGCTCTACCTGCTGCTGCGGCAGTGAAGCGCGGTGGGACTGCACCACCCCGGCCGCACTCCTGCCGTTCATTTCTTCTCCTCCTCTGGCTTACCCTCCGGCCGGCCGGCCAGACCGCAGTAACCCAATGTCAGTGTCTCCTGCTCCCTGGTGATGGTGACCGCGCGCCACATCATGCAGTCGCTCGCCAGGCACAGGCAGTCAGGATCGGGTTTGCCGCTGCCGATCTTGCGATTGATGGTCAGTGAGGTCGCTTCGTGCCGGCGAAAGCCGGCCCGCGCCATCGGGCACCATTTGTTCCTGGCATCCTTGTCGGCCAGCCACATCGCTCTATCTCCGTTTGTTGGTGAAGGCCCTGAATCCTGCCAAAAATTTCCAGAAAACCGCTTGACTCACACGGTAAACTTCTTCACATTGCCCGGACATTTTGCAATAGTCTCACCATTTTTTCAAGGAAATGCCCCATGACCTTTAGCCTCGAGGCGGTAAAATCCAACTGGAACGAAATCGTAGCAAAATACCAGAAACCCGACTTAAAGAGAAGTATTTGGCAACTGCTCAACACCACCGTGCCGTTTTTCGGGGTGTGGTACCTCATGTATTTGAGCCTGGATTATTCCTACTGGCTGACGCTGGCGCTGGCGCCGGTTGCCGCCGGCCTGTTGATTCGCATTTTCATTTTCCAGCACGATTGCGGCCACGGCGCATTTTTCAAATCGCAAAAGGCCAATAACATTGTCGGCTTTCTCTGCGGCGTGCTGACCATGGTGCCCTACCAATACTGGCGCAAGTCCCACGCCATGCACCATGCCGGCGCCAGCAACCTCGACCGCCGCGGCTTTGGCGACGTGACCACACTGACCGTGCGCGAGTACCTGAAGCTCTCGAAATGGGGCCGGCTGAAATATCGCCTCTACCGCAATCCCCTCATTCTGTTCGTGGTCGGCCCGACATTCTACTTTCTGGTGATGAACCGCTTTCCCTCCGCGGCCTCCAGGCAATGGATTCGCGAGCGCCGCAGCGTCTACTGGACCAACCTTGCTCTGCTCGCGCTGGTCTTGCTGCTCGGCTTCATCATCGGCTTTCGCGAGCTGGTAATGATTCACCTGCCCATCGAAGTCTTTGCCGCCACCGCCGGCACCTGGCTGTTCTACATTCAACACCAGTTCGAGGACACCTATTGGGAACACAATGACGAATGGGAATATGTCATGGCCGCGTTGCAGGGCAGCTCATTCTATCGCCTGCCCAAAGTCCTGCAGTGGTTCACCGGCAACATCGGCTATCATCACATTCATCATCTGAGCAGCCGCATTCCGAACTACAACTTGCAGAAATGCTACGAAGAGAATCCGGTTTTCCATCAAAGCGAAACCTTGACCTTTTGGCAGAGCTTGAAATGCATTCCGCTGAAATTGTGGGATGAGGAACAGCGCAAGTTGGTGGGATACCGGCATCTCAAGACTCTGCGGCAGCCGGTGGCTCGCCGCTTGAATGCCTGAGGCCGCCGGCGCAGTCGCGCGCCGCGTTTCCGTCCTTTCAGACGCGCCTTGCCGGGAATGCCTCTCCGCCTGCGCCGGGATTGCACCTGCCCTGCGGCTGTGACAGTTGCTTCAGCTCGCCCGGCCCGCAGGTGAGTTCTTGCCGGCGATGCTCCTTCGCCTGCAATTCCGCGAGCAGCATCTGGCCGGCCGCATGCGCATTCCCGCGTCCGCAGAAAAAAAATCCGCGGCAAAATAGCCCCATTCCGGCCAGGTGTGAATCATCAGATGCGATTGTGCCAGGGTCGCGGTGGCCGTGAGTCCCTGGGGCTGAAACTGATGCACGGTCAGCTCGACGAAAGTCGCGCCCCCTGCTGCCACGGCCCGCTGCAATGCCCGGCGAATATGGCCGGCATCATTGAGCAAGTGCGGCGGCACCTGCCAACCGTCGAGGATGAGATGAATGCCCACGGGACTCATGTCTTCGCCGCCTGCCGGCAGGCGCTGCCGGCGCTGAAATTCCCAACTCCAACTCCGCCTGCCTGCTCCCGGCCGCGCGCTGGCCGGTGATCCGGGTGAATCAAACAGAACTGCGGAGCCAGTTCACCGGCAATGCCGGCGCAGCAAATCAAAAAAGCCGGGGAAGGAAACATCCGCACACTCGGCTTGCCGAATGGTAACCGGTGAAGCCGCGACCAATCCGGCAATCGCAAAGGCCATGGCAATGCGGTGATCGCCATGCGAATCAATCACCGCGCCGTGCAGCCGCACCGGCCCGGTGATGATCAATCCCTCCGGCAATTCCTCGACCATTGCGCCCATCGCTCGCAGGTTGCCTGCCAGCGCCGCGAGGCGATCACTCTCCTTGACCCGCAATTCCTGCGCGCCGGTGATGATCGTTTGCCCTTCCGCCTGCGTTGCCAGCACGGCCAAGATCGGAATCTCATCGATCAACTGCGGAATTTGTTGCGGCGTCACGGCGGCCGCCTGCAGCGGGCCGTGGCGGGCGCGCACGTTCGCCACCGGCTCACCACCACTGCCGGGCAGTTCTTCTAGGTCGAGGGCCGCGCCCATCCGCTGCAGCACGTGCAGTAAACCAAGGCGCGTCGGATTGACGTTGACATTGGCCAGCAGCAAATCACTGTTGGGCAGCAGCACCGCCGCTGCGAGGAAAAACGCCGCCGAAGAGAAATCGCCGGGCACCGTGATCGTGGCAGGCCGCAAACGACCGCGACCGATCGCCACGGCGTTGGCGCTGCGGCGCAACTCCGCGCCCATGGCGGCCAGCAATCGCTCGCTGTGATCGCGCGTCGGCAGCGGTTCGATCACCGTGGTCTCACCTTCCGCCTGCAAACCCGCGAACAAAATACAGCTCTTCACCTGTGCCGAGGCCACCGGCATTTCAAAACGAATGCCTTTCAGATTTGCGCCATGAATGGTGAGCGGCGCGGTGCCCGCCGGCGAGGACTCCAGGCGGGCGCCCATGCGCTGCAACGGCACGATGATTCTCTGCATCGGCCGGCGATTGAGCGAGGCATCGCCGTGCATTCGGGTGGTGAATGGCCGCCCTGCCAGGATGCCGCTCAGCAAGCGCATCGTGGTACCGGAATTTCCGGCATCAAGCGCTTGCGCAACCGGCCGCAAGCCCGAGAATCCTCTGCCGTGAACGCGGAGGATCCCGCCGGCGGCTCGCATTTCCACGCCGAGCTGCTGCAAACATTGCCGCGTGCTTTGCACATCTGCGCCGGCCGGGAGACCGGCAATGCGGCTTTCACCCTCCGCCACCGCGGCCAGCATCAGGGCGCGATGCGAAATGGATTTGTCGCCGGGAACAGTCAGCCGGCCCCCAATGGCGCTGACAGGATTGATGGTCAGATTCATGAGCATGCAAAACTCGCGCGCTGGCGAGTTCCGTCGGTTGCGGTGCGGCTGCGACTCCGGGCGCGAACCGGAGAGCAACAAAGTTGTGAATCGATCATTGGGCAACGCGCGCAACATACACAACCCGCGGGTTGCGCGCAAACGCTATTTCAGTTCTCCGCCAGCGGCGCGGCCTGACGGCAATGCCACAGGTGCGCAGTGCAGATTCCCGGCTGCTGGCGCAGGCGAATGAGCTTGCATTGCATGATCGCACGATCGCACTCCAGCCGGCAAATATAGACTCCGCTGGCCACCGGCCGGCCCTGTTCATCACAACCGTCCCAGACCTCGCGAAACTGCCCGGCCGGCCGCCACGCTATCACCAAAGTGCGCACCGCGCGGCCAAGCGGATCGATGATGGTCATTGCAACATGGGCCGGTCGCGACAGGGAATACTTCACCAATAGCTTCCCGCATATGAGTTTTGTGGTTGGCAGTGACCGGTCAGTGCTTTTGGCAGCAGTATCTTCTCGTTTCAAGCGGGCGGCGGGGGGCCGCCCTATAATTTTAGGCCATAACCTGGAAGTAAGCACAAACGCTATTACCATGCTGCCCCGGCTGCTTTGCCCCTGCTTCACCTCACATCATACCGCAAAAACGCCACAAACGCCCCGGCAAATGCACCGATCGTGCAAAGCGCCAGCAAACCCCAGTCGATGAGCGTGGGTGCCAGAGCTTCGACAAAAGAATGCGCCGGCGCTTGAAAGCGCGGCAGCTCGCTCAAATCCAGCGTGCCTTGGTCGCGGTCGCCACTGATGGAAAAGCCCTTCTCAGAATCAACCGTAATGCGTATGCCGCCGAGGCCGCCGGCTTCTTTTTGCTTTTTTTCGGTGAAGGCGGTGAAGGTGTTGCGGTAATTTTGCATGGCGTCTTCGTAGCGTGTCTTCAGCGACAAATCCGTACCCGCAAGGTTCATCGCCGCGAGCTGATAGGCCGCGGCCGGCGAAAAGCGGGAGAGCGCGAATCCCAGCCGTTCCTGCTGTGCCTTGCGGTTGCGCAGATCCTCATTCAATTGAATGACAAAATCGTTGATCTCTTTTTGCATCGTTTTACGCGCCTGGTCTTCCTCCTCCAGCCATTCCCATTCGTGCTCGTCACGATAGGCCTCGCGCTGTTCGGGCGACATGCCTTCCATCTCCGCATCACGGCTGCGCCAGCGCGCAGACATATCCTTCATGTATTTGTCCCAGCTCTCTTTTTCGAAGCGATCCTGTTGGCCTTCGATTTCTGCGACGCTGGGCACGGAAACAATCTGGCCGGCGGCCATCACGCCGGCGCGCGGGATAATCAACACCAATACCACCCACATCACCAGCGCCAGCAGGAATGAGACGGAGGAACTGCGCGTCAAACTGGACAGCAACACGCCGAATGCAATGAAGAAGGTGAAGAACAAAATCGACATGCCGATCAGCGCCGCTACTTTCAGCCAGAAGACGCCATCCGTGGGAATGCGGTGCAACAGGATCAGCAAAATGCCGAGCAACATCGGAATCAACAGCGGCAGTACCAGGCCGAGCCAGGAGCCGAAAAATTTCGCAAGAATGTATTGCGCCCGCGGAATGGCATGCGAGAACACCAGCTTGAGCGTGCCGCCCTCACGCTCGCCATTGACGGCATCAAACGTGAACAGAATGGCGAACAACGAGAGCACGACTTGCACGATGAAAACAAAATCAATGAAGCGAAACACCGCGAAAATGGGATCATCGGAATAACTGCTGTGGCGCAGTTTGATGGACTCCATTGCATTCACCAGTGACATCCGGCCGATATCGTTGTTCACGCCCGAAACCAGAATTTGCAAAGGATCGGGCTGGCGATAAATGCGCGACGAGATGGCGCGCCAGGAGTTTTGCTCGCGCATCTCCTGTTCGTTGAGTTGTTGCGCGGTTTCAAACTGCCGCACCGCCGCGCGATAATCCTGAATGCCGATGAAAATGCTCAACAGAATCAGCGCCGCGCAGGTGGCGAAGGTTGCGGCGAACTTGGGACTGAGCAGGATGGCTTTCAGTTCTTTTTGGATGAGGGTTGTCAACATGGAAATTTCCTATCGAGAATAAATCGAGATGCGATACCTTCATGATGAAATCAGCGCAAAAGCCTCACGCAAAGACGCGAAGCCGCAAAGGTTTCGCAAAGAAAAGCTTTGCGTGTTCTTTGCGGCTCTGCGCCTTTGCGTGCATTCTTTTTCCTCGAACACAAAGCAATGCGGTTTGTGGCGGATTTTATCTGCGCGAGTCACTTCAATCTGTGTCCAAATCTTGTTGCTACCTCAAATCATACCGCAGAAACGAGAGGAACGCGCCGGCGAAGAAAACGACATTAAAAAAGATCAATAACCCAAAATCCAGAATAGCAGCTTGCACGGCGCGATTCAGTGGAATCGCCTGATAGACGAACGGCGGAATGGCACGCGGATCAATGGGATTGCGCTTCTCCTCCCCGCCATCCGTCGTGCGGAACATCATGACGCGCCCGCCGCCCAGACTGCCGCCGGTTTGCGCGCGAATGAACGAGGCATAGGCCTGCTGATATTTGCCCGCTTGTTCCAAAAAATGTTCCTTCAACACCAAGGAGGTTCCCACCAGATTCGAAGAGGCCAGCGCAAAGGCCGCAGCCGGCGAAACACGCGCCAAATTGAAGGCCACTTGCTCCTGCACTGCCTGCCGGTTGCGGCGCTGTTCGTTGAGGCGCGCGGAAAACTCCAGCATCTTTTTTTCACGCTCGTCTGCGAGCTTTTGCATAAAGCGGTTGAATTGGTTCAGCAACTGCCCGGGCTGCTCGCTGGCGGCGGGTCTAAAAGAGCCCATGGCCTTGCGGTCCGCCTCCCACAACTGCGCATGATAGCGGCTTTTTTGCGAGGCCATTTCATCAACCGAGGGCACGGCCACGGCGCGGCCGGCCAGCAGCACGGCGGCGCGCGGCACGATCAACACCGCCGCGATCCAGATGACGAGCAGCAGCAGGAAAGAATGCGCCGTACGATGTGTGCGCGTGGAGATGAAAACCGACAGCGTGAGAAAGGCGCCGAAATACAACATCCCGGCGAGCACCACCAGCGTGAGCCGCAGCCAGTCCTCGCCGGCCATGGGAATATGCATGAGCGGCAAAAGCAACGCGCCCAGCGCAATGGGAATCAGCAACGGCACGGCAAGCGCGAGAAATGAGCCGGTGATTTTGCCAAGAAGGTAGTGTGCGCGGGGAATGGCGTTCGCGAAGGTGAGCGGGAGCGTGCCGCGTTCTTTCTCGCCGTTGATGGCGTCGTACGCGAACAGAATCGCGAAGAGCGAAAGCACGACTTGAAAAATGAAATCCAAATCGAGAAAGCGAAACACGGCAAAGACGGGATCTTCGCTGTAGCGGCTGTCTTCCGCGCTGACTTCGCCGCGGCCATGGATCGTCGCCGTGCGGCCAATGTCGTTCGCAACGCCGGTGACCAGCGCGGCGAGCGGATGGGGCGGCAAAAAGATGCGATGATTGCGCACCATCAGCCAGTCCGTGAGACCCTCCATCTGCCGCAGGTTTTCTGCAACCGCGGCATCGTATTGCGCTTGCCCCACTTGATAACTGCGTGCGCCGGCATAAAAGGCGAGCAGAATCAAGACGGCGCACACGCCGAAGGTGACGGCGAATTTCGTCGAGCTGATGATTTCGCGCAGTTCTTTGGCGATGATGAGTTTGAGCATGGGTGAGGCCGGTTGTTGGCGGTTCAAAAGCGTCTTGTTCCTGCGTCCTTCACTTTTCGGTCCATTGTCAGTCCACGGCCTCGGTGTGCCCGGCCATGTATTCCATGTAGAGATCCTCCAGGCTTTCACCGGCCAGTTCGGCGCGCGTGCGTTGCATCACGAGTTTACCCTGCTTCATGATGCCCACCACATCCGCGATTTCCCTGGCGCGGAAAATATCGTGCGTGGACATCAGAATGGCCCTGCCTTCTTCACGCAGGGTGTGCAGCAACTGCATGAATTCAAAACCAGCCTGGGGATCGAGACCGGAGGTCGGCTCGTCGAGCAGGATCGCAGGCGCATTCTTGAGAATGGCAATGGCAATGCCGCATTTTTGGCGCATGCCCTTGGAGAAGCCTTTCAAGCGCTTGCGATGCGCCTCTTCCTGCAGGCCGACGCGCAACAGCACGCGGCGATAGTCGTCTTTGGTGTAACTCGTCCGGCCGCCCAGCCGCGCGAAGAAATCGAGATTCTGCAGTGCGGTGAAGTTGGGATAGAGCATGACATTCTCTGAAACGAACGCGACCTTCTGCTTGGCGCGCAACGGCTCGCGATGCGTGATTACGCCGTCGATGCGCGCTTCGCCTTCCGTCGGCTCGATGAAATTGAGAAAAAGATTGATGGTGGTGGTTTTGCCTGCGCCGTTGGCGCCCAGCATCGCATAAATCTCGCCGGCCCTGACGGAAAAGGAAACATGATCGAGCGCGAGCACGCCATCTTCGTAGCGTTTGGTCAGCCCATCCGCTTCGAGCAGGGCGTGCGCGCTGTTGGGGGAGAGAGACAATGACATGAAGTTCCCTTGAAAAATTTGAATAATGAGAGTTCTGTCATAATGAATTGACGAAGTCCTCCGCATCAAAAATCCATCACTCCAGGACTCCATTATTGAGCTTTGCCTCAATAATTGGAGTCTGTGCGAGTCTCATAATCGGATGTCATTCCGCAGGAATCTTGCTTCGAATCAGCCCCGTGCCTGATTCAAACAAGATGCTTCCCGCATGACATTTTCCTTTTACCTATGCAAACCGCAACAATACGTTATCGTCGTGACAGCCGGATGCCAAACACCACGATTCCCACCACCAGACCGAGGATCATCGTCACCACCAGCGCCATTCCCCAGACATTCGTTTCAGATTGAATTTCAACCGTCACAGTTTTGTCCTCGCCGTTCACCGGCAGATTGTCGGCGAGTGACGTGGTGCGCAAACGCATTTCATAGCGCCCCGGTGAAATTTCCTTCGGCGGGATAAACTGCAATTGCACGCGCTTCTCTTCGTCGGTGTCGAGCGCGGCAAGCACCAGCGGCTCGATTTGCTTGCTCCAATGCAGCGGCACATCGGCCTCGACTTTCACATTGTCCAAACGCCGCGTGCCTTCGTTGACCACGTCAAGAGTCATTACGACGGCGTCGCCGGCTTTGATCGAATAAAAAAGCTGGGGCGCGCGCACCAGCAATTTGCCGACGCCGCGCGGCACCAGCTCCAGCCGCACGTAGCCCGCGTTCAGCGCTTCGATTTCGTCCTGTGACCATTGCTTGGCATTGAGATCGCCCAACGCCACAACCTGCTCGCGCGGAATCACCAGCACATAAAACGGAATGGGCTTGTCGATGTTCAATCCCTCACTCGGTCGGTCCGGCAGGAAAACCTGCAGCGCCGCGCGCCGCGTCTTGGTATTCTCGGTAAACCGAAATTGACTCAAACGCGCCTGATTGCCCGGGTCAACAAAATAGCGGTTGATCGCCGCCGGCAGATTGACCACTTCGAGCTTGAAGGTGTTGTTCTCGCCGCTGAACAATTCCAGGGTGAAATCGAAGGTCGCCTTGCCGCCCAATTCCGCCTCCTGCGAGAACTGCTCGGACTGCAGCACGACTCTGTTGACGGTGGCATCCTTCTGCAAGAAAATCTTCGGGCGGCGCTGCGTGCCGCTGCCGTAAGTCACGTTCACCGTCACCGCATCGAGATCCTGCAGCAACATGAAGTCGAGCGTCACCGGCCGGCCGAACTGCAACTGCTCGATCTTGGCTTCATACGGCTGACTGATGATGGCATCGCTTTCGTTCAGCAGCGAAACATACACATCGTTGATCACATCCGGCTGCAGCGAGCGGAAGAGTTCATCGTCGAGATTGAGCAGCTTGCGATATTCTGCACCGCCGCCGGAGGCGTTCTCCAGCGTCAACTTCACGTGCTTGCGGCCGTCCTTGCTCTGATATTTCAGCGCGCGGGCGACCGCAACGTATTGCTTCTCGAACAACACCGCGAGCAGGGATTGCTGATAATTCACTTCCGCGTCGGCCAGCAAGTTGCGACTGCGATCGAGTTCCAACTTGGAAATCAGATTTTTTCCGAAAAGCTGCTGCTTCTGCTCGAATTCCGCGCGGGCAAATTCGAATGCTTCTTTCGCGCGCTTGAGGCCGAGCAGACGATACTGATCATCGCGTTGATTGAATGGATTCGTTTGCGCCTGCGCGGCACCCGCGCAACAACAAATTGCGAGCAACAAGGCGCCGGCCGCCCGCGCCAGGGTTTGCTGCATGTAACGAAGTGGGGGTTGCGCTGCTGATCGTTTCGCTGCCATGACGCCTCAGTTTTCCAATTGTGACAGCCAGGCGCGAATTTGCCGGCCGGCCTTTTCCGCGCTGGGCGGATCGTAATTTGACAACACGATGAATGTGTAACCGCTGGCAACGTCCATCTCCAAAATGGCATTGATTCCCGGCGCGCCGCCGGCGATGGCCAGATGGCCTTCGGTAATCGCCGCGGTTGATTTTTGCGCGGCCGCCGGCGGAGCGGAATCGCTGCCTGCGAGCAGCCATTGGGTGTACTCCGCGCCGAGCAGTTTCAAATTCTGCAACGCCAGCGTGAACTTGAGCAAGTCTTCAGCGGTGGAGTAACCGCCGCCGGCGGAACTGCCGCGCGCCGGCCTTGTGTAGAGGTTGCTGCGCCGTTCGCCGCTGCCGCCCGCGCGCAACGTGTAGCCGGTCGCAAGATTCGGCACCGTCGCATCGGCCTCATAGGAATCCGAGTTCGCCATGCCCGCGGGCTTGAAAATGTGCGTGCGGACGTAGTCAAAGTAATCTTCACCCGAAACCGCCTCGATGATCGCGCCCAGCACGAGGTAACCGCCGTTCGAATACTGCCGCCGCGTTCCCGGCGCAAATGCCAGGGGATCGCCGGCGAACAACGGCAGGTAGTCCTTGATTGTGCGCAGTCTGTCTTTCGGCAGATTCGCAAATCTTTCATTGAAGAAATCACCGATGCCGGAGGACATGTTGAGGAGATGCAAGATTGTCACCTGCTCGGCGGCGTGCGGATTGGGATAGTCCGGCAGGTGTTTGCCGATGGCATCATCGAACGAGAGCCTGCCCTGCTCTGCGAGCTGGCAAATCGCAATCTTGGTGAAGATTTTATTGATCGACCCGAGATTGAATTTTGTGTCGATGCGGTTCGGCACCTCACAGGCCTGGTTCGCCAGGCCGCAGGCTTTTTGCAGCATTGGTCTGCCGTTCTTTGCCAGCAGGACCACACCGGAGAACTCATCGGCCTGCGCGAGTCGGTCGATCAGCGCGGCCGTCGCGGCCACCAGCCCGGCCTCTGATTTGGGCGCTGCGGCAGTATCCGTCTCAGCCGTGGCCTCGTCGAGGCGGATGCCGGTGATCTTGTGCGGTGGTGCCGCTGTGAAAGTGAAATCACACCGCAGCCAATCGCCATTGGCGGCCGTGACCAGAAGCGCGATGGCGTCATCCCGGGATTGCAGCACGCGGCGCAGCGTCAAGCGGCCCAACTCGTCATGAATTTGGCGATAGCGCTGCAGCCGCTCGCTCGCGCTGGCGTGCTGCAACAGCGCAGGCGCAAAATGATCTTGTTGAAAGGCGCGCATCACGGAGGCCTCACCGGAATTGAAGGATTCCAGGTAGGCCGCGACCCGTCGTCCGGCAGTCGTCTGCGGCAGTTGGTCCGGCAGTGCGCGGGCTTGCGCGTGCGCTGCGCCGGCGGGCGCAAACAGGAGCGCGCCGCAACACACTACCAGCAGGAAGGCACCAGTCGCGCGTGCGCACCACGGCCGGTGCGACAGGCGAGGGCGCGCCCGCCGGCATGTGTCTGTTGCGAACACATTCGCCGGTACTGGGCAGGCTTGCATGGTAATCGCATCAGAGGATGGCATGATCAGGTCTCCAGGCAAACGGCTTGAGGGCCGCACTGTTTACGGGCGTGCTTCTTTCTTGATCGTCAAACCGCGGGGCGCCGGCGGCTTGGTGAATGCCGCAATCATGGTCTTGCCGGCACGGCGATACTGCAAATCGATCCTGGCGCCCACCGCGATTTTCTCATACAAATCTCCGAGCTGCACCGCCGATTTGATCTTCTCGCCATTCACCGACAGGATGAGATCATCCTTTTTGAGAGCGATGTGGGGCGGCGCCGCGCCGGCGCCCGGCATCAGCTCCAGCACGCGCACGTCGCCGCCCTCCTGGCTGCCGGCGATGATGCCCAAACCGGGCAGCGGCGCGACATCGCCGGAGAACTCCCGGCCGCCCATCACAAGGCGGCGGCTGGAACCGGCCTGGCCGCCGGCCTCGTCGGTATTCATCACCAGCATCATGCGTTGCGGTAAGTCCCTGGGATCGGCTTTGCCGAATGAGACGATGAAGCGTTCTTCCTTGCGTTTGATGCCGAGTTTCACTTCCTCGCCAACTTTCAGTCCGTTGTAGATCTCTGCGATCTCCCGGGCGGACTTTAGCCGCCTGGCATTTATCATCACTATCAAGTCGCCGCTTTGCAGATCAACGTCTTTGTAAGCCTCCGGGCGATGCCCGGCAGGCAGCACGGCTTCGACTTTGATTTCCTTTTCCCCGCCGATGATCACCGCGCCCAACTCCGGCAGATTGAAAATGCCGCCCGGGCCGGCCTCGATGCTCTTGGAGGTAAACGATGGCCCGCCGGTTGAATCACGTACAACGCTTTTCTCTTGCGCGCCGGCGGTAAGAGCGGCCAGAATCATGCTCAGCGCCGCCAGCTTTCTGCTGCAGTCAACACGCATGGATTTCTCCTTTCGTCGAGGACTTTTCATCGCTATATTTGCACCCGCGTGATTCGCACCTGGCGCCCTTCGAATGCGCACGTCTCTCCTGTATTGCACGCTTTGACGGCGAAAGGTAGCCGATTGTTTGGCCCGGGCATAGTTAAAGAGTGTTGGAAAATGTTAAGAAGTGTTAAACCGGAAGATTTTTGTGGCGGGATGATGTACCTTGGCGGCAAGATCATCTGTGGAAGATTTGCCGTGGCCAGGCCGCGGCCTGATTGTTTCTCAACACAAGCGAAGTCACAGCCAAACCGTGACTGATCAAGTATTCGCATGCGACTGAAACAAAAAAGCATCGTTGCGATTGCGCTGCTCACCACCCTGGCATTGCTGGGCCTGGTGTTCGTGCAGTTCCATCTGTTGCGCAACGCCGTGCAGGTGAAGGAACAAGCCTTCCGCGAGAACGTGCAGGATGCGCTGAACAAGATTGTCGACAAGCTCGAAACCGGCGAAGCGGTTGGGAAAGTGTTCAGCATTGCGCTGGACGCGGAGCGGCCGCCGCACAGGGGCTTGCTGAAAATTCAGGCGATGGCAGTTGCGGACACCGTGATCGAAGTCGACAGCCTGCCTCACAACAAGGATGTACTCCTCCTGCGCCCGCCGCTCAAGGTCGAGGGAGGCAAAATCACCTATACCCTGCCTGTGCGGCAGCAGGTCAGCCTGCGCATCTTCGACGCGCTGGGCCGTGAAGACACCGTGCTGGTGAATGCGACGCAACCCGCTGGAACGTACACCGTCGTGATCGATTCCTCACGCTACAACACCGGCGAATATTTCTACAAGTTCACGGCCGACGGTTCTGCCACCGTCTTGCGCTTCAAGGACGGCGCCGCCGGCGGCGCGCTGCCGGGCGAGCTGGCCCTGGAAAAAAGGGAGGAGATGGTCTGGCGCGTGCTCAACCGCCTGGCACCGGCGCACCGCGATCCCCTCGCAACACGCCTGGCGCCGGCAACGCTGGACTCGATCATCGCCTTTCAGCTCAACGAAAACGGCATTGCGCTCGATTACGCCTACGGTGTGCTGACCGCGCCGGACAGCCTGAGTCTGGCAACACCGGCGCATTACCGCAAAGATTTGCTGGCCTCGCCCTTCAAGAGCCGCCTGTTCCCGCATGATCTGTTCACGCCGCGCAGCGATCTGGTGTTGTATTTTCCAGAGCAGCGTTCTTACTTGCTGCAACAGGCCGGTGCGCCGCTGGCCGCCACCGTCATTCTGATGGCGATTATCGTATTCTGCTTCGTTTTCACCCTGCGCACGGTTTTCCGGCAACAACGCTTCACCACGCAGGTCACGGATTTCATCAACAACATGACGCACGAATTCAAGACCCCGATTGCGACCATCGCGCTGGCGAGCGAGGCGTTGCAGAAACCGGAGATGGCGCAACAGCCGGAGCGGTTGCAACGCTACAGCCGCATCATTCACGATGAAAATCGGCGTATGCGCCATCAGGTCGACAAAATCCTGCAAATGGCAATTCTGGAGGAGGGCGATTTTGAATTGCAACTGGCGCCGGTGGCGGTGAACAAGATCGTGGCCCAGGCGGTGGAGAATATCGCCCTGCAGGTCGAGAGCCGGCAGGGCCGGATCGAGTGCCGGCTGGAAGCGGAGCCGGACGTGATCGCAGCCGATGCCGTGCATCTCGCGAACATCGTGCACAACCTGCTGGAGAACGCCAACAAGTATTCGCCGGCAGCGCCCCGCCTCCGGGTTGCAACGCACAACCAGGAGGGCGGCGTCCTCCTCGAGATTGCCGATCAGGGCATCGGCATCCCGCCCGAAGACCAAAAAATGGTCTTTGAAAAATACTATCGCGTGCACACCGGCAACCGTCACGATGTGAAGGGCTTCGGCTTGGGATTGAGCTATGTCAAATTGATGGTGGCAGCGCACGGCGGCCGCGTCAGCCTGGAGAGTGAATACCAGAAAGGCACGGCCGTGAAAATTTTTCTGCCGTTCAAGCAAGCGTACAAAAGTTCAGCGGCAGTTTGACCGCGGCTTCAGTTTGTTGATGCGGCTTTGAAGCGCCACGGCCTGGCCGTAGCGGGAGCAGGCCGGCAAAGGGAAGAGCCATGGATTCCAAAAAAATTCTCCTCCTGGAAGACGATCCCAATCTCGGATTTCTTCTGCAGGAAAATCTCGAATTGCAGGGTTTTGCCGTGCGCCGCTGTGTCAACGGCGTTGAAGGCAACGCCGCTTATCGCGCCGGGACATTCGACCTCTGCCTGGTCGATGTCATGATGCCACAAAAAGACGGTTTCACATTCGCGGCAGAATTGCGTGAACACGATCAAAATATTCCGATCATTTTTCTCACGGCGAAATCATTGAAGGAAGACAAAATCGCGGGATTCAAGATCGGCTGTGACGATTACATCACCAAACCATTCAGCCTGGAGGAGCTGGTGTTGCGCATTCAGGCGGTGCTCAAACGCACCGCGCCAACTGCCGCTGCGCCCGCAGAAACCGGGCAATTTCTCCTGGGGCGCTACGTGTTCGACAGCGTGCGTCACACGCTGCAACTCGGTGAACACCAGCAAAAGCTCACACAAAAGGAGGCGGAGCTGCTGCGCCTGCTCTGCCTGCACAGGAATCAGGTGCTGGAGCGGGAAACGGCCCTGCGGCTGATTTGGGGCGACGACAGTTACTTCAACGGCCGCAGCATGGATGTGTACATTTCCAAATTGCGCAAGTACCTCCGCGCGGATTCCACCCTCGCCATCATCAACGTCCACGGCCGGGGATTCAAGCTGGTGGTGCGTTGAAACCCGCCTCTGGATTTTCTGTTGTCTCTTTTCACAAAATTTGATAGATTGCCGCTCCCCAATTGGATCTGGAGAACGATGCCGTTCGCCGGCGGGTTGGGGGAAGGAAATGATCGGATGACTCTGGAAAGGCTGGCGCGCGGGCGAAGTTTTTCCCAGTTTGGTTGGTTGGCAGTCTGGCAGACTGCGTGATGGGATAATCCGGAAATTTATGCAGGCAAATATTCGCAACTTCTGCATCATTGCACATATCGACCACGGCAAATCCACGCTGGCTGACCGCTTTCTCGAACTCACCGGCGCGCTGCGCAAGGAGGAAATCGTCTCGCAAACGCTCGACAGCATGGATCTGGAGCGCGAGCGCGGCATTACCATCAAGCTGCATGCCGTCACGATGACCTATCATGCGCCTGACGGCCGCGAGTATGTGCTCAATCTCATTGACACGCCCGGCCACGTGGACTTCAGCTACGAGGTGTCGCGCAGCCTGGCAGCGTGCGAAGGCGCGATTCTGGTGGTGGATGCCTCGCAGGGCGTGGAAGCGCAAACCATCTCCAACCTTTATCTCGCCCTGGAACACAACCTCACCATCATTCCCGTGATCAACAAAATCGACCTGCAGGGCGCGCAGATCGAAATGGTGAAACACCAAATCACCGAAGTGCTGGGCATCGACGAAAGCGAGATCATTCTGGCGAGCGCCAAGCAGGGCGTGGGCATGAGCGAGATCATGCAGGCGGTGATCGAACGGGTGCCGCCGCCGGGCGGCAGGGCGGAGGCGCCGCTGCGCGCGCTGATCTTCGACTCGATGTTCGACAGCTATCGCGGCGCCGTGGCCTACATCCGCGTGTTCGACGGCACCATCAAACCGGGGATGAAGATCCGGTTCTTTTCCACCGGCAAGGAATTCGAAGTGGCGGAAGTGGGCACCATGTGCCTGCGCAAATTCCCCCAGGCGCACCTGCAGCCGGGTGAGGTCGGCTATTGCATTGCCGGCGTGAAGGAAGTGAAGGACACCAAAGTGGGCGACACCATCACCGCGGTGGATCACCCGGCGGCCGAGCCGCTGCCCGGCTACCGCGAAGTCAAGCCCATGGTGTTCAGCGGCATCTTTCCCACCGCCTCCGAGCAGTACGAGGTGCTGCGCGCCGCGCTCGACAAGCTCAAGCTCAACGACTCTTCGCTGATCTACGAACCGGAAAGCTCGGTGGCGCTGGGCTTCGGCTTTCGCTGCGGCTTTCTCGGCCTGCTGCATCTCGAAATCGTGCAGGAACGGCTGGAGCGCGAGTACGATCTCGACATTCTCACCACCGTGCCCAACGTGGAATACTGGGTGTTCAAGACCAACGGCACAAAGGTGGTGGTGGACAATCCCGCGCTCATGCCCAATGCCGGCGAGATCAGCCGCGTGGAGGAACCGTACATTCGCGCGCAAATCATCACGCCGGCGGAATTCATCGGCAACATCATGAAGCTGGCGCAGGAACGGCGCGGCGTGCACAAGAACACGCATTACCTCGACACCAGCCGGGTGGATCTCACCTACGAATTCCCGCTGGCGGAGATCATCTTCGATTTCTACGACAAGCTCAAGTCCTTCACCCGCGGTTACGCCTCGCTCGACTATGAATTTCTCGGCTACCGCGAAGGCAATCTTGCCAAGCTGGATATTTTGATCAACGGCGACCCGGTGGACGCGCTGTCGCACATCGTGCACCGCGACAAGGCCTACGAATGGGGCAAGAAAATCTGCGAGAAGCTGCGCGAGCTGATTCCGCGCCAAATGTTCGAAGTCGCGATTCAGGCCGCCATCGGCTCGAAGATCATCGCGCGCGAGACGGTGAAGGCGATGCGCAAGAACGTCACCGCGAAATGCTACGGCGGCGACATCACGCGCAAACGCAAGCTGCTCGAGCGCCAGAAGGAAGGCAAAAAGCGCATGAAACAGCTCGGCCAGGTGGAAATTCCACAGGAGGCCTTTCTGGCGGTGCTCAAGGTCGAGCATTGACCTTCCGCGCCGCAGTCCGGGCGCGGCCGCTCAGGTTTCGGCGGCAGGCACAGTCTGCGCGATTTCTGCGCGGAAGTGAATCTCTGAGAAATTATCATTGCATCCCTCGCGGGACTTATCAAGCTCCAAGGTAGTCAACCCTATGCCCCAAGCAACCCTGAAAATGACCAAACCCAAAGGCGAGACGCCCGAACATCCCACCAAGAGCAAGCCGCGGGAATACACCGAGGCGATTCTGGTCGCGCTCTTCTTCGCCTTGCTGCTGCGCACCTTCGTGGTGCAGGCGTTTCGCATTCCCACCGGCTCGATGAAGGATACCCTGCTCGTCGGCGATTTCCTGCTGGTCAACAAATTCATCTACGGCGCGCGCACGCCCGACGGCATCCCGTTTACCGACATCACCTTTCCGGTGTGGCGTTTGCCCTCCCTGCGCGAACCGCAAGCCGGCGACATCGTGGTGTTCAAGTATCCGCGCGATCCCATGCTCGACTACATCAAGCGCTGCATCGCCGTGGGCGGGCAAACCGTCGAGGTGCGCGCGGGCGTGGTCTATATCGACAACCGGCCGGAAGGGGAGAGGGTTTTTCTCAAAGAAGAATATGATGCCGCGGAAAATCACAGCGTGCGTTATTACCGCATCACCACGCCCACCGGCCAGAGCTACACTATCCGGCACTATGCCGACCGCAACGAGGCCAACGACAACTACGGCCCCATCATCGTGCCGCCCGGCCAGTTCTTCATGATGGGCGACAACCGCGACAACAGCCAGGACAGCCGCTATTGGGATTGCCTGCCGCGCGAAAACGTCGTGGGGCAGGCGCTGGTGATTTACTTCTCGCTCGACACCGACAAGCCCTGGGTCACCTGGCTGAAGAACATTCGCTGGGGCCGCATCGGAAATTCCATCAAATAACTGCCATGGCGGAAGCCGGCCTTTACATTCACATTCCGTTTTGCGAAAAGCGCTGCCGCTATTGCGATTTCTACACCATAGCCGGCAGCCGGGGGCGAATACCTGACTATCTCGCCGCACTGCAACGCGAACTGACGCTGCGCGCCGCCGAGCCGTTCTGGCAGCGCCAGCGCTTTGCGACCCTCTTCTTCGGCGGCGGCACCCCCTCCCTGCTCTCGCCCCAACAGATTGCCGAGATTCTCGACAGTTGTTTTGCGCAGCTTCGATTCACCGAGCGCGTCGAAGTGACGCTGGAGGCCAATCCCGGCACGATTGACGGCACGCAGATGGCAAAGTATCGCGCCGTGGGGGTCAATCGCCTGAGCCTGGGCGTGCAGTCGTTTGACGCGGCGGAACTGGCCCTGCTGGAGCGCGTACACTCGCCGCAGCAGGCGCTGGTGGCGGCGCAAAACGCGCGCTACGCCGGCTTCGAGAATCTCAATCTCGATTTCATGTTCGCGCTGCCGAATCAAACCCTGGCGCGCTGGCAGCAAACGCTGCAGCAAGCCGTGGCGCTGGCGCCGGAGCATCTCTCCGCTTACAATCTCACCATCGAACCCGGCACGCCGATTCATGCCGCGATACAACGCGGCGAGCTGCAACCGCTGACGCAGGAGGAAGAACGCGAGTTCTTCGCCTTCACCATCGACTTTCTGGAGCAGCACGGCTACCGCCATTATGAAATTTCCAACTTTGCCAAACCCGGTTTTGCGGCGCGCCACAATCTCAAGTATTGGGACGGCAGCCCCTATCTGGGACTCGGCGCTTCGGCGCATTCCTTCGACGGCAAGCGGCGCTTTTGGAACGTGGCGAATTTGCGCAAGTATCTCGAACGCCTGGCGCAGGGCAGCCTGGCCGAGGAGGGCGAAGAGAAACTCACCCGGCAGCAGCGCATGTTCGAATTTGCGTTTTTGGGATTGCGTCAGCGCCGGGGCATACCGCTGGCCGAGTTCTCGCAGAAATTCAAAATGCCGCTGGCGCAGGCATTCAATGGCGAGTTGCGCCGGCTGGAAGCGCAGGGCCTGCTGATCCACGAGGGCGAGTATTTGCGACTGAGCCGCGAAGGCGTGTTTCTTTGTGATGAAATCTGCAGCCGGCTGGCGGGGTGAGGGGTGAAGGAGCGGACAATTACTCGGATTAGTCAATCAACCTCAGAAAAAAAATTCTGGAAGTTCTCGGCAGAATAATAATCTGAGATCACTCTGCCGCTCCATCATTCTGCCAAAACTTGTTGCGCCGCCCGAGGACTCCAATTCTCGGCAGGTACAATTCACAAAAGAACTGCTTTTCGACAGGATTACAGGATTTGCAGGATTTCAGAGAAATCATGTTGATCCTGTTGTCCTGTCAAAAAAAGGCTGCCGTGAACCGGCCCCAGTTTTCAGTTTGTCCGAAATCTGGCGCAGAGCGTCTTGCGGATGCGTGAAGGTGTCAATCGGAAGAATCCTGTGAAGATTCCGCCTTCGACAGCAGCTCCACAAGATTCTTGCTCAGAATGACCTTGCCAGGCAAATGAAAAATGCCATGGGTTGGCGGCAGACCTCAATCCTGCAACGTGAAATCGGATTCTCTTGCGCAGAGGGAACCGGCTCCCTTCAGGCCAGGCGCCGGCTCTTCGCGAGCTTTCCGGCTTCATGCAATCGTTGCCGCGCGGCGTTGCCCGCGGCTTTCGTCCTTCGTGGATCAAGGCTGCCGCCGCAGAACCATGCGGTGTTCTTCATTCTTGCTGCAGGAACGAGACTGATAAGGTCCGTTCCCACCCGCCATTCACCCTTCACCAGGAGACCCTGCCATGCCCATGCGTCTCTGGGGTTTCGCCATGTTGGTTCTGGGATTGTTGGTCATTGCCGAAGGCAGTTTTCACTTGCTGCAGCGTGACACCGGCCTGCCCCGCTGGATTTATGTGGCGCTGGGCGTGCTGCTGGTCGTGCGCGGCCTTTATCTCACCTGGCCGTTTCGCAAACAGCCGCCCGCTGACGGCGCGGCGTAAGCGCTCTCCGCTCCACCCGCTTATCTCCGGCCCGCCGGCCGTGCTGCCCGAATTTGCCGCAAGCCTGCCTGCCGCAACCGCCCGCATTGCTGGTACTATCCTGGCACAATTGATTCTCCATCATCAGGACGAGGCATGGCGGCTTTCGAACACTACAGCGACTGGCTTGAGATCTTGGGGAGCATGTTTCCGGAAGCCGGCTACACGGCAATTTTGGTGTTCGTGCTCTATCTGGCGCGGCAAAGCTGGAAAACCCGCGAAGACTGGCAGATCGGACCGCCCTGGAGTGCCTACACCCAATACCTGAAAAAATTCCACCAGGAATACGGCCACCTTCAACGCCACGGCTACGGCCAGCAGGTTTCCTTCTACATTCTGAAAGCCCAGCCCGCCACCGCCAAGCGCCTGGATGAACACGAGGCGCACGATATCGAAAGCATCATGCAATTGCTGGCGGTGGAAAAGCGCGCGCTGCTCATCACCGGCGGCGCCAGCTCGGGCAAGACCACCTTTCTGCAGGCACTTGCCCTGCGCGCCAGCTCGCCGCAGGAGCACCGCAAGCTGGGCTTCCGCAAGCCGCGCATTCCCATCTACCTGCCGCTCAAGCTCATCGATACCTCGCTGCCGTTGCCCAAAGCGCTGCGCCGGGCGTTGGCGGGCCTGGGTCTGCGCCTGAAAACTGTTTACCTGCATCGGGCGTTGAAGAGCGGCCGCGCGCTGCTGCTGTTCGACGGCCTCGATGAAATTCCGGCGGGTGAACCGCGCGAGCGCATGTGCCGCTGGCTCGACGGCGTCGCCCACGCGGCGGGGTCGATCATCATTGCTTGCAAAGCCGAGGCCCTGCTGCAAAATGTGCGCTTCGCATTCCCGCATTTCACCGTGGCGCTGCGCAACTATGCCCTGCTGCAATACCGCTCGCTGCGGGCGGTTTCCGAAACCCGCATGCCCGCGCTCTACCGCAATCCCGTGGAGCTGGAGGCCGAATACATTCTGCTCTCGCCGCCTGGCCTGCCGCTGATGTTGAAGGGTGCAAAAAAACCGGCACCGCAGTATTTCTATCATCTCGCGAAATATCCGGTGACCAATCAGCGCTATCGCGTTTTTGTGCAGGCCACCGGCCACCGGCCGCCCAGCCTGTGGCAGCAGCCCGAGTTTGCCGGCGACCATTTGCCGGTGGTGGGCGTGGATTGGGAGGAGGCCGAGGCCTACTGCGCCTGGCTCACTGCGATGGTGGCGAAGCTCACCAATACCGCGGCGCTGGGCAAGTTCGTTTTTCGCCTGCCGGCAGAGGAGGAATGGGAGTGGGCAGCGGGCAACGGTGAGCGCACTTATCCCTGGGGCTTTGAATCGCCGCGGCCGGAGCATGCCAACTTTGCGGATGATTTGTGCCGGCTGCAGCCTGTCGATGCGCATCCCGCGGGCGCCACACCGCTGGGCATTCATGATCTTGCCGGCAACGTGTGGGAATGGACTGCGACGAAGGAAAGCGAGAAACCCGAGAAGCGCGTGGTGCGGGGCGGCGCAGCCTTCAACGATGCCGGCGCCCTGCTCTGCACCGCCCGCGATGCCCACGTCAAACAACAATCCCGCTTCATTGGCTTTCGCGTGGCGCGCCTGCCGGTGGAGTGAGGCGGCAGTTTCACTCCTCCGGGGCGCCCTGAGCCTGCTCGCCCCCACCTCCGCAAGGATTCCATCCACTGCGCGTAACCTTTCTTCACCCCTGTGCGTATTGCATGCCCGCCGTGCAATTGCAGGAAATCCGTTGGTGTCGTCTCAATCAAGAGCAAAAGAGTCCTTCCAACAGAGAGAAACAACCCAACTGACAAAAAGCTTTGCCTGCTGTTGGCGGTCTACCTTGCCTTGCGGTTGGTCCGCGCGGCAAGGGGGAGATTTGACTTGGCAATGGCCGGGACTGTAAATGTTTGGCCAGTTCAAGAAATCCACCGCCCGGGCGCTTTTGATTCGAGTCAACTTTAGTTGCTAGATTCCATCCGTCGAATGGGCCTCATAAGGTTGCAACCACCCGGGTGGTTCTTCAAATAACTGTGTCTGTCCTAAAATGTTCAACCTCGGCTGAGCCGAGGTTTCTGAACCCTCGCATGTCCTGGAAACTCCCGGGGATTTCCTGCAACGGCCAAGCCGTTGCAGGAGCATTTTTCAAAAATTAGCGATTTCGGACGCACACTAATACTACAACGTTAGGTTGCATTCTACCGCACAGACAAATAGACCCAAGAAGCAAAAGGTGACAGTGAAAGCCAACGCCCTGGGAACGCCTTAACCAGAGGGAATCACCGAGCGCCAACTGCGGCGCTAGAGGACCACATCAAGAATACCGGCCCGCAGGCCAAGTGGTCTGTTACCTTGACAAGGTATAGCCATCATCCCTGTCATGCTGCAAGGATCCCGTGAAGAATCGACCTGCCGGATCCCAAGACCATTGAGCTTGCCCGGCCATACACGCGCGAGTTCTACACGCTGGCGCCGCGGCATCTGGCAGTGGGCGGGAGAATGGTGACACAGGCCACCAGTCCATTCTTCTCCAAGCTGGCCTTTCTGGCGATTCTCAAAACCATGCGCGCCGCCGGGCTGACCGCGGTCGCATATCACAACCACATCCCCACCTTGGGCGAATGGGGTTGGGTGCTGGGCCTGAAAGCGGCGCCGGCCAATGAAGCGGCATTGCAGACAGCGCTGCTGGCAGCCGACTTCGCGGCAGTGCCCACCAAGTTTCTCAATCGCGCGGCCATGGTGCACATGCTGCATTGCGGCAGGGGCATGCTGGATCAGCTCGACGCGGTGGCTGTGACAAACGAGCTTGACTTGAGCGTTTATCATTATTATCGTCAGGGTGACTGGGATATTTACTGAAACCGGGCCTTCATGCAACTTCTCGCACGCATTGCGCGCCTAGTGCGCGCCCATTGGAACAGCCATGCCGGCACGCACTCCGCGCCGCACGAGCAATGGCGCGATTTTACCGGCAGCGACCGGACGCCAGGGTCGGCCTCTTCCCGCAGCGATCAGGATCCGGAGCTGGCGGGCTACTACGCCAATTTGGAAATTCCCTACGGCGCGGACCTGGCCACGGTGCGGCAGGCCTGGAAAAAATTACTGCGCCAATATCATCCGGATTTGCATTCCCGCGACCCTGAGAAACGCCAGCTCGCCACTGAGCTGACCAAGGGTTTGAATCGCGCTTATGAAGAGCTGGAAAAACGGCTGTCAAAATGAGCCGCCGGCCGGACAACATTTCAACCGAGGAGGTTTTCATGTCATCGCATTTGGATTTGATCAAGGGCTATTTGCTGGATCTCGATTTGGAGATCGTCAAAGAGGATCGCGCGAAAGAGCTGGTGGTCGTCGAAGACGAAGCGGAGGGCATCAAAAACCTGGTGGTGGATTGCGAGCCGCCCCTGGTGATTTTGGAGCAATTGATCATGCCGGTGCCGAAACAACCGGGCGACCTTTTCAAACGGCTGCTGCAAATGAACAACACCCTGGTGCACGGCGCCTTTGCGCTGGATGATCAGGGAAAGAACGTTTTCTTCCGCGACACGCTCGAACTGGAAAATCTCGACCGCAACGAGCTGGAAGCCTCGATCCGCGCGCTCTCACTCGCGATGGCGGAACATGCCAGTGAGTTGCTGCAATTTGCCCAGAAGTAGCACGCTCGCCCCCGCCAGGCCGGTTCCGGCCGGGCCAGGATTGTTGCCATTCATTCTGACTGGAGGATTTGCCATGCCAAGTATTTTTCAACGCTTTTTCAAGATCGCGCAATCGGAAGCCCATGCCGCGATCGACAAACTCGAAGATCCGATCAAACTCACGGAGCAGGGCATCCGGGATTTGAAGAACGATTTGCAAGCTTCGATGACCAGCCTGGCGCAGGTGAAAGCACTGGCGATCCGCATGAAAAAAGACGCCGAAGATCAACAACGTCTGGCAGCCGACTACGAGCGCAAGGCCATGCTGCTGCTGCAGCGCGGCCAGAGCGGCGAGCTGGACGCTACGCAAGCCGACCAGCTCGCCACCGAGGCGCTCACCCGAAAGGAGGAAGCCGCCCAACGCGCCGGCTCGTTGATGACCGATTATCAAGCGCAACAGAAGATGGCCGACCAACTGCAGGTGAAGGTCGAAAAACTCAAACAGACGATCACGCGCTATGAGAACGAGTTGGTCACACTCAAGGCGCGCGCACGCACTGCTTCCTCGATGCGCAAGATCAACCAGCAGCTCGCCAACGTCGATGCCTCGAGCACGCTGCACATGCTGGAACGGATGAAGGACAAGGTCACCGAAGAAGAGGCGCTGGCCGAGGCCTATGGCGAGGTGGTCGCGGGCAGCACCAGCCTGGATGAGCAAATCGACAAGGCGCTGGCCACGCCGGCAGCGGCCAAAGCCTCGGATTCGCTGGCCGAGTTGAAAAAGAAGATGGGAATCACCGCCGGCTGAGACCGCACCTTGCGGAATCGGCGCGTGGCCGGTCTCGCGTTTGTCTATTCGCGTTGTTTCTGCCGAACAAACCCTGTGGCGGCCGCGCTTGCGCCGTCGCACGAACTGCCAGGCCGCCGGGCGAAATGCTCGCGCGGCTTTTTCTTTTGCCTCACTCCCTGCCCACTCCCCACTCTGCCAGCAAACGGTCCATTTCGTTTTCGGCCTGGTTGCGTTGCGCTTCCAGCGCGTGCAAATCCAGCCATTCGGTCGTGAGATCGAAGGCGGGCTGATAACGCCTGCCGCCGACGTAGCGGGTGAAATTGAGATTGCACTGCTGCACGTTTTCGATCTCCGCCAGAGTGGCGGTCGCCGCGAATCCGGCCAGGGTGGGGTTGTGTGCCAGCCAGGCGCGGGCGCGTTCGGCGGCCTGCTGCAATGCCTGCCGGCGCAGGTGAAAATGCGAATCGATCATTTCCCGGGCGCTGCCCGCCTGCGGCCAGCGGCTGCAGGCGGCGTGGTAGGCACTCTCCAATTGTGCCTGCCATTCGGCGATGAGCTCTTCAAGCGCGACCGGCAGGGTGGCGGCCTCACCGCCGGCGCGGTACGCAGCAACGATTTTCAAGATGTCGGCCTCCTGCAATCCCTCCGCCAGACTCTCGGGCTCGAGATGAGCAGTCGCGTCGATGAATAGCACCTTGCCGCGGCGGGGTTCGGGTTTGTGCCGCTGCAGCAGAAGAATGGCAAAAGCCAGGCTGGCACCATAGCCCAAGCCCCGCGGCAAGCCGATCACCGCTTCGATGGCATCGCAGTCTGGCTGCAACAACGCGCGGCGAATGCCCTGCTCGGGTCCGGGGCGAAAAAGCACGCCATGCGCCACCATGATGGCGGCGCGGCCGGCGGGCCTGAGCGCGGCCAGCGCATGCTGCACCAGGGCAAGGTCGCCGCGCTTTTCCGGCGGCAGGCCCGCCTGAAAGCGCTGCCAGGGATCATGGAGCGCCGCGGCGCGTGGCCAGTTGGCAATCGAGAACGGCGGATGGGCGATGAGACGATCGCAGGTCAACAGGCTGCCGTCAGGGGCGAGCAGAGGATGGCTGATGGCGTCACCGAGCTCGAGTTGAAAATCCGTGACGCCGTGCAGCAGCAAATTCAAGCGGCCGAGCACCCAGGTTTCTGGATCGAGCTCTTCGCCGTGCAGGGAAAGATTTTGCGGCCGGCCGCCGGCGCGCGCCACGTGTGCGCGGCAAGCCAGCAGGCTGCGGGCCGCGCCACACACCGGATCGGCGATGCGCATGCCGTCCACCGGCTGCAGCAACTCCGCGAGCAACCGCATGACCGGGCGCGGGCTGGCGAAATCACCGGCCTTGCGGCCAGCGCGCTGAATGAAGGTCTCCAAAAGGTTGTCGATCGCCATTTCGAAGGCATCGACGGTCAAAAGATTTTGATCTGAAAGCGTAATGCCGTTGAAATGTTGCAACAGGCGGTGCCACAACTCGTTGGCCGCCGCTGGCCCCAGATCGGCATCAAGCGCTTCGAAAGAAAGGCGGTCCAGCACGCCGGCCAGCGCACTGGGATTGCTGGCAGCGAGCAGGGAGCAGGCGTGCGCCAGCGCGGGCAGGCTGCGCTCAGGGGCGCTGAGCAACGCCGGCCAGCGCGCCTCGCGCGGCAGGAAGATGGGATGCTCGTCGGGATCTTCTGCGATCGCGGCCGCTTCGGCTTCCGAACTGCCGTGGCGGCGCTCCCGTTCGATGAGCGCCGCATAGCGTTCCTGAAATTGATCGTGCAGGCGCTTCAGCAGAATGAGCGCAAAGAGATGATTGCGCAACGGCAGCGGGTCGGTGACCGCGCGGACGATTTCGAGCGCTTCTTCGAAATGCGCGCTCAGTGCTTCGAGCGTCAAAGGTTCCCGGTCCATGTCACTCTCCGTTTTCCAGCAGCGTGTGCACCACCAGATTGTGCGCCAGCGCCAGCCGCTGCGCGGCGGCGGCCACGGCCAAGTGGTGTTGCCGATCGGCGGCGCGCAGCAGCGTTACCAACTGTTCCTGCCTGGGCAGCGGGGGCACCGGCAGCAGGATGCGGCGCACGGCTTTGAGGGTCAGATTTTTCTGGCGCGTGGTGGATTGCGAGGCGCGCTCCAGGATTTCACGGCCGGCGGGATGGCGGAAGAAGGCGGCAAGCAATTCAGGGTGCAATTGCGGGCCACAGCGAACGGCGATGAGATTGGAATCGATGAGCATGCCCGCGGCGCGCTCGGGCAGCAGCGCCACGCGCACCGCCGTACCGCGACAGGTAAGCACCACGTCGCCGGCGGCAACTTGCGACGAGGCCGCGTCTGCCTCGGGCGCGAGATTCACTGTTTCAACGGCCTCCCAATCCACTCCTGATTCGCTGATGGCTTTCATGCCGATCAGATTCACCTGCAGGCCGTATTTTTGCGAGGCCAGGACATTGCCGTGCCGCGCCAGCCCGACAAAGACTGCCGCGACGTCTTCCAGGGGATATTGCGAGTAGGCAGACATGAACGTTTCCTGCGGTTTGAGGTGAGGAGGCCCGGGCCGCCAGCCCGGGCGTTCGTAATCATTCACTCGCGCACGGTGACGTCACAGTACAAATAGCCTTCCTGCGCGCGCGCTCGGACATAGCAGCGCACGGTCCTGCCGGCCAGGTGTGCTTCGAGCTGTTGCCTGGCTTGCTCGCCGGCCGCGGTGCCGGGTGGTGGTGTGCTTTGTTCCAGGCGAATCACTTCGATGGGATTGTAGGGATAGTCATTCCCTGCGCCCGCGAGCGTGACTTGCATCTCAAAGGTGTCGCCGTCGATGATGCGCAGCACGGGTCCCTCGATCCAGTCTTCCATTCGCATGATCTTGCCTTTCTGTGGCTGGGCCACGATTGCTGGTTGGAATTTCCGGCAAAATCAGCTATCTTCGCCTGCCGACCTTTTGAGCTGGCTTTTGCCGGCTTAATTGCGTCCACGCCGTGTTCATGGCGATGAACACGGCGTTTTTTTTGGCTTGCTAAGACCGGGAAGGGAATCCTGCCGTTGGCGCGCAGATGAATTGATCATCGAGAGAAGTTGCCCTCCCATTGGCGCGCGATTTTATGACAAATTTTGTAATTTGTCAACACATTTTTTAGCAATTACTTATTATAACTCATCAAATCAGTAACTTTGTTACTAAAATTATTAAAGTGAACTCAGAAGAACAGCAAGATCAATTCAGATGAACCAAGTCGTACACAAATCAAAACAAGACAGCAGAGGAATAAAAAACATGAATTTGATTAAACAAAACTTATGTCATGGGAATGAGACCCATGACTTTCACGGCACCAGCCTTGCCTGTCCTCGTGGCACGTAACCCGACGAACCGCGAGCCACACACCAAAAACTGAGAGGCATCATCATGAAACGCATTCTGCAATGGTCAGCCCTGCTGATCGTCACGAGCATGCTCCTGACGGCATGTAGTCAAGAGCAACCAGTCGAACCTGGTATAGATCCCAACGCCACGGGAGAACTGAGTCTGGAAAAGGATTTCGGCGGTTTCACAACCAGCGATGAAGCGCCCATGTTCAACGACGAGGAAGTCATGGCTGAGGCAGTCGAAGACGCCGAAGCGGGCGACCCGCTGGCGGCCGAATCCCTGCTGATGGCCGATAGCCAGTCCGCAGCAAAGGCCTACTTTCTGCGCTTGAAATGGGGCCTGCTGGAATTCGATTCCACTGCCACCGCGAGCGTGAATTGGAGTGGTTCGATTGTCATCACGCGCGGCACGCTGGCAGCCTTGAAAAAGATCGCCTTCGAACGCGGCGACTACATTGAACGCCCGCGCAACAATCGCAAGGAGATTGCCTTTTCCTCGGTCACGAAACAACATTATGACGGCCTGCTGCTGATGATCGTGGACAAGGACACGGTTGCCTCCGCCGGCACCCTCACCATCACGCTGGGAAGCTACTCCCGCACGCTCGCCTACACCGAGTTGGATTCCCTCGACCTCATCGAAACCCTGGATGCGGCAGGCCATCAAGTTTCGATCGTGAGCCGCAGCCGCGAGGCCCGGCCCTTTGCCGGCGGCTTCCTGGAAGGCCGCTGGGTGAGGACCAACCGTTTAGGTGGCGAGTTCCACGGCCGCTGGATCAGCGGCGAGGGCGGGAATGCCGGAACGCTGCACGGCATTTGGGGCGAGCGCCGCAATGGGGAAAGAGTGTTCTTCGGCAAGTACATCGGCAACAGTGGTGAATTCGGTGGGCTGCTCGCCGGCCATTGGGATTACGCGCGCGGCAATCAGGCCGGCTGGTTCGAGGGTAGCTGGTTCGACCGCAATCGCGAAGCGACCGGCCACCTCAAGGGCCACTTCTTGATTGGCAACGGCCAGGGACAGCGGGGCTTCTTTGCCGGCCGCTGGATCAAATCATAACCATGACGCCCTTCCCTTCTCCGTGACGAAACGCCGTTCGGCTCCCGCCGGACGGCGTTTTCATTTCAGGCAGGGGGCAGACACGGCCGCCGCCGGCAAGGGAGGCGGCCTCATTCACCTGCCACAGTCCACACGATGGCTTCAGAGAAACGGTGGATTAGCGCACGCGCCGCAGCGTGCGACCGTCGCTCTCAAACACGATCGCGCCAGAGCGATCGGTGCGCAACAGCGGAATGCCGAGCGAATCGAAGCGCGCCAGGATCGCTGAATCCGGATGGCCGAAGGTATTGCGCCGGCCCGCTGAGATCACCGCCCAGCGGGGAACAACCGCGGCCAGAAAGGGCGGCGTGCTGGAAGTGCGGCTGCCGTGATGTCCCACCTTCAACAAATCACTCGCAAGTGCCGGCGCATGCGCCAGCAGCCGGCCTTCACTCCAGCCCTCCGCATCCCCTGCAAAGAGCAGCGTTACCTCGCCGAATAAGACCTTGAGCACGACCGAGGCGTCGTTGAGCGTTGGCACAGCCTCCGCCCTCCCACCGGAGTGCAGGACGGTGAGCTGCGCCGCCGGAAAAGAAGTGAGACGATCACCCGCCTGCAACACGCGCTGCGGAATTTTCAGACTATCCAGCAAACGCTTGCAGGTCAGTTCGAGCTCGGAGGCGGTGGTGCTGCCGCAGGAATAAACGGAATCGATGGCAAGCTCGCGCAGCAGTGCTGGCAGGCCGCCGAGATGATCGGAATGAGGATGGGAAATGAGCACCGCTTCCAGCCGGCGAATGCCCTGCCGCCGCAAATAGGGCAACAGTGCGGTTTCCGCCGCGGTGGTGAATTCATTCGCAGGCCCGGTATCGATCAACATCTCCCTGCCGTGGGGGAACTCCAGCAGCGCGGCATCGCCCTGGCCGACGTCGAAAAAAGTGAGGCGCAGCTTCGGCGCGGCGCCAAAGGCCGCGAGCCAAATGAAGGCGTTGAGCGCCAGCAAGCCAGCCAGCAGCAGGAGGCGCCGTGGCCGGCGTCGCCATTCGATCACTGCGGCCACGAGCAGTGCATACGCCAGCCAAAAGAGAAAAGGCATGGCGACGCCGTCGAGGTAAGCGAGCGGTGCGCCAGCCAGCCAGCGCGTGAAAACAATCATGCCTGCTGCCACGAGTTGCGCCACGGTGCCGAAAGCGAGCGCAACGAAGTCGTTGAGCAACGCCGTCAGGCAGGCCACCGCGCTGGTTGCCACCAGCACAAAGGCCGCGGGGATGACCACCAGATTCCCGAGAAGCGCCAGCAGCGGCAGTCGCCCGAACGCCATGGCCGTGAGCGGCAAAGTTGCGAGCTGCGCGGCCAGCGAAACGGCCAGCAAGGCCACGGCCCACCGCATGCCGGGGCGGCGACTGCCCGGCAATCGCGCGAGTTGGAGGCTGAGCGGCCGATAGAGATAGGCAATGCCCAACACCGCGACAAAAGAGAGCTGAAATCCAATCTGAAAAAGCTGCAGCGGCTGTCCGAGCAAAATCACCAGGCCGGCGAGGCCGAGGCTGTTGTAGATCGACGTCGTGCGTTGCAGCGCGCGGCCGAGCAGAATCAGCGCGGCCATCAGTGTGGCACGCAGCACCGGCGGTTGCAGACCGGTGAGCGCCGCGTAGAACGCCAGGCCCGCGAGCACCACCGGCCACTGCCGGCGCCTGGGCACGCGGCACAGTTCCACCAGCATGACCAGGATCAGGGCGATGAAACCCACGTGCAGTCCCGAAACTGCCAGCACGTGAATCAAGCCGGTGCGGGCAAAATTTTCGATCACCTCGTGCCGCAATTCTGCGCGGCTGCCCAACAGCAGCGCTTTCAGCAGGGCCAGGTCCTGCCCGGCCGCAAAGCGGGCCAGCCGCGCTTCCGTCCAAAGTTGGACGCCGGCAATAAGGCGGTCAACCGAAAATCTTGCCGGTTTGCCCGAACGCCACTGCAGTGAATCCGCAGCAAAGAAGATGGCATCGATGCCCGCCG
>JBBIKM010000035.1:25505-40540 GCA_037445455.1 bacterium | reverse complement strand
GGCAGGGCCAGATAAACGTATCCCAGCTTGATTTGCAGCGCCGCGGAGGTTTGATTCAGAGTGAGGGTGAGACTGACCAGGCGGAGGCCACCGATCACCATGACCAGGAGCGCAAAAAGAAACGTGCACAGGCAAATGAACATTTCGACATAGTGCCGCGGTTTCCCGCGCAGGCGCGCGGTCAAAATATCAATGGCAAGATGCATCTTTTGGCTGGCGGCATACGCGGCGCCAATCAAACCGACCCACACCAAAAGATAACGCGCCAGTTCTTCGGTGTACGAACTGGGGTCGCGCAGCACGAAGCGCGTGAGCACCTGCCACAAGACGTTGAGAACCATCACCCCCATCAACGTGATCACCAGCCATTTCAAGACCTGGTCGATGCCGGATCGAATGCGTTGCATGTTCACCTCACCGCCTTGATTTCGTCGATCAGACTGTAAACTTCCGGCTGGTTGCGGTATTCCTCATAAAGGCTGGCAACCTTCTCCCGGAACAGCGTCTTGTCCGGATGAAAGATTTCGACACCGGCTTTTTGCACTTCGGCGAGCGCGTGCGCGGTGGCTTCCTGCCAAATTTTCTTTTGATACTCGGCGGACTCATGCACCGCTTCCTGCAGCCATTGCTGTTCCCGGGAGGAGAGATCATTCCAAACGACTGTGCTGATGACCAGCACATCCGGCACCGAGGTGTGCTCGTCGAGCGCGTAGTATTTGCAGACTTCATAGTGCCGCGAGAGATGAAAGCTGGGCGGATTGTTTTCCGCGCCATCCACCACCCCCTGCTGCAAGGCGGTGTACAACTCGCCCCAGGCAATCGGTGTGGGCGAGCCGCCGAGAGAAGAAACCATTTTCATCGAAGTGGTGCTTTCTTGCGTGCGAATCTTCATGCCGCTCAAATCCACCGGACTCAGAATCGGTTTGCTCTTGGTGTAAAAACTCCGGCTGCCGGCATCGTAATAGCACAGCCCGCGCAGAAAGAATTTCTCCGGTGCCCGCAACAAGCGCTCGCCGATCTCGCCTTCCAAAACCTGGAAGCGGTGCGCATCATCGCGGAACAAATAGGGAAGACTGAAGACTTTGTGAGAAGGCACGAATCCCTCCATGACACTGGTTGAAACTTTGGTCATGGCGAGGCTGCCGATTTGCAGCAATTCGAGACACTCGCGCTCGGTGCCCAATTGCGAGCTGGGATAAATGTCGATGCGGAGCCTGCCGCCCGATTTTTCCAGTGCGCGTTCGGCCATGTAGGCCATCGCGTGGTGCACGGGATGGCTGGAATCAAGGCCATGCGCCAGCTTGAGCACCCGCACGCGGTTTTCGCCGCCGCAGCCGATGAGCGCGATAATTCCGATGGCGATGATTGCTTTTGCTTTGCTTCTCATGGAAAAGGACAAGATTGATTTCACCTTCTGCGGCGCATGCCCGACGGATGGATTAAGATCCACGAATAAAATTATCCGCTGGTCTTAATCCATCCGTCGGTGTTTTCAGTTCAAGAAATCAGGTTAACGGCTCAACCATCCTCCGTCGACGACCAGCGTGTGTCCGTGCATATAGTTCGATGCGGCCGAGGCCAGGAACACCACCGCGCCCATCAGATCGTCGGGGGTGCCCCAGCGGCCTGCCGGGATGCGTGCGAGAATTGCGGCGCTGCGCGCGGGATCTTCGCGCAATGCCCTGGTGTTGTCCGTTGCCATGTAACCGGGCGCGATCGCGTTCACATTGATGTTGTGCGGCGCCAGCTCGTTGGCAAACGCATGGGTCAATCCCTTGACCGCGCTCTTGGCAGCCGTGTAGGAGGGCACCAGAATGCCGCCTTGAAACGAGAGCAACGAGGCGACATTGATGATCTTGCCGCCGCGGCCCTGCTCGACCATCACTTTTGCCACAGTCTGGCTGAGAAAAAACAGCGTGCGCAAATTGACGTTGATCACTTCGTCCCAATCTTTTTCAGGAAACTCAAGCAGTGGGGCGCGGCGGATGATGCCGGCATTGTTCACGAGGATGTCGATTGATCCGAATTTTGCAACCGCAGCGCGGACAATATCTGCGACGCAATCGGAATTGCTCAAGTCTGCCGTCAGATTCAGGCAACGCCGGCCGCGCTTTCCCACGGCCTGGCAGGAGGCGGTGGCATCGCTTCTATCGACGAGCACAATATCCGCACCGGCCTCCGCCAGCGCCACAGCCATGCCCTGGCCAAGTCCCCGCGAAGAGCCGGTAACAATGGCGACTTTGCCGTCGAGTTTGAATTTGTCCAGAATCATGTGGAATCTTTCAGGAAAATTAATTTGGCAAAATCAAAAGTTATGGCAAAAAATATATGGCAGAAGACAAAATTTGATTGAGGTCAACATTACACCACGAATCAACGGCAAAAATTTTTCTGTCACTCAGGTATTTGTCGTTCAGCCTTTTGTCATCTGACTCTTTACCGCAACTGCTCGATGCCCACCGCATCCATATCCTCAAACGCCTGATTCTCGCCGCCCATGCCCCAACAAAATGAATAGGCTGCCGTACCGGCGCCACAGTGAATCGACCAGCCTGGCGAAATGACGGCCTGCCGGTTGGCAACGACGAGATGGCGCGTTTCTTCCGGCTGCCCCATGAAATGAAAAACGCGCGCGCTGTCCGGCACATCGAAATACAGGTAAACTTCCATGCGCCGGGAGTGCGTATGCGGCGGCATGGTGTTCCAGATGGAGCCGTTTTCAAGTTGCGTAAAACCCATCACCAGTTGGCAGCTTTGAATGCCGCCGGGATGAATGTACTTGTAGATCGTGCGCTGATTGGCGCCCTCCGGCGAACCGAGATGAACCGCTTGCGCCTCGGCCTGCCGCATGAGTGTCGTCGGGTAGCTTTGATGCGCGGGGAAACTCAAAATGAAAAATGCCGCCGGTTCGGTGTCTCTTGCGCTGCTGAAGATGATCTCTTTTGTGCCCTTCCCAATGTAGAGTATATCGCGATTTGCAAGATGATAGGTTCTCTGCTCGACGCTGATTTGTCCCGCGCCGCCGACGTTGAGCACACCGATCTCGCGACGCTGCGCAAAATAATCTGCCGCCAGTTCCCTGGCAGTTGGCAAGAGCAGTTTTTCCTTCGCAGGCACGGCAGCGCCGATCACGGCACGATCGATTTCCGAATAAACCAAATTGATTGCCTCCGGCTGGAACAAATCGGCGAGCAAGTAAGCCGCGCGCAATTCGGAGGTCGTCAGGCCTTTGGTGCGGATGGCATCTATGGCTGGCAGGATTTTCATCACGGTGTTCCTTTATTTGGGGACAGCATGAATGGCTCACAGGCTCGCCAAACACGCAAAAGACGCCCCGAAGCCTTTTGTGTCTTTTCGTGTACTTCGTGGGCAACAGGATGAAATGCGACAAATTGAAACCGCCACGCGCCGGCAGTGGCCTACTCGATCATCACCGGCGCATTCAACGCTGTGATCGTCTGATTCAAATACGCTTCGAACGCCTCCAGGTTCTTGATGCCGTCAGGCTCTTGTTCCCAGGCTGCCAGGAAATAATAAGTCAAGCGGCCATTCTCCGGCTTAAGAACTACCACGTGACTGAGTTGGTCTGCAGTTATTTCAATCAAATGACTTCTGCGATAGAAAACCGCCATGCCGAGCTTGTCATTCGCCAGACTCTGCCTGCCATAGGTGGCCAGGTAGGCCCACCCCTCATTTGATTCCGGCGAAACAAGCAATACGGTGCTGTCAAGCTTGACAATGCCGGTGCACAAGTTGGGCGGATTGCCGTCGATCTCAACCTGATGTTTGGTCAAACGGCTGCCGGCGGTGATGGACAGATTCGAAACGACATTGAAAACGCCGTCGCCGGCCTGCCATCCAAAATACTTCGTTTGAATTTGCGAATACACGGGGCCATCGGCAAGGATCGCACATGTGACACTGTCGGTTTGCGCCACGCGCCGGGCTTTGCCGGCGTGCCACATCGCGAGCGAACCAATGCCAAGCGCCTCGCCGACTTTCAAAATATCCATGCCCCAATCCGACATCTCGTGATAGGACTCGAAGCCATCCAGGCCGACATTTTGCAAAACCATGTCCGGCGTTTTCTTGCCAAAAATGTCGATGGCATTGCGCCAGTCGAGATAAAATCGGTAACCGATCTTGTCGGATTCCCAGCCCGGGCCTTCGTAGCGGATATAGAAAGAGTGATCGGTGTGCTCCGGCGGGACACGCAAGTACTGCACATTTTGAAAGGTGCCGCCCTCGTACTTGCGATTGACAAACTTGCCGCCGACCTTGTGGGAAAGCTCGGCGTGCGTGCGCTTGGGATATTCGCGCCTCAGCTCGCCCGATTTTGCATAGCGCACGGTCAGGGTCTTGGTCTCGTTCGGCGCGAAATCGGCAACGCACACGATTTGATCAGCATGGCCGTCGTTGTCCATATCAATGGCCTGACTCGCCAGCTCCCTGCCGTCTGCCAGAATCACAAAAGCCTTGCTGTTGAACTCCGGCGCCCTGGCTTTGAGCTGCGCCATCTCGACAATGATCTCGGCATCCCGGCGCGCGGATTCGACGCTCTGGCCCGCCCTCACCACCGGATTCTTTGCAGTCAGGGTCATGGCTTCGGGATACGCTTGCTTGAGTGTGTCACTGACTTCATCTTTCTGCGCACATCCCAGCAGAATCGCCACAACGATCAAGATCGGTAATACGTGTGCGAACTTCATGACTCGACTCTCGAAATTTGTGATTTCTGCGCCATTTCTCATTCAACCGCAGGCGCATTGGTTCTGAATCTGCAGATCCAGTCCGGCCACTTTGCGCCCGGCAACTCCGTTGTGATCAGTCATCGTGCCGGCCACACCATCTCGTCAAAACCCTTGCCGCCGCCATGTCGATGGCCGGGCATGCTACCGGCAGCGTTGTTCTGCGCCAGCGTATACTTCCTTCCGTCCAGAAGCGTTGATGATTGCCTGGGTCGCGCCCGTGGCACCGGCCAGCGAATCAAGAGCCACTTCCTGTCCCCGGGATTGACGCAAAGAGGCTGCGGCGTGATGCCCGGCATGTCGCCTGATGCGCTGGGATTGGTTTGCAAGGCTTGGAAACGTGCCCGGAAGATTCGTCGCGCTTTGCGCAGTCGCGCCGCCACTCCATTAGCCATTTCTCAAGCGCAGCAAGCCAAATTCCCCTGCACCCGGAGATGAGCCGCTGAAAACTTGCGGCGCATGGCCAGTTTCCTGGGCGTAACGCTCACAGATCTCGGCAAGAGCATGGTGTGCGTTGGCGGCACCCAGAACCGCGACCGTCCCACCGCTGCCGCCCCCGGTGATTTTTGCGCCGTAGATTCCCCGGGCAGGGCCAAGCTCTCTGGCCAGCTCAACCAGTCTATCCGTGCCTTCTGAACCCAAGCCGCAAGCGGAATAGCTGTGGTGCGATTGATACATCAATTCTCCCAATTGTTCCAAAGCCCGCTGGCGCATCGAACTCTGCAGCAGCTCGGCAAAGGTGCGCACGCGAAAATGCTCATAAATGGGATGCGCTGTTGGCTTGGCGACACGATAAACGGCGTCCGGATTGATCGTTGTTGCATGATCCGTCGTTCCGCCATATCGTGCAATAAAGGAACTCCCATCAATTGTTTCCGGCAAATGCGCTGCATAATTGCGCTCGTAAACCGAGGGAGTAATGTTCGCCAAATAGCCATCCCACTTCGTGTCATTGACGCGTACCCGTCGTGAACCTTGCTCTGCTGATATGCCGCACCCGGCCAGCCCGGCGATGATCCGGTATCCCATGAACGCGCCGACGCGCACGGAAACATAGGCCGCGCCGGAAACAGCATGCCGGACACCCGAATCAATCCCCCAAAACGAGACCCCGTCCGGAACTTTGATTGGATCCTGCAAAACAGCGGGTTGACAAAGCAGGGACAAAAGCTGACGGGCTTTGCCGCACACCGCGGTCATTTGATCCATGACGCCACATGGCGCACCAACCACCAGGTTTTCGACCTTCTGGCACAAGAGCGCCATTTCACGCGGGCGTATTTCAACTCTGTACGCTGCGGCCACCGCAGACATGACGGCCACTTCCAGCGCGGCGGAGGAGCTGACACCCTTGCCCTGCGGCACTTCGGAATGAATCAGAAGGCGCGCACCCTGCTTGAACGTCACTGCTTTCTCTTTCAGCAGAACGAGAAAGGCACCTGCAACATAGGCGGCCCAGGCGGTCGCGGCGTTCTTTTGAAAATATCTGTGCGCCGCGGGATAGTCGAGCGGAGCTGCCGGCTTCTCGAAATCATCCAGGTTCATTTCAAAATATGACGACCATCCCTCTTCCCTGGCGTTCAAGCTGACAATTTTGAGCGTCCTGCCGGAAGCTAATTGAATTGCCGCCAGCGTTGCTTCTTTGAGCGGTAACTGTAACACCAACGAGCCGGAATAATCGGCAATGCCGCCCATCACATCCAGCCGGCCCGGCGCGCGCGCAACGATGATTTCCGTTGCAGGATCAAACAAGGTCCGGGCCTGGACGACGGCGTTCTGATCCAGCGTGTTTATGATCGCGAGAAAACGATCGACATCTTCCAGATGAGGCGTTGTGCTCTGAGCAATCCGGTACATGCTTCATCTGATTTCTTTTGTGGCACGATGATTTATCGGCGGAACGACTGTTTCAGAAATGATTTTGTCATGCAATCATGCCGTGCACGAATTGTTTTGCTCTGGTGACGGGCCTCTCTTGTAATGGACATTCGCCTGCCTGCGCAATTCCAGCGCCTTTTCTTCCGGAGAGGTATCACTCAGGAAATTTCCGCCGCCGATCTCCGGGCCGGCCAGATACTTCACCAGATTCGGCTTGCGCAAGGGCGGATGAAATTCGATATGAAAATGGAAACCGCTGTAATCTTTCCCGTCGGTGGGCGCCTGATGCAGCGGCATCACGTAGGGAAAGGGCATTTGCCAGAGATTGTCGAACTTGATCAAGACTTCCCTGAGGACGGCGGAAAAATCCTGCAGCTCGCTGTGCGACAAGTCAGCCAGACTCAAATGCGTCGCTCGGGGAGCGACATAGACTTCATAAGCGTAGCGCGCGAAATAGGGGACGAAAGCGATGGCAGAGTCATTTTCACAAACAATGCGCCTGCCGTCGGCTTTTTCCGCCCGGAGAATGTCCTGAAACAGCGGCCGGCCATGCTGCACAAAGTATTCGCGCGCGACGCGGGCCTCGGTTTCAATGAACTTGAACACAAAGCTCGTTGCATAAATCTGGCAGTGCGGATGCGGATTCGACACGCCGACAACTTCGCCCTTGTTTTCAAAGATCAGCACATGATTGATTTCCGGGTGACTGCCCAGCTCTTGATATTGCTCCTGCCATACCTTGAGCAACGTGACGATCTCCGGTACTTCAAGCTCAGCCAGCGTGAGATTGTGTTTGGGACTGTAACAGACCACGCGCGCCACGCCCCGCGCCGGGCTGCTTCGATAAATTCCCGTTTCTTTATTTGAAATGTCAGGAGCTTCCCAGCTCACACAGGCATGATCGTTGTCAAACACATACGTCTGCTGGTAATCAGGATTTTGTTTCCCGCTCACCCGCGTATTCCCGGGACACAAATAACATGAAGAGTCATATTCCGGCACGCCGGCTGTAGCGCCAGCAACGGTTTCACCTGTCCACGGCCGATTTTGGCGATGCGTGGCAATGATCACCCATTCCTCGCGCAAGGGGTGCCATCTTTGTTCCCAGACCACGGCAGTCTCCTCAAATGGCAGAATGTTGATTTGGCAGCATCAATAGAAATGAAAATCGTTTTGCCGATCAATCATTCTATCTTACTTCTCATCCTGTGAAATAGAGGTACGCCATCAGAATCAACGCCAACACGATGCCGGAGGCCACGACGTCGCCCCTGCTCCAACTGGCGCGGGATTTTTCCCGGTCTTCGTGGGAAGTCGTGGCGTAAGTCAGGCCGTCAATTTTTTCATAAGCCGGCTCCTCCGTCATGTAGCTGACGGCAAGCATCACTGCGACGCAAACCAGGAAGATGAGCAGACTGTAATACTGAAAGAAAATGTTATTGATGATCCAGAAGAATGAACCTTCAGCATAAGTGAAGCCCTGGACCAGTTTCACCGGGGTATCGATCGCCAGGCGGAACAGACCCAACGCGAAGCCGGTGATCAGCGCCGCCAGGCAACCTTTGGCATTCAAGCGCTTGTTGAAAACGCCGAGAAAAAAGACCACAAAAATCGGGGGCGCGAGGTAGGCCTGCACGCCTTGCAGATAATCATAGAGGCCCTTGCCGCCTTGAATCACCGGAATCCAAATCAACCCGATCACGACCATGGCCGCCGTCGCCACTCTGCCCATCCACACGAGTTGGTGTTGCGTGGCCTGCGGCCGCAATCTGGAATAGAAGTCCATGGTGAACAGCGTCGAGGAGGCATTGAAGACGCCGGCCAGCGAACTCATCAACGCCGCCAGCAAGCCCGCCACCACGATGCCGCGCACGCCGATGGGCAATACCGTCGCCACCAGCAAGGGGAAGGCTTTTTGCGCATGGTCGCGCAACAACAGGCCGTCGGCGCTGAAGAGCTGTTCGCGCAAGACCGGGATTTTCCCGCTTTGCGCCAGCGCAAAACAGATGAGGCCGGGTATGATGAAGATGAAGACCGGCAGCAGCTTGAAGAATGCGGCCATGATCGTGCCGCGCCGGGCCTCCGTTTCATTGGGTGCCGCCAGGGCGCGTTGCACGATATACTGATCCGTGGTCCAATACCAGAGACCGATGATCGGCGCGCAAAACAACATGCCGAGCCAGGGGTAGGCGTCATTGAAATACCAGGCCATGCGACCCGCTTCGCGCACGGGTGCCCACGTGCTTTCAACGCCGGCAGGCACCAGCGGCTTCCACAGGTTGAGCATCTCCGGTCCAACGATCGCGCGCAGTTCGCTCCATCCTCCCAATGCCTGCAGACCGAAGACGGTGACCATGGCCGAACCGAGGATGAGAATGATCGTCTGCAGCGCCTCGGTGTAGGCCACCGCGCGCATGCCGCCAAAGATGGTATACAGGCCGGTCAGCACAATAACCAGAATGGAGCCTGTCCAAAAACTGTCAAGGCCGAGAAACCGAAGATCCGGCAGCAACACGCTGAAAACGATGCCACCGGCGAAAATTCCCACGGCGATTTTGGTCAGGACATACGCCACCAGCGAGATGAGGGAAAGCACGGTGCGCGCTGTCGGTGAGAAACGCCGCTCCAGGAATTCCGGCATGGTGAAGACTTTGGAGCGCATGTAGAAGGGAATCATGACCCAGCCCAGCACGAGCAGACACCACGCGTGTAATTCATAATGTGCCATGACGACACCGTCGGTGGCGCCGGTGCCCGCCAGGCCCACGAGATGCTCGGAGCCGATGTTGGAGGCAAAGATGGAAGCGCCGATCACAAACCAACCGAGATGGCGGCTTGCCAGAAAATAATCAGCAGGCGTATCCTGCCTTTGCTTGCTCACCCACCAAGCCACTCCGAGAATGATGAGAAAATAGCCGGCGATCACCACCCAGTCGAGCGCAAATAGTGCTGTCATAGTCTGCCCGTTCGTTGAATTGTCCGTTCACCCTTCAATCTTGCGGTGTGCCTCTGGTGATCCGATCCTGAACGCGCTGGGTCCCTGCCTGACGTTCTCTCATCGCGCCCCCTGCTGCTTCTCCATCTCCACGCTGGCCATGATGAACGGCCCCACCCCCTTGAGATCGTTGCTCACCACCGGCGTGCTCACGTAATACGCGTAGGAGCCGTCGCGATACGGTTTGCCGCCGAGTCCGGCAACCTGACAAATCTGCGTGAGCGTAATCAGGCCGTCCGCTTCCACCTTGATGAAATTTTCAAGAATGCCGCGATAGCCCTTTTCCGCCACGGCCCAATAGGCGCGATCAAGATAACCATTGCGCACCGCTTTGGCAAGGGCATACACGAACATCGACGAGGCCGAAGCTTCGAGAAAATTTCCTTCACGGCCGCCCTGATCCATCACTTGATACCACAACCCGGTTTTGTCATCCTGATACTTTAACACGCCGCGCGCAACGGTGCGAAGAATCGCGATGATCTCTTCTCGTTTGGGATGATCGTGCGGGAAGTAATCGAGCACATCCACAATGCCCATGGCATACCAACCGATCGCGCGGCCCCAAAAGTTCGGCGAGCAGCCCGTCACCGGGTCGGCCCACTTCTGCTGCCTGCTCTCATCCCAGCCGTGGTAATACAGGCCGGTGGTGGAATCATAGGTATGATGGGCCACAAAGATGATTTGATTCGCGACATCGTCGAATGCCGCGGGACGGTCGAACCTTTTCGCGTACTCCGCATAAAAGGGCGCACCCATGTAAATGCCGTCGAGCCACATCTGCCACGGATAGATTTTCTTGTGCCAGAAACCGCCCTCCCGCGTGCGGGGATGCGTTTCCAATTGCTGCATGTTCAAGGCCGCGGCCCTCCTGTATTTTTCATCGTGCGTGGCATCGTACAACATCAACAGGACTTTTCCGGGATTCACGTGATCGATATTGTATTCCTCCAATTCATAAGTTTTGATGTTGCCGTCCGGCTCGACATAGGAATCGGCGAAGGCCTTGATATAGTCAAAATACTTCTGTTCGCCGGTTTGCTGCCACACCTGTTCGAGCGCTTTCATGAAAACCGCAGTTTCATAGACCCAGGACGATTTCGTGCTGTCATTGAACAGGAAAGAGTCGCCGCGGCGCTGCATTTCCGATTGCGCCATGCGCACCGACCACGGCGTGTGATGCGCGACGGGTGCCTGTCCGCGCGGTGACTGGGATTGGCACGCCAGCGCCAGAATTATCGTTGCTGCGACCACGCCCTGCCACGATTTTGAATGAAAGCCTGTCATGCGTTCCGTTCCTTTTCAGTTTCCCCACTGCAAAACTCTTGCGTTCACTTCGGGGGCCAGTTTCAAGTGTTTCTTCGCATCAAGCGCGCCGGCCTTGCTCAGATTGATGCCGGCCGTTTTTGTGCCGGACAGGGACAAGAATGTTTCGAGTCCCTCCGGAAAACGCGCTGCCTCGATGGCAACATTCGTGCTGTTATGAAACGCCAGCGCCGGGCCGGATTGCGGCAGGATCTCGACGTTCGTCAGTCTGATATGATCCGCATTCATGCCAAGCAATCCCTTTTGTGCGGAGATTGACACATCTTTCAGTTCGATTCGCTGCAGCGGCATTTCCGGCAGGCCGAGCATCTCCACGGCCTGCGCGGCGCCGCGCGCGGTAATGTCGCTGAGGAAAATGTTCTTGAATTGCGGCGTTGCGGCGCTGACCGGCACGGCCTGTTCACCGTCGAAACTGGCGGCCTGGCCCGGTTCGACAATCGGCGCTTGACCGCTGTAATACAGGTTGAAGGTGATGGCGGCCGCGGGAATGTCCTTCATAAGAATGCGACTGACGTAAATGTTCTCGACCACACCGCCGCGGCCGCGCGTGCTCTTGAAGCGCAGGCCAGTATCGGTGCCGATAAATGTGCAATCGCGCACCTCGATGTTGCGCACGCCGCCGGACATTTCGCTGCCGATCACGAAGCCGCCGTGGCCGTGATAAACGATGCAGTCATAAATCTGCACATTCTCCGTGGGCATGCCACGCTGCCGGCCGGCTTCATCCCGTCCTGATTTCAAACAGATCGCATCGTCGCCGACATCGAAATTGCAATTGTAAACCGCGACGTTGCGGCAGGATTCCAGATCGAGACCGTCACCGTTCTGCGAATACCACGGATTTCTCACCGTGACGTTGCGAATCGTGATGTTCTCACTCATCAGCGGATGCAGATTCCACGCGGCTGAGTTTTGAAAGGTGGGGCCGTCGAGCAGAATTTTGTTGCAGCGGCTCAATTGCAGCAACACCGGCCGCAAAAAGTCGCGCCATTTTTCATACGCTGCGCGCTCCGGCGGCGTGTTGCTCTGGCGCAGAATCTCGATTTCATCCGCGCCGTTCATCGCCGCGGCGGAGGGCCACCAGGTGCTGCCTTTCTGATCCACCACGCCGCCGGAGGCGAGCAGCTCCTGCCACTGCAGGGCCGTCAGCTTGAACTTTTTCACCGGCCGCCACGCTTCGCCGGAACCGTCGAACACACCTGCGCCGGTGATGGCAATGTTCTCCAAATTCTCTCCGAAGAGAGGCGGCATGCAACGATATTCCAGCCGGCCTTCATACCAGGTTTCGATTAAAGGATAATCCCGGCGATTCGGGCTGAAGATCACCAGCGCACCGCTTGCCGCATGCAAATCGATGTTGCTTTGCAATTGAATCGGACCGGTGAGCCACATGCCGGCCGGGATCACGACCCTGCCGCCGCCGGCAGCGGCGCACGCGGAGATGGCTTTGGCGATGGCTTCCGTATTCATGGTCCTGCCGTCGCCGACCGCGCCATATTCAACAATGTTGAACTGCCTGTCCGGAAACGCTGGCAGGAGAATTTCAGGAAAGCGGGGAGCGTTCTGGCTGGCCCGATCACCGGAGCGCAGCGGAAGAGGAGAGACGGCCAGGCTCATCAGAAGCAACATGACACCAACCGCGGGGCCGTGCTTGCAGGGATTTTTCATAATTCGAACTCAGTTCTGGTTTGGCTTTTCGTTCCGAGGGGTGAAATTGTTCTGCGAACGGCATCCTCATTTCATCCCGCTTTGCGACATGCAAGGCCGTCTGAAAGCAAGCTGGTCTTGATCACGCCGGCAACAACACAACCATCTTCTGCTCTCCCCTCCCGGCAGATCTAGCGCAGCAGCAGCATTTTCTTCGCCTGGGTGAAATTCGAAGTCTCAATTTTGTAGACGTAGACACCGCTGGCAAGACTGCCGGCCTCAAAGGCGATTGCATGCGAACCTTGTTCCAGGCTGCCATCCAGCAAGGTTGCCACCAACTGGCCGCTGGCATTCTGGACCGTCAGCCTGACGCGTCCTGCTCGGGAGAGATGAAATTCGATCCTGGTCCTTGGGTTGAAGGGATTGGGATAATTCTGGCGCAGGCCAAAATCCGCCGGGACAAAGTTGTTTTCCCTGACCCTCGTACCGAAATCGCTTTCGAAGGCGCCGAGGTCCGGCGCCCTGCCTTTGAACGGCCGGCCGAGATCCACGCCGGCATCGATCAGATCACTGCCGGCGGCGAGATGCATGAATTCGATCTCCGGCAGACTGCCGTCCGCCTGGCGCGGCGCCCCGGCCCGCGCGGCGTCGAGGCTCAAGAAATCCTCCGCGGTGACCACGAAGGGATTCAGCCAACTGTTGGTTTCCTGCACCGCAAAGCTTCCCAACTGCACCTGGCCGGCAAAAGACACGCAATTCTTCACGGTCAAAGTTTGCCCGGGATTGAGCGCGCGCTGAATTCTGTAGTTCGCCTCGCGGTTGCCATAGCCGGTGCAATTCAGCAATGTCATTGAACCGACGTTGTTGTTTTGATCGAATCCCTTCTGCTTGTTGTTGAACGCCACGCAATTGATCAAGATGGCATGATGCATCAATTGCTGGCTGTTGCTGTTGTCGCCGCCGCCCATTTTGAAGCCGTTGCCATTGGCTTGCGCGCCGGGATCACTGCCGTCTTTGAGGTAGCCATTGCCCCACGTCCAGCAATTCTCGAGCGTGGTGGTCACATCATCCGCGCCGCGCAAATAACCGTCCCAACCGTCATCGACATTGCCCCACGCGCGGCAGCCGTAGAAGGAATTGCCCGAGCCGACGGTGAGCTTCGGCGCAAAGCCGTCGGCGTCGGCATAGTCCGGCGGATCGGCGTTGTAATAGGAATCGCAATTGATAATGCGATTGTTCGCCGAGCCGTTGCTCAGTTGCAGGCCGGAATCCCGATTCTCAAAGAACGCGCAGTTCGCAATGAGGTTGTGCGAGCCGAAATTGATCTCCATGCCGTTGTCGCCCGCGCCTTTGATTTGCAGTCCGCGAATATGCCAGTAATTGGCGCGCAGACTGATGCCCTTGGCGCCATTGGGCTGGCCGGAAAAGTCGAGCAGGGGGACTTCCCCGGCGAACGCCGTTAGCGTGATCGCCCGGTCTTCGGTTCCGCTCTTCGCCGCGGAGATGGTGATGGTGCTGGTGAGGGCATATACCCCGCCGCGCACGTAGATCGTGTCACCGGGCAGGACTTCGGCAACGGCTTTCGCGATGGTACCGAACGGCTGCTCGAACGTTCCGGGGTTGGCATCATCGCCATCGGCGGCAACATATTTTTGCGCCAGCACGGGCGGCGTGAAGACAATAAACCAGAGACAGACCAGGATTATTTTCATCAAGAACCGGCCTTTTCAATCGGCCCGTTGCGGACAAGCGGGCGACCAACCATTCAATACGTTTGCAGCGGAATAGTACGCCGCTGCCTTTTCATTGAGCACCGGCCGCTTTGCGCTCTTGATCGCGCCGGGGCCGTGACTTTCAAATTCAAAGAAACGCGAATCCGGTTTCACTTCAAACCAGATGCGCTGGCCGGTGGAATCGCGCACGGAGATGGCGGCGTAGCCTTCCGGGCCGAGGTGATCATCCATGAAGCAGCGAATGAAAACCGCACTGCCCTCGACAGCCGGATCACCGCCGGGATGCCACGGCCGGCCCAGCCGCACCGAGCCGGCCGGCACATCCCGCGTCTCCTTCAACAAGCGGCATGCGATAAACAGAAAGCCGAACGGATGGGCCATCGCGGTGCTGGGCGCGGTGATGTAACCGGTGGGATCCCTGCCTTTGCGATCGCGCGAAACAATCTCGCAGTTTTCGAAAACCGCCTGGCCCGCGCCGAAGATGAAATCCACATGACCAAGAATGCGGCAGCCGTAAAAATAGTGGCGGCCCGCGTCGGCGTACAGGGTGTCCTGAAACCCTCTGATCACACAATTGCAAAACACCGCGCGATCGCTGGCGGCGGTTGTCATCACCGCAACCGCTTGCGGGTTTTGCGCTTTGGTCGGATCATCATCGGCCTTGGCGGCGTTGGCATCATAATCGAAACCGTTTTCAATGGTAAGATT
>JBBIKM010000035.1:24298-25489 GCA_037445455.1 bacterium | reverse complement strand
GCTGATTTGCAGCGTGAAGCTGCCTTGCGTTCCCAGTTTGCCGCCATGCGGAGAGGGCGTGTCGCCACAATCCGCATGCGTGATGATGGTTTTGTCGCGGCTTTCGCCGATGAAATGAACGAACGGCCGGTCGACAATCAGCTTCTCGTCATAGCGTCCCGCTTTAATGAAGATGACGAACGGCCGTGCATTGTCCTGCGGAACAGCAGCGAGTGCGGCGCCAATCGTGGCGAAGCGCGGCGCGCCCGCCACCAGCGCGCCGGGCCTGCCGGAATAGGCGGCATCAACCACGGCGTCTTGTGCGAAGGCAATCTTCGCAAAGGCAATGAGTGCTGGAGCGATAATCCGAAACATGAGATTTCCCGAGCCGCGCTTCCGCGCAAATGAACGCCGGCGGCATTCAAGCACGCGCCTCGGCGTTCAATTGCGCAATTCAGGTTCCCTTGCAGGGATAACCGTCAAGGGGAGGAGTTGCAAATCATCCTGCCGGCAACTCACTCCGCCCCTTTTCGCTGTTCTACTTCAGCAGCACGAGTTTCTGGGCGGCAACAAAGTCGCCGGCGGAAAGGCGCAGGTAATACACACCGCCGGCCATGCCCTGCGCGTTCCACAAAAGATCATAAGCGCCGGCCTCGTGCTGCCTGCCGTTCATCAGCTCCGCGACTTCGCGACCCATGACGTCATAGATCTTCAGAGTGACGCGGGCCGGCGCGGGCAAATGATAGCGTATGGTTGTTGATGGATTGAACGGATTCGGGTAGTTTTGAAACAAGGCGAATTCCGCCGGAATCTCCGACTTGTGTTCCTCCACCGAGACCGGCACCTTGAGGCGTCCGCCTTCATACGAAATCGCGCCATTCGGCCCCAGCTTGAAGGGAATGGTATTATCGAACTCACCGGCCATGAGGCGCAGCACCCCGTTTATCACCGTGGCCCGCGAAAGCACCACGCCGGCTTCATTGTTGATCGCCAGGCCATTCACCGTATCCGGCATGAGCGCGCTGGTGACTTGTGCAACGCTTCCGTTGAAGAGGTAGTTCGCGCCTGCGTTGAAGGTGAGCGCGCCGGTGGATTGCACCGCGCCGGCAATACCGCCGGCGTGTGCCGTCGCCAGAGTGGCGTTTGCGCTCAGAATAAAAACGCCATTGCCACGCACGGCAGTCGTGTCCAGGTTCAACGTCGCCAGGCTGT
>JBBIKM010000035.1:6002-24198 GCA_037445455.1 bacterium | reverse complement strand
CTTCCTGCCAGACAGCCAGCGGCACGCTGCCGCCGTTGCGGGCATGCTCATAAACAGAGCCATTTCCGAAGTTCAACGGCGCAATCGCAGCAAGCGCGCCGGCATTGACGATGGTGCCAGCCACCGAACCGGAATCAGTCGTCACACTGCCCAACGAATCGACCAGCATGATGGCGCCGGAGCTCACCAGCAATTCCGTGCACTTCACCGTGTCGTTGAAGGCGACGCCGGCAGGATTCGACAGCGTCAGCACCCCGATGGTATCCGGCAGCAGCGCGCCAGGCGCCTGAAGCTGGATGCCGTTGAACGTGAAGTTGGCCGCTTTGCTGAGCGTCACGACGCCGGTTGTGCCGAGGGCGTCATCCAGTCCGCCGGCGCGCGCGGTCTGCAAAGTCGCGCCGGCAGAAAGAATGAAAACGCCATTGCCACGCACGGCAGTCGTGTCCAGGTTCAACGTCGCCAGGCTGTCGACCTGAATCGGCAGGCCGCCGCCGCCATATGTCACATTCGAGAGCGTCAGGTTCTGGGTGCCGCCGTCTTTGGTGAAGACAAACCTGGCATTGCCGGGCGTGGGATTGGAATTCTGCGTCGTGGCATTCGCCATCACAAAATTGCCTTCGTGCAGATTCCAAATCGTCGTGCCTGCGCCGCTGCCCTGTGAACCTCTGCCAATGGAAAAGTTGCCGCCGGTAACATTGACATCGCCGTAGTGCTCAACCACAACATTCGTCGCGCTACTGGTGCCCTGCGTCGCCAACTGGCCGGCCTGCATGATCACATCGCCCATGATCGTCACCGTGCCCGAGGCGCCGCCCACCAGTTGCCAGCGCGCCGAGCCGGTGTTGATCACCGTGAGATTGCCGTGAATGGTGTTGCCATCCAAAGCCAAATCGCGATTCGAAACCAGCCCCGGCGTGTTGAGCGTGAGATGGTAGTAATCCTGCCCGCGATTTTCCGGCGCCGTGGTGGTGATGCCGGTGAACAATGCGGTCGAGCCTTCCTGCCAGACAGCCAGCGGCACGCTGCCGCCGTTGCGGGCATGCTCATAAACTGCGCCGTTGGTGAATGTCAGCGTATCCTGCGGCACAACGGCACCACGATTGACCAGAGTTCCATTGACGACAAAAGGCCCGATGATTGCCATGGTGCTCGTGTCGGCAACTTCGAAATGAATCCGGCCGCCGGCATAGGTCACGTTCTTGAATTTCACCTGCTGCGTGTCGTTTTTCGCAAACACGAATTTTGCATTTCCCGGCGTGGGATTGGAGTTTTGCGTTGCGGCGCTGTCCATCGTGAAATTGCCCCGGCGCAAATACCACGTCGTCGTCCCCGAACCATTGCCCTGTGAGCCCCGCGCCAGCGAAAAGTTGCCGCCGGTAACATGGAGGTTGCCGAAGTGATGGACGATGAAAGTTGTCTGCGCATTGCTGGTGCCCTGCACCGCAAACTGCCCGTTCTCGACGATCACATCGCCCATGATCGCAAAGGCCGCCGTGTCAGTGGCGGCAGCGGAGGACATCTGCCATCTGAACGCGCCGGTGTTGATCACCCGCACGGTGCCGCCGATGACGATGTCATTCCATCCCATGTCGCGGTTGCGACCCAGATTGGGCGTATTAAAGGTGATGTTGTAGAAACTCTGATTTCTGTTGGCCGGAGCCTCCTGGATGGTGCCCGTCAGAAGCACGGTTGAACCTTGTCCCCACGTCGCCACGGGGATGCTGCCGCCGTCACGGGCATGTTCGTAGGTGCTGCCATTGTCAAATGACAAAGAACCCGTGCTGATTTCGAGCAGGCCGGTCTCTTCCACTTTAATGTGGCCGGCGACACTCACCGCAACCTCCACACGCACCGTATCATCGCCGCGCACCGTGATGGTTTCAGTTCCCGCCGGCGCAGCAGCCGCCGCGACCCAGATTGCTCCATCAAACGTCTCCCAGGTTGCTGGCGCGCTCCAATTCCCGCTGGCGGCGGAACGATAATCTCCCGCCTGCTGCGCGAGCACCGGGCGTGAGACGAAGACAGCAAGTGCAGCAGCGCAGAGTGTCAGTTTCACAGTTCTCATGGCACCCTTCTCCATTTTTCTGATGGTTTGCAGGGTTGACAGGTGACAGATCCACCTCTTCGATCAAACAACTTGTCATTCAGCCTGCTGCACGGTTGCCTCGAAATCTCTCCTGGCCCCGCCCCTGCTGCAGGGATCCGGTGAAGCAACGAGCACGATGCTCACCGCTTCACCGGCTCCCGGCAGGATGACAGGCCGGGCAGCGCTCTGGAAGACCGGCAACAGAATGCTGACCGCCAAGGCTCTTCCCTATTCCCCAACTGCATGACACCCGCACGAATCGCAACCTCTGTCGGGGTCACTTCATCAAGACCATGCGTTTCATGGCAATGACGTCCCCTGCCTGGATGCGATACAAATAGACGCCGTCGCTGAGATGGCCGGCATCGAACTGTACATGATGCACGCCGGCGGCTTTGCGGCCGTCGAAAAGCGTGGCGACTTTCTGCCCGAGCGTGTTGAATACTTCAACGGTCACCCGCGACGCAGCAGGCAGTCCGAATCTTATGATCGTCGATGGATTAAAAGGATTCGGATAGTTCTGCTCGAGGAAGAAAGATGCCGGCGCCTCATGTTGTCGCTCGGCAACCGAAACCGGGAACTTGAGCCTTCCGCCTTCAAACGAAATCGATCCATTCGGACCGAGCGTGAAAGGGATGGTATTGTCGAACTCGCCGTTCACAAGCCGAAGCACGCCGTTGATGGTCGTGGCTTGCGAGAGTATCACACCCGCGGGATTATTGATGATGAGATCGGTGACCGTCGTTGGCATGCGAACGCTGGTTGCTTGCGCGGCGGTGCCATTGAATCCGTAACTTGATCCGTCCGCCAGCGTCACCGCTCCCGTGACCGCGCTGAGAATCTCCGCCACGCCGCCGGGAAGGGCGGTCAGCAAGGTGGCTCCTGGATTCACCGTGAAGGTGCCGCTGCCTGCCAGCACGCTGGCGCCCATGTCGAGGGTCGTGCCGCTGCTGATTTCAATGGGAAGAGAGGTCAGGGTGTTTCCCGTTCCCAGCGTCAGGGTTTGCGTGCCGGCCCCGGCAAAAACAAATTTGGCGCCGCCCGGGGTGGCATTGGAGTTTTGAGTTGTCGCATTGGACATGGAGAAATTGCCGGCGTGCAGAAACCAGGTCGTCTTGCCCCCTGCCTGTGAGCCGCGCGCAATTGAAAAGTTGCCGCCGGTCACCACGATATCGCCATAATGATGCACTTCGAAAACTGTTTGCGCGTTGCTCGTGCCCTGCACGGAAAACTGGCCGGCTTCAACCAACACGTCGCCCATGATCGTCACGATTGCCGTATCGGTGGCGAGCGCCGTGGTGAGGTACCAACGATTGGTGGCGCCGGTGGTGATGACTCTGACATCTCCGCCGATGGTATTGCCATTCAGATTCATGTTGAGATTTGCGAGCAGCCCCGGCGTGTTGAAGGTGAGATTGTAGTAATCCTGATCTCTGTCATTGGGGGCGGTTGCGGTTACGCCCGTCACCAACATGGTTGAGCCTTCCGCCCAGGTTGCCAGCGGCACCCGGCCGCCGTCACGATCATGCTGATAGGTGCCACCATTGGCGATGGTCAGGTTTGCGCCGGGCTCCACAATCCCATTGTTGATCAGCGTGCCGGTGATCGCAACCGGCGCGTTGACGAAGATGGAATCCGTGCTCAGTATCGTGATGGTTTCAGACCCGTCTGGCGGCGTGGCAACGTTGGCCCACGTGGAACCGTTGAACCGCTGCCAGTTCTGCGCCACGCTCCAATTGCCGCTGGCGCGCGTGCGATAGTCTCCAACTGCCTGCGCCAGGAGGGAAGTGGCCGAAACGGACAGCAGGACAAGGGCGAACACCACTGTCATGCTTTTCTTCATGATATGCCTCCTTGAGTTATGACCAAGGGATTGTTCCGCATGGCCCTCTTCACGCCTTATCTCGTCTGGCTCATGCCCCAGGGAATCTCATATGAGAGCTGCGCGATGAACGTGTGACGCCGCTCGCGATTCTTGCTGATCGCGCTGGCCCAAATGTCCTGGTACTTCAGCACGCTGTTTTCATACGTCACACTCAAGTGCAGGGCGGTGTGCGTGATTCCGGCACCGGCGGAATAGACCGTGTATGTCACCGGTTCACCTTTAATCTGATTTCCCTCCGGCTCGAAGACTTCTGCTTCACCGCGCATGCCGCCGCGCAGCGCCAGCCAGGAGGCGATGCGATATTCCACGCCGAAACGAAAGAGCGAGGCGGAAAGCCAGGGCGAGGTTTCAGCGCCGCTTGTGTCGCGATACGTGGCGGAATCATAAGGACGAAATTCATACTCAAGGCCCAGAGTCAAATTTTCCCTGGGGGCGAGCGCAAGGCCGAGGCTGCCGCGCCAGGGCAGTCGCAGTTCGTCTTCACCAAGAATTGTCGAGAGGGAGGGCGTGCCGGTCGTATCGGTTGCCACCTGCATGGCATAGTTGCGCGTGATGGTTGCCGGCGGTCTGATCGAAAAACCCGCGCTGACGAAACGTCCGGTGAGCATGCTGCTCAGGGTGAATTCGGTGCCGCTGAAATCCGAAGTGCCGGTCTTGGTGATTCTGCGGTAAACCGAATCCGCACGAAAGGCATTCGAATAAAATGTGAGTCTTCCTCTGGCCACCTCTTGTTCAACCTCCTCACTGCTGCCGTCCAGGATCATTCCGCTGAAACCAAGGGAAAGATTTTTCAACACGCTGCCGGCCAGGGCAATGCCGTAACCTTGCAGCGAGCCGGCGCGCGAACGCATCGTCTGCGACCAATTCACCGGCAGGGGATTATCATCAGCCGGGCGCAGTGTTGGCAGCGGGCGCTGCGACAGGATGCTGGGGGAAAGAACATTGTTGTTTTGATAAACATGATTCAAGTCGGCGTAATTGACCGCGCCGATCCCCGCAACCATTTTGATCTTTCCCAATGAAAACGGCATGGCCAGCACTGCGTGCAACGGCCTGCTGTGATTTTTCGAGCGCGACCAGTTCGGACCAATGCTGTCGTACGGCCTTTGCACCGTATCCTGCGCGGTGAAACCGACAAGCGTCGTATCCGGGTCGGGAATTCTCGCAGTCAGCCCCTCCAGGAGAAGACTGAGATTCGGATAGTATCTCACCGGGGCATAGTTCTGTTCCTGTTCCAAATCGCGGGAATACCATAGCCCGCCAAGCGCCACCTGCATTCCCGTTAAGGAGCGCAATGCCGCCGGATTCTGAAACATCAAGCCGGCATCCTGTTTTACCCCGATGCTGACGCCGGCCATGGCCCGGCTGGCGGCGGAATGCAGGGCATAGTGATCGATTCCCTGAAACGTCAACGCGCCGCCGTAGCCCTGCGCGAAAAGTGATCGCGCCAAAAGCAAAAGCAGCACGCAAAACCGCAGAGCCGCGCAGCAGACGCGAAGTTTTTTCCTTGCGATTTCTTTGCGACTTTGCGCCTGTGCGTGAGCGTTTTTGCTCTCTCTGCAAACGATAGAGTTTTTCATGGTAGCGCAATTCCCAGACTAATTCGCTGTACCTGGCCGAGGTAGGTTCCCATGGCGCCATAGCTGTAATCTGCCGACAGCCGGAGGCCTTCGAGTGCATGCTTGACGCCGCCGCCGAGCGTCAAGCCGTCGAAATCGTAATTGAATTTGTAGCCGCCGCGCAAAGCGAACGAACCGGCGAACTCAAATTCCACCCCGGCATGTATCTGCTGGGCGTAATCGTTGGGATGAAAGATGTCTAATGCCATGCTCAATCGGCTGTCTTCACTGCCGGAGCGCAGGAGGCCCTCGCGTCCGATCACGTCTGCGCCAATGCCGAAGCGGAATAACAACGGAACGGGATTCGATTCCCTGGCATACTTTACATCCCCGCCGAAATTTTGCACCGCGGAGCCGAGATGAATCGAGCGATAACCGGTGTTGTAACGAATGCCGAAATCAAACAGCAGGCCGTTCGCCCAGGTGTCGACTTCTTCGAACACGCCCTGCCGCACTTGCGCCGTCAGTCTGCGGCCATCGTACAGCGACTCGTGCGCGTATTTCATGCCCAGGCCCACGGAGAACTTGTCGGTGAGATCGCGGCCGTACGAGACGCCGACGACGAAGCTGTAAGGGCTGAACGTTCTGCCCGTGAGTCCCGGGCCTTCGGGATTGCTGATGTAGGGACGCGCGTTGGTGGTTTCTTCGAACTCACCGAAATCGACATACTGGACTTGCAGGCCGAGCGCACCGAATCCTGCAATGGCGAGCGCGAAGGCAAGTGCGCCCTGTTGTGAATCGAAGAGCCAGTTGGTATAGGTGGAAGTCAACTCCATGTGGTCGAGACGGGCGAGGCCGGCGGGATTCCAGAAGATGGCCTCGGCGCCGGTGGCCCACACGGCATACGCCTCGCCCAGCGCCGTCGCGCGCGCCGAAGGCATCACCTTCAGGAACTGCATCGAGGTGCTGCCGACTTTCTGCGCCTGCGCGGCAGAAGCGCAGAGTGTGCCTGCTGACAGAACAAGGACGAGAAATCGTGTCTTCATTTTCTGAGAATTCATGTTTACTCTCCCAATGCCGGCAAGCTGGACCTGAAAAAATCAAAAGCGCACGCACAAGCGCGAAGACGCAAGGATGCGCCACGCGCCTTCTTTGATGCTGCTTCGCGCTTTTGCGGCCTTGCGTGAGAGGTTTTGTTTTTCGCGCGTAAACTTCACTTTGAAGAAGTCAGTGAATGACCACGAACTTGCCGCTTGACCGCGCGCCGGTGTCGCGGTCTTCGACGACAAAATAATACACGCCCGAAGCGATGATTTGATTGTTGACGCTGAGCTGATACCAGGGATTGCCGTAGGTTTCCCGATCATGTTCGCGCGTGATGATCAACTGGCCGGTGTAGGAAAAAATTCGAATGGTGCAGCGCTTCGTCAATCCCAGGAATTGAATGCGATCGTTGATCTCGCCGCCGGGATCAGAACCCGTCAGGCCGCTCGTCACAATCAGCGGATTGGGCACGACATAAACCTTTCCGAGAGTCTCCGCCGGCGGCGCCTGCGTTTCGTGCGTTGTGAGATTGGTCATGCCGCTTCTCCCGCCCAGTTGATCCACCGTGACCACGGCATAAGCAACATTGTCGCCGAGATTGCTGTTGGGATCGAGCACCGCATATTCGCCGTTGCGAAAGTAGCGCGGATCTCCCGCTGATACCGAGTCGATGACCGTCCAGGGCCCCAACGGATGCGGGGCGCGCATCACCTCGTAATGGCTGAACGCGGCCCGCAAGCGCGGCGAGGCGAAGGCTTCGACCTGCGGCCCCCAAATGATCCGGTTGGCCGCTGCGCGCGTGTCTGCAATGCGAATGGCAGGCGCCGGAATTGGAATCGGAACGGTGTTGTAGCGGCCGGTGGCGGGCGCCTCCTCGGGCTTGTATTGCAGCGTATCGTGCTTCACCAGCGGCCTGCCGGTGTACATCTCAATCGCGCGATCCGCGACATCGCGGATGGACACCACCCCGGGCGTTACATACCACGGCAGCGGATGATTCTGCAAGTACGTGCTGCCGATGAAATTCTTGCTGCCCAAATTCGGATATTGCAAGGTGTCGAACCAACTCGGCACGGGGCTGAACCAGGCGCCCGCATCAACACCGGCACGCACGGTTCCACCGAGATCTTTGTATTTCCGGTCACCCGCCACACCCGGGCCATAGCCTGCCACTTCTGCCACCGCAAACCGCATCTTCTCACCCGCCGCAAGCAGATAGGGATAGAACCCATAGCCGCGCGAAACCGGCTGCCACCACGAGAGATTTGCCGAGCTTTTGGTGCGGCCTTTCCAATACGGCCAAAGGGCGGGCTCAAACTGATTGCGGAAACGCGTCGAATCCGTGACGCCCTGCCAGATGCCGGTCTTGCGTTGTGTAGTGGGATCCATCCAGGTCATGGTTTTTGCTTCAGCGGGCAGGTTGCCGTTTTCATAGCGCAGCAGGAAGGGCTGCTTCGCCCTGCCGTTCGCATCCCACATGCCTGCACTGTCGGCCGCCGTGAGAAAAACCTGCTGCGTTTGGTCTCTGCGGCTCAAATGGTCGTAGTCGTAATGCAGCACCAGCAAGCCCACGGCCTGCGGCGAGTTCAGGCCGCCGCGATTGCCCGGCGTGGACCAGGTCGCAAAGAAATCCGGATCCGGCAGGCCGTCGCGTTCATGATTGTAACTCATCCAGCGCTTGAGATCGAAGCGCGCGAAATGATCGCCCAATCCCGCCGGCGGCTGGCCGCGAAATGCGCTCTCCGACCACGCGCCATGATTGCGTTGATAGCCGAACATCGAAGGGCCAAACGTATTCGCAAAGGTGATGAACACATCTGAGATCGTCCCGCCCGTCACGTTCTCGAATTCATATTCGTAAATGATGAAGCTGTCGTAACCGGGATAACTCCAGGCGCGGCTGGTCCGCGTGACCCTGATGCCAACCGGCGTATCCCAGCGTGAGATTATGATCTCTTCCGCTTCGTCGGGATTGAAGGCCGGATTCAAATCGCCGCCTGCCAGCACCGGGAAGTTTTCGATCCTTCTTAATTCAAGGGGCGTGCTGTAGACGCCGACCACGGTAATGGGATCGCCGCTGGTGTTGGAAACCGCGCCGCAGAACGCGTAGCTCCTGCCGCTCGCGCGCGTGCCGGCGATCCAAATGCCGCTGCCAAAGGAATTGTGCTGGCCCGGATAATTCACCCGGTCGAGCACAATGCTGGAATAGGGCGGATATTCCATGGCGGGGCTGCCCGGCTGCACGGTGCCGCCGGCATTGTAGGCTCTGCCCAGCTCGCCGGTGTTGTACACGGCTTGATGCAGCAGGCCGCGGCGGTGCACGCGCCAGTCACGCTGCTGCGCGTAACTCTCGCCGAGCGCGACGGCCAACAGCAGGATCGTGAATCCGAGGTGTCTCATTTTTTCTTCAACCATATTTTGGTGGCAGGATGATTGTTCGACAGAATGATCAGCCTTTGGTTTTGCCGGTTGCGATTGAATTTGAATCATCGAAGGGAGTCCGAATTCATGGCCTGGGATTGGATCATTCTGCCGTTCAATTATTCTGTCATGATATGTCCTCAGAATTCGAGAACGACTCCAAAACTGAAAGATCGCGGCTCATTGCCGTAAATCAAAAACGATTGATCGACGCTGAACGGCCCCTGCCTGCCCTTGTCCCACCAGTACCGAATGCCGTTTTGCCTGTCGTCGACGCCCCAGGCTTCATAGTACTGCAGCGGGAGATTGGGGTTGGTTGCCGTGGGCCGCTCAAACAAGTAATCGTAATTGAGGATTTTGTTGTTGAAGAGATTGAACACTTCCGCGTACAAATTCGCGGGTATACCGAAGAAATTGCGGATTGACTTTGTTATCCGTAAATCCGTGTTGTACTCCATCGGCGCGCGCTTGACATTGATCAGCCGAATGTCGGAAGGCGAGGTGTATGGCCTGCCGCTCCGAATCACAGAGTACACCGAGAAGTTCATATCTGCCAGGGGGCGAATGCCGGACACGGAGGGCCCCCAATCCTTTCGCGTCACATAGCCGGCAGTGATCACGACATTGTGCGTGCGGTCAAAATCCAACAGAATATCGCGCGTGGGCACGTTGGTCAGATCAGTAGTCACGACCCCCAGCGTATCACGATTGAAAATGGGCGTGGCCGCAGTGGCGGTCGCGCTTTTGCCGGTGGCATAGCCGTATTGATAGTTGATCGAGCCGGTGAGCGCGCCGCGCCGCTTGCTCAGCGCGATGCGAAAGCCGCGAATGTCGGCGTAATCCAAATTGAAGTACGAGCTGACTTGATAACCCGCCCGGTCGTCGATGAAATTCGATTGTTGAATGAGATTCTTGACATCCTTGTAGTAGCCGCTGACATCCAGCGTAAATCCTTCGCCCAGGCCCTGCACCACGCCGATATCGTAACTGTTCGTGGTCTCGGGTTCGAGTCTGGAATTGCCGAGAATGACGGGATCGTTCAAGCGCTGGCCGAGACGCTGTGAAACGATGTACTGGAATGACGGCCGTTGCATGAAAGAGCCGTAGTTGATATGAAAGACGGTGTTGGTCGAGACTGGAAAGGAAAAACCCAGGCGCGGCTGCAAGCGGCCGTAAACCGGCGGGCTTTTTCGCAGCGCCTTGTCGGGATTGAATCGGCCCAGCGAATCGGGATTGCCAAACGGGGTGTAGAGATCAACAAAGTAATCCACGCCCGAGTACCACATGTCAAAACGCAATCCCACGTTGGCGATCAATCCCTCGAATTCCATCTTGTCCTGCACATAGGCCGCCGCCTCGAAGGGATGCGCGGTGTAGCGCTCGAGTTGCCGGCTCGACCGCACGCTCAGAAAATTCGACACCTCGAGGCGATAGGAGTTGACCTGTGCACCGGCATTGAACAAATGCGCATGCGTCAACTGGCTGGTCAGGGCGCCGTCAAAGGAGATCGTGCGCGTCTTTTCCCTGGTAAAGGTGTCGTATCCCGCTTGATAATTGAGGCGATCCGGAGAATTGTTGTTCGGGTGGGAAATCGTACCGACCACCCAATTGAAATCCACCGAGGGGGGCAGCACGTCGGGCACGGGCGTGGCGCCCTGGCGGTTGTTGGTGAAGAGCGAGTTGAACTTCAGTTCATAAAACGTGCTCGGGCTGAGGGTGTGAGTGAAACGCACGCCAAGCTGGGTGTTGATTCGTTTCCGGTTGCGCACGCCGGTAATGCGATCCCACAGCCAGCGCTGGTAGCCGCCCACACTGTTGGCACCGGGAAAAACATGATCATTCAGATGGGTGAAGCCGCCGCTCAAACGCAGCGTGGTCGCCGCGCCAAGATCGGCAACCACGTTGCCCATGGCTTGCTGCTCGGCATCGGGCAGCTCGGTGGGGAAAACCGGCATTTGCCGGTTGGAGCGCAAGGCCAGAAACATGCGCATGCGAGAATTGATCGGTCCGCCCGTCGCCATTTCCAGAGAGTAATCAAGATCGTTGCCATAGGTTCGCCCGAGGTCGCGGCGCGATTGCTCCCACAGCGCCTGGGCCACGGCCACTTGCACCAGCGTGTCTCCCGCAAAACTGCTGGTGAGTCCCGAAGCCATCGCCCCGTAGTAGGGCTGCACTTGATCAGCGCCGGGATCTCCGGTCAGCCACACCTGGCGATCACGCAACAGCCGGAGGTAATCGTTGGCATTGGGATCGAAGACGCTCGGCCCGAAGTGTTTCCGTCCCGGCGCGCGCAGGCGCGATTCGACCCGCGACCGCCAGACTTGCGAATCGCCCTCCTTCATCGAGATATTCACCACGCCGGATTGCGCATTGCCGTATTGCGCGCCAAAGCCGCTGGTGATCACTTCGACTTCCTCGACGCCGCTCATGATCGGCAGAAACGCCGAGGAACGATCGAGCGGATTGACGATGCCCATGCCTTGCAGCAGATAATACTCCTCGCCCGTGCGCCCGCCGCGAAAGTGGCCGTCACTCACATCCGCGGCGAGATTGATGACATCGCTGATGTCGCGGATGCCCGGCAGCGTCTGCACTTCGTCGAAGCGCACGATCGCGCTGGTGGCAGTCTTGTCCAGCTCCACCTCGGGCCGGATGGCCTGTACCACCACTTCTTCGCCTGCCAGCGCTTCTTCTTCAAGTTTGAAATCGATGGTGGTGGTGCGGCCGGCATTCACGATCACCTGCACGACCACGGTCGCCTCGTAGCCAATCATGTTGGCGCGCAGCTCGTATTTGCCGGGCGGAACATTCAGAATGAAGTATTCGCCGCCGGCATCTGCCGCCGCTCCCATGCGGGTGCCGGTAATGAGAACATTTGCGCCGGGCAGAGGATTGCCGCTTGCAGCATCCGTCACCGTGCCGGCAATCTTGCCGACGTTTTGCGCCCAAAGCGGAGGCAGCCACAGCAGCGCAGCCAGCACCCAAAGTGCGCCAGGCTTTGCCGGCAGCCGCCGGCGGCGCTTGCGAATGAGTGCCTGCTTGTTCTGACTGCGTTGGAGGTAATCTCGCCTTGTCATTCTCCCTCCGGGTATTTTCCTGAATCGTCACCGCCACGCCCGGCGTGCGATGGCCACCAAGGCCGGCAACCCGCAAGGCCCTGGTGCGCTACTGGACATGCAGCACGACAACCGACTTGGCCGGCACCTCAACGTTGAGCATGCCGTTTTTCACAGCGGCCCGCTTGAATGCGGCAGTCGTCACGTTCTCAGGCTGGGCAAACGTGTTGTGGGAATTCAACTGTGGCGCGGTCAGAATTCTGGCGGAAACAGCCGCCGGCCGTGCGCCGCGCAGCTCACACACCAGCGGCATGTTCCGGTGGGGATGCACATTCACGATGCTGATGGTGAGGCTGCCCGCCGGCGTCCGCGAGCATGAGACGCTGAGCGCAGGCATGCTTCTGCCGTTGTGTTCGTAACTCTCCGTCTGCAACTCCGAGGGCAGGTAAAGCGCGTCCTGGTGAGCCTGGTAGAGATCGAAAACATGGTACGTCGGTGTCAAGATCATTTTCTCCATGTCCGTCAGAATCATCGCCTGCAGCACGTTCACGGTTTGCGCGATGTTGGCCATCCGGACGCGATCACAGTATTTGTGAAAAAGGTTGAGCGCAATTCCTGCGACAAGAGCATCACGCAGGGTATTCTGCTGATAAAGAAATCCCGGGTTGGAACCCGGCTCGCCGGCGTGCCAGACGCCCCATTCATCCACCATCAAGCCAATGTGTTTTTCGGGATCATATTGATCCATGATCTTGATGTGGCCGGCCAGCAAATCATCCAGCGCCAGACTGGAGGCGATGAGGGTGAAATATTCGCTCTCGTCAAAGACAGTTGCCGACTTCTTGTTTTCCCAGGTGCCATTCACGAAATAGTGATGCAACGAAAGGCCGCTCATCTGCCAGCGGTTGACTTTTTTCATCAATACTTCCGTCCAATTAAAATCGCCTCCCCCCGCGCCGCCGGCAATTTTGAAAAGCTGATTGTCGCCATAGTTGCGGCAATAGGTGGCGTAGCGCTTGTATTGATCGGCATAAAATTCGGCTGTCATGTTGCCGCCGCAGCCCCAGTTTTCATTGCCGACGCCCCAAAACTTCACCCGCCACGGTTTGTCCCGGCCGTTTTTGCGCCGCAGGTCGGCCATCGGGCTGACGCCGTCGAACGTGATGTACTCCACCCATTTCGACATTTCCTCCACGCTGCCGCTGCCGACATTGCCGCAGATATACGGTTCGGCGCCCACTTGCTCGCAGAGATCGAGAAACTCATGCGTGCCGAAACTGTTGTCCTCGGTCACGCCGCCCCAGTGCGTGTTGATCATCGTGGGCCGCTGCTTGCGCGGGCCGATGCCGTCGCGCCAGTGATATTCATCGGCAAAGCAGCCGCCCGGCCAGCGCAGGTTGGGAACCCGGATGTGCTTCAAAGCGGCGACGACATCATTGCGAATGCCGCGCGTGTTGGGAATGGGTGAGTCTTCGCCGACCCAAATGCCTTCATAAATGCCGCGGCCGAGATGTTCACTGAACTGGCCATAAATGTGCCGGCTGATGGTGAACGTGCCGGAGTCCGCGTGCACGATAAGCTTGTTTTTCGAAGTGTTCATGTCCGTCTGATTGAATGCAATGCCGGGAATGAGGCAGAGTGAAGCAAGAGCACGGGTTGAGATTTTCATTGATTTTCACCGCGGGCATTGGTTGTGCTGTCAGTCGTTGTTGCTGTGAGATCGCCGGCGGGCTGTGCCAGATGGTTCAAATATTTTTCCAAATTGGTATACCGGTCGCCATTGTAGTCGCCATTGCGATCGTCGGGATTTGTGGGATCGAGGCCGTGGCGGCGTTCCCATTCGTCGGCCATGCCGTCGCGGTCTTCATCTCGGGGCGCGGGCGCGGAATGCAGCACGGGCCAGCCACCAACCTGATCTTGCGAATCAATGAGGCCCAGACCGCCGTTGCCGAATCTTGCAGTGCCGGTGCGAACTTCCGCGACAATCCGCGCGTCAACGGTGTCGCGCCTGGGCAGCGACGCGCCGGCAGAGGCGAGCACCAATGCCAAAGCCGCTTCCGCCGCATGCGTCACAACCGGCGCAACGGGAAACGGCGCCTCCACCCTGCCCAACCCGGCAAACTTGCCCTGCACGCCGGCCCAATTATCGGTGGTGACCTCGGGAAAACCGTACACCTCGTTGTCCGCCACATACCAGCGGCCTTTGGCATCATAAGGCTCGACGATGCGATTCCTGGTGTGGCCGGTCGCCGGTCCGAATTTATAATAGTTCGCGACGAGGTTGTGCTTGCCGGCCTCGCCGCCGTAGGCGCTGTTCTCACCCCAGTTGTAAATCACGTTGTTGCGAAAATCGACCAGCTCTTTTTCCGGCGCGCCGTGCGTGCGGCTGCCGTTGAAGCGCGGGTTGCGATTGGCGTTGTGCGCCAGGAGATTGTGATGAAAGGTCACACCTTTGCCGCCCCAAATGCCGGCATAGCCGTGCTTGCCCTTGCGGTGATAAGAGTCATTCAGGCTCTCGCTGATCAAGCACCATTGCACGGTGGCATTTTCATTGTCATAGAACGAAGCCACTTCGTCGATGCCCCAGCTCATCGAACAATGGTCGATGATGATATTCCTTTGGCCGAGACACGAAACGGCATCATCCTGCAGCCGGTTCACATCTCCCAATCGAATGCGGAGGAAACGAATGATGACATTGTCCGCAGTGATGATCAGAGGATAATCACGGATGCAAATGCCGTCGCCCGGCGCAGTCTGCCCCGCAATGGTGAGATCGCCATTTTTGATGCGCAAGGCGGAGCGCAGGGCAATGGTGCCGGATACTTTGAAGACAATGGTTCGGGCGCCACGCGCCGCAACCGCCGCACGCAGGCTGCCGGCTCCGCTGTCATTGAGATTGGTGACAGCGAGGACTTTGCCGCCGCGGCCGCCACTGGTGTGACGGCCAAAACCTTCGGCACCGGGAAAGGCCAACGGCTGCGCCCGGCCGGCCTGCAGCAGCATCGCAAACATCACCAAAGCCCGCGACAACGCTCTGCCTGCCTGCGGCCGTGACGAACACAAGAGTGCATCGCGAGCGCGATTCACCTGCCGGCGGCGCTGCGAAAATTGCCGGAGTCGTGCGGTCATCGGCACTCCGAAGGCGATTGCGAGAGGAGGGCAGCCGGGACTTGCACCGCGGCAGCATTCCTCCGCGTGAAGCACTTCACCGGCCGGCTGCGCAGTGCAGCCGGCCGGTCAAGCGAAGGGAGGTCAACGGGTCCTATTTCATCAAAATCATCTTGCGCGTCTGGCGATACGCGCCGGCTTCGAGTTTGTAGAAATAGATACCGGAGGGCACATTCTGCGCATCCCACACGACCTGGTGCTGGCCGGCGGGCAGTCTGCCGTGGACCAGCGTGGCGATGCGCTGGCCGAGCGCGTTGTAAATCTCCAGCCTCACCTCGGCGGTTTTGCCAAGCGTGAAGGCAATGCTGGTCGAGGGATTGAACGGGTTGGGATAATTCTGCTCCAGAACGAAACCGGTGGCGACGGTTGTGGAATGCTTCTGACTCACGCCCGTGATGTAATCTTCCCACTCTGCCTTCTTGCCGGGGAACCAGTTCAGGTCACCGACCGGGAAATTGCCTTGCGCGCCGGTGTAGGCTGCTGACGAGGTTGAATAGGTGGCATCCAGTTCGTCGCGATAATACTCGATCGGGCGGCGGTCGTAATCATCGGTGTTGCGGTTGAAAACGGCGCCCGGCGTGTTCTTCGAGCGGTTGCCGCCCGTCGGGCTTTCGTACCAGCGCATCATGTTCGTCATCAGCCGCGGCGTGTTGCCCAGCTTGAGCGTCGTCATCGTGAAGGCCTTCACCGAGTCCGCGCCCAGCCGGCTGTTGATGTGATACGACAGCGGCGAGCCCGGTGGATAGCCAAAGTCATTCAAGAAAGCCCAGCCCGAATCGCTGATCGTGTAGTAGTTGTTGCTCACCCGCCAGTTGGTCGTGGTGTTCGGCGCGGTGAAAATCCAGGTGATGCGGTTTCTGCCGTTGGGATAAATCTCGCCGGTGTTGGCCCATTCCGCCGCGCGCGTGGCATCGGTGGAATCTTCCCCGAGCGCAAACGCATCCACAAACAAATTGTTGGTGATGATGATGTCCGGGCCGACATTGCCGAGCGACAACAACCCGTGGAAGCCCATGCCGTTGATGAAGGTGTTGTGGTCGATCAAGCCGTACTTGATCTCGCCCGTGCCGGCTTGCGGATTGGCAAAATTGTAGTGCCGGATGGCGCGATCCTGAAAATTCACAAAGGTGTTGTTAACGATGATGAATGAATCGCATGCCGCCTCTCGCAAATCAATGCCCTTGCCGGCGCCGAGATTCGAAGTCGTCAGCGCCCCCATGTTCGCGAAAATCGAATTGGTGACTTTCACCTTCGTGGTATTGAAACCGGTGCGAACATGCTGGCCGTTGATATTTGAGAAAACCACCCCGTCCAGCACGATGGACGAACCGACTGCGGTGGTGTTGATCAAACCGCCTTGCACGCCGTCGACGCGATCCGGCTCCGGCTCATAGAAACCGGCTATGCAAACATCCCTGATGTCCAGGTGGCCGCCATTCAACACCACGAAATTGCCCGGCGGCCGCGTCGGCGTTCCGCCGGTGCCGGTTTCCCACAAATAAATGACCGGCTTCTTGCCGGCGCCTGCGGCCGCGCGCAATCGCAGCGTCTGCCCCGCAGGAACCGTCACCACCGCATTGTGCAAATAGACCGCGTCCCGCTGCAATTCATAGACCCGGTTGGCTTTGAACCCGCCGGCAATGACGGTGTCCGCCAGGATCTGGGTGTTGACGTGCGTCGCCGCTGTGCCATCCGTGGGCCGCAGGGGAATGACAACGTCCTGGCCATAGAGAGAGACAGCCAGAGGGAGCACAGCAATAAGAATCGCTTTCAATTTCAAGCTGCGCATGAGAGCCTCCTCTTGTTGAGTGGGGTGAAGAGAATTGCGTGTACGATACCAGCATGCTTTTCGCGAGGTCACCTGCTGTCACTGCAATTGCAGCGTCAAACCGAAGTCGGCGGTCAAGCCGTATTTTTCGCTTTGATTGAAGAGCCGGCGGTTGAATACGCCCTGGTCGGGCGAACTGTTGTTGATCACGCTGCCGTCTTCAAGATTCGTGGCATTGCTGAGGTTCAGCAGCAGGGCCAGCTTGTCGGTGAGGCCCTGCTTCAGGGTCAAATCAACGCGCGTGAAGGCCATGGTGATCTGGTCCGACAAGCCGCCGGCAGAATAGGACACGTTGTGCTCGCCTTGATGAAAGACGGAAACCCTTCCTGAAAATCTGCCGAGGTCATAGCCCAGTGCCACGTTGCCGAAGAACTCCGGCATGCCCTCCAGTTTTTGCTTTCGTTCCGCCAGCACGGTGAATTTCCGCCACGTTGGAGGAATCGGCCCGGGCGGGTCATAGAAGACGGAATCGATGCGCGAGATCCAAATAAAGGCCTCCGACCGTACGAGGGAGGCATTGTAAGACAACACGATGTTCTTCAACAAACCCGGCAGAAAGCCAAAATTGATCTGATGCTCGAATTCGAATCCCCATACTTTCGTGGGTCTGGGGGAATTGTAGGGCAGCGTCAGATTGTAGGGCGCGGCGCCCATCTGGCTGGGCCAGGCAATGCCAAAGCGCTGCATGAGCGTGTCTTGCAGCACGCCTCGTGCATCGCGCACGGCAGTGGTATTGAAATTGTTCAGCATGTGATACATGTCAGCGATTTCCTTGTAGTAGGCCGACAGGGAAATCAATCCGATCGTGTTGCTGAAGAAGGAGGTGTTCAATTCATAGTTCCAGGCACGGGCGGTTTTGAGCCTGGGATTGCCGACGAAGACCTGCAACTGCGAGCCGACTTCGGCCGGGCGGCCGGCAATGTATCGCTCCAGTCTCATGTTGAAGTCCGGGCGCGCCAGCGCTTTGTAGGCGGCGACGCGCACCTTCATGAAGTCCAGCGGTGAAACGGCGAGATTGAGGTTGGGGAGAATTACCGTTTGAGAGGCGGCGGAGGTGGTGTCTCTGATGGAGTTGGCCGTGACCGGAAAGCCGCCGACGGATTGCGGCACGAACTTGGAGGCGTAGTCGTTGTCTTCCTTCTCGAG
>JBBIKM010000035.1:0-5959 GCA_037445455.1 bacterium | reverse complement strand
ATTGAGTGTGTTCATGACATAGCCGGCGCCGATGCGCTCGGTGATGTCATAGTCATCATATCGGATGAGGGGATTGGTCCACACTTCGAGTTGATTACGCGTCACGTCGATGCCGTATCGGTTCAGCTCATACCACTGCCGCAGCCGGTCTCGGTCGATGAGCGGCGTCAAGCGGTAGGAGCCGTACACGTCACGCGCAACCGGCTCGTCAAAGAACAAAGACATCGGGGTAAAGCCGCCGCCGCCGGCGTTCAACCAGTTTTCGAAGGGGGTGCCGGTGAAATCCTTGGGCCGGAAGGTGCCGTCCGGCAGCAGTTCATACCGCTGCCAGCGTCCCAGATAATAGGGCGTGAAATCTTCGGTGCGAACATTTGAGCGGTCTCTGCTCTTGTATTTTCCTCCAATTTTCAGCTCGCCCGAAATCCTGCTGCCCAGCAAATACTTTCTTGCAACATCCAGGAAGGCGGTGCGCTCCTTGTCAAAATTGCGCTGCTTGCGGAAGTAAGCCCAGGACAATCCCGCCGCCGAAAAGTCATTGATGGCATAGTCGATCAACTGCTCCGGCTTGTCCTGCAAATTGGTCGGCGTCGGCCGCATGCCCGGCCGCTCGACAAAGCTGGCTTCATAATCAAAAGGATAATCGGACTCCGACTGCCCGAACGAGACCCCCCAGGCCAGATTCAAACCGGCCAGACTGTTGTCCCCTCGAATCGAACTGCTAAACGTATTGATCTCCTGTTCGCGGTCGCGATAATTGTAGACCGGCGCGCCGGACTCGCTGCCGCCGCCGACTGCCGGATAATCCCGGGTCGACCACAGGTAATCTCTCTTGGTGCGACCAAAAACATTGTTGAAGCGAATCACCCCATTGTCCGGCGTGTTGACGTCAAACAACAGGCTGAAGCCGTCGCGTTTGCGGACTTCATCGGTAAATTCAAGCAGAAAATCGTTGATAAAAAAAGCCTGATATTGGAGATTCGAGTAATCGACGTTGATCCTTTCATTGCTGCGGATGCGTCTTTCAAGATTCCCCGACACCTGCACGCCAAGAACATTGTTGAAAAACCTCTCGCCGTAGTGCAGCGCAAAATCATACTGCTCTGCGGATTCCATCAACCGGTTGTAGTCGCCCTTCAAATCGACTTTGATATTTCTGGTTTCCGGCGCTTTTTTCGTCACCAGATTAACGCTGCCGGCCAGCGCGTCTCCGTCTCGATCCGGCGTTAGCGCTTTATATAATTCTATTCCCGCCAGCGAACTTTGCGACAGTGTGCTCAAATCGACGCCGCGGCTGGTCGGATCAGTGGCCGGAATTTTTACGCCGTCAATTGTGATATTGGTAAATTTATCTTCCAGGCCGCGCAGAATGACTTTGCTGGCCTCGCCGCCGGACCGGATGATCGAGACGCCCGGTAATCGCCCCACCGACTCGGCGGCATTGGCGTCCGGCAATTCCCGGATCTTTTCCTCAGAAACGACGTTGATGATCGTGCTGGAGGTGCGTTGCTGATTGATGGCTGCGGCCTGGCCCACCGCCTGGCCGGTGACGGTGATCTCTGCGCCCTGCAGAATTTCGGCGGTCAATTTGATGTCGATCACCGGCGAGGTATTGGCGGCGAGGGTCACCGGCAAATCGCGCGTCCGATAACCGATGTAGGAGACACGCAGCGTGTAGGTTCCCGCGGGAATGCGGTCGATGCGATACGCGCCCTCCAGATTGGTGGCGCTGCCGAGAGCGGTTCCCACCAGGTAGACGCTGGCGCCCGGCAGCTTTTCCGCCGTGGCCGAATCGCTGACAACGCCGCGCAGCGTGCTCTGCGCAAAAACCGGCGTTGCCATCAGCAGGAACAACCATGCCCAGGTCTTGCGAGCAAGTGGTGTTTTCATTTTGCTTCCTCTCGAGTCCAAACTTCCCGGCAGCAGACGTCGGAATTTGAAGCAAGGTCACCGCACGTCTACTCGCCGGCGGAATTCATCAATTCCTGGAGAGCACAAGCCAGCCTTTCCTTGCTGATCGGTTTCAACAGATAATCAACCGCCCGGTATTTTCTCGCGCTGTGTCTGTGGTGTGTAAAAGCCGTCACGAAGATGACTTTGAAATCGCCCTGGACTTGCTCCAAAAGATCAAAACCTGATCCTCCCGGCATTTGAATATCCAGGAAAATGAGATCAGGTTTCTTTTCATCAACAGCCCGCGTGGCCTCCGTCAGGTTTGCCGCTTCTCCCACCACGATGATATTGGGGTATTCGCTCAGCAGGCGCCTCAATTCCAAACGAATGAGCCACTCATCGTCCACGATGAGCGTTTTGAAGGTTTTCATGAGGCTGATCCGGACTGGCGCATCCGCCCGCTCCCGCAACACTCCGTGGAACTTCCGCTTTAAGCAGCACTGCCGGCGCAACATAGCAAGCCGGTGGCGGGTGCGCAACCGCGAACGTGCGAGCGGCAAATGGACGGGATGAACGGTCAGGGGAATTCATTGACATCGCAGCAAAAAGTGTTAAATTGCCGGGCGAATCAGCCGGTGAAAACGGGTACGACAATGACATGTGAACGCAATACCCCGACGGCGGCTTCAGGCCTGCGGCGCCGCGTGCGCGGTGCAAGACGATTTGGTGTCGATACGACCACTGAACGGCAGAGAAAGCGCATTCCTCCCAAACACGCTGCTCAAACCGCAGGGCAAAGGAGGCGGCACTCGAAGCAACGGCTCCGGGCCGGCATGGCCGTTCTGCTCGGCACGTTGGTCAGCGGCCTGCTCTCCCCGCTGCCGGCGCAGGAAAACGATCTCAAATTCGAGTGTTTCTCCATTGAAGACGGGCTGTCACACAGCAAGGTCAACAGCATATTTCAGGATCAGCGCGGATTTCTGTGGCTGGGGACCAACGACGGCTTGAACAAATTCGACGGGTATGAATTCACCGTCTATCGCTGGAAGCCCAACGAGGCGCAGGGCTTGTCGGCGCAGCTTGTGCGCGTGGTCATGGAAGACAGCAAGGGCAATCTTTGGATTGGAACCGAAGGCGGAGGCTTGAATCTATTTAATCGTGACACCAACACCTTCCGGCACTTTACGCCGGATTCCTCCTCCCCGATCAGAATCAGCGGCCAGGATGTCAATGCCATCATCGAAGACCAGCACGGCGACTTATGGCTGGGCACGAGCAACGGGCTGGATCTTTTTGATTACAGCAGGGGCAGCGCACTCAATTTCGTTCCCGACCATCTCGCGCACGCCCCGGCGCGCGAGAAGATCGTCAACGTCGTCTATGCCGACCGGCAGGGCAGTTTGTGGGTTGGCACGCAGAACCACGGGCTGTGGCGGTTTGATCCTGCGCGCCGGCAGTTCACCTGCTTTGAAAACGATCCCAACAATCCCGCCAGCCTGGGCGACAACGATGTTCGTTCGATCCACGAGGATGCCAAGGGCAATTTGTGGATCGGCACAACCTTCGGCGGCCTCAATCTGCTGGACCGCAGCCGGATGTCGTTCCGGCGCTTCTTCCCGCAGAAAGACCATTCCGAGAGCAACACCATCCGCGCCATTCTCACCGCGGACGAGGACCGTTTGTGGGTCGGCAATCGCAGCGGCTTGTACGCGTTTAGCCTCGCGACGCAGCGCTTTGTGCATTACCAGCACGATCCCAACGATCCATACAGCTTGAGCCACAATTCGGTACAATGCCTGTTGCGCGACGCCAAAGGCGATTTCTGGGTGGGCACACGCGACGGGCTGAATTTCATCAACACCGATATCGCCAGCTTTGTGCATTATCAGGCCAAAGCCAATGACCGCCGCTTTCTAAACAACAAGGTCGTGTATGCGATTCTGGAGGATCGCGCCGGCGACTTGTGGTTCGGCACCGAAGAAGGCGGGCTGAATCACCTCGAGCGCAAATCCGGCTTGTTCACGTACTACATGCATGACAGCCGCAACCCGCACAGCCTGAGCGTCAACAACATCAAGGCCGTGCTCGAAGAGCCGGGCGGAAATCTTTGGGTCGGCACTTTTCATGGCGGGCTGAACTATTTCGACCGCCGCACGAAACGCTTTGTTCATTATCAAAACCGCCCGGGCGATTCCACCAGTCTGGCGGACAATGATGTGATGGCCATGCTGCTGGACAGACAGGGCAATCTCTGGGTGGGGACGTTCGAAAGCGGGCTGGATATTCGTGACCGCAAGACCGGGCGCTTCCGTCATTTCTTCCGCGAGATCGGCATCCCCGGTTATCGCATGATCAGCGCGCTCATGCAGGATCGCCAGGGCAACATTTGGATCGGCTCCAATCGCGGCCGCCTGGGCTGCTGGAACGGCAGCACGCGGGAATTCAAGCATTACCAGCTTCCCATCAAGAATATCACCACCATTGAGATTCGTCCGATTTTCGAGGACGAAACCGGCAATTTTTGGATCGGCACCACCGGCGGCGGCCTGTACTATTTCAATCGCGCGGACGAAAGCTTCAAGGCCCACACCATGCAGGACGGCCTGCCGAGCAACGTCATTTACGGCATTCTGCAGGACCAGCAACGCAATCTCTGGTTGAGCACCACCAACGGGCTGGCCAGATTCAATCCGCGCACGGGGGCGATCAAAACCTACTACCACGCCAGCGGCCTGCAGAGCGATCAATTCTGTTACGATGCCTTTCTCAAGACCCGCAGCGGCGAAATGTTTTTCGGCGGCATCAACGGCGTCACCGCCTTCTATCCCGAAAACATCCGCGAGAATGCCTATGTGCCGCCGGTGGTAATCACGCGCTTGAACGTCTTCAACAAACCGGTGGAGATCGGCGGGCGGGACGGCATTCTGCAGAAATCCATCAGCGAAACCAGGGAAATCACCCTGTCGCACCGGCACTCGGTTTTTTCGTTCGAATTTGCAGCACTGAACTACGCCGTCAGCGCTCACAACCAATACGCCTACAAAATGGAGGGATTCGATGCGGATTGGAACATGGTGGGCAACCGGCGCTTTGCGACCTACACCAACCTCAATCCCGGGACCTACACGTTTCGCGTCAAGGCGGCCAACAACGACGGCGTGTGGAATGAGGGTGCTTCGATTAAAATCGTCATCACGCCGCCGTTTTGGCAAACCTGGTGGTTCAAGGTGCTGGCGCTCGCGCTGGCGCTGTTGATCATCAAGCATTTTTATGATTATCAAATGCAGAAAAGAAACGCGCTGCACGCCACCTCTCTCGCCAATCTCGCGCAATTGAAACTGCTGCGCTATCAAATGAACCCGCACTTTCTGTTCAATGCGCACAATTCCATCCGCTCAATGATCCTGCTCGACAAGGAGCGCGCCTGGCAGATGATCACGGAGTTGTCGGAGTTTTTCCGTTATACCCTGCTCAATTTCAACAAGGTCACGGCCTCGCTCGACGAGGAGATCAAGGCAGTCGACAACTATTTGCACATTGAGAAGATCCGCTTCGGCGATTCATTGCAGGTCTCCTTTGCCATCGACGAGGCCGCGCGCCGATGCACGGTGCCGGCGTTTCTGTTTCAGCCGCTGGTGGAAAACGCCATCAAATACGGCATGCAAACCAGCAGCCTGCCGCTGCAGGTGGTGGTGGCGATCACCTGGCAGGAGGCGACGCTGTCGATCGACGTGTCCAACACCGGCAATTTGGTGCCGCGCGCCCGCCAGGAGGAACACGAGGAGGTGCATGGTACCTCACTGGAAAACTTGCGGCAAAGGCTGGCGATCATGTTTGAAGGCGGCTACAGCTTTCAACTCTATGAGGAAAACGGCTGGGTGCATTCCAAAATCAGAATTCATTACCAGCCTGCCGACGACAGCCGCAAAGGCATAAAACGCCTGCTGACGAAACCCAGCGCGGCTGCAGCACTGCGCCACGAGACCACCTCGCCAACCTCCCTCTGAGGCAAGTAACCAACGACCAACGACCAACGACCAACGACCAACAACCAACAACCAACAACCAA
>JBBIKM010000034.1:10933-41321 GCA_037445455.1 bacterium | reverse complement strand
GGATTGAGATCATCCCAGAAGACTGCGATCATGTCATTTGGATCGACCACATTTGGAATCGGATCGTTGCTGAAGTCCGTGCCGTTCACGCCAAAGCCCAGGAAACCGTTGGAACTGATCTTGAGCGAAGTTTTGCTGGCGCCATAGAACGGAAACACAAAAGGCAGCGCCACCTCCTGAAACGAGTCGTCGGACAAACTTACGGGCGTGCCCACGCCGGTAATGTCCTGCCAATCGAAAGCCGGGCCATTGGGATCATCGCTGTCCCGCCAGACATAACCATAGCCATCCGGCCCTCCTGATCCGTCGGTGACCGGCGGCCCGGGGGGCAAATCAGCGTCATACTTGTCCGCGCCAGGATTGTAGTTGGGCGGATTCGCCTGCGGCATCGCGAAAGCAGAGGCATCGGCACTGGCGCGGTCCAGCCTGATCGGCACAACCTCGCCGTTACTCAACATCAGCGTCACGCTCTGCTCGATGACGTTCCAGTTGAGATCTTCAGCGCCGGCGCCAGCCGTGTTCGAAATCGTCATCATCTCACTCGCCGTGCCGCCGGGCGGCAAAGTGAACTGGAACGACGCCGGCGAGACGGCAATGTCCGGCGGATCGCTGACCACCCCGGTCAAGGCTTGATAGGCATTCACTCGGCCGCTGCCGAGTAGCCCGGCAAAACCGGGGTTGAGCGCATCAATATTGTCGGCCGTGCCCTCGATCTGCGTGCGAATGTCCGCGCCCGACATGCCGGGGTTGGCTGCGGCCACCAATGCGGCCACGCCAGCCACGTGCGGGCAAGCCATCGAGGTGCCACTCAAATACCCGTAGCCGCCTATCAGCGTGCTCAAAACGCTCACACCCGGTGCGGAAATATCGACCCAGGTGCCATAATTCGAAAACGAAGCCTTGACGTCGTTATGATCCGTGGCCGCCACTGCGATCACCGGTGGATAGGAACCGGGATAGCCGATCGCCGGGTCACTGGAGTTGCTGTTGCCCGCGGCAAACACCACCACGCCGTTGGTGGTGGCGAGAAAGTAGTCAATCGCATCTTCGATCAGATTTGACTGACCACCGCCGCCCCAACTATTTGTGGAAATAAACGAGCCATTGTCGGCAGCGTAGGTGAAGGCGTTGGCGATGACATCATCAAAGGCGTTGGGGAAGATCTTGCACGGCATGATCTTGCTGTCAAATGCCACACCGGCCACGCCCAGGCCGTTGTTGGTCACCGCCGCCACGGTGCCGGCCGTGTGCGTGCCGTGACCGTGGTAATCGTCCGGGTTGTTGTCGTTGTCGGAAAAATCCCAGCCGTTCACATCATCGACATAGCCATTGGCATCGTCATCGACGTTGTTGCCCGGAATTTCGCCGGTATTCACCCAAATGTTGGCGGCAAGATCGGGATGATCCAGATCCTGGCCGGTGTCAAGATCGGAAACGATCACGCCCGCATCGCCGGTTTCAACGTCCCACGCCTCGGGCGCATCGATGTCCGCGTCCGGCGTGCCGCCAGTCTGGCCGGTGTTGTTGTAGTGCCACTGGCTCGGGTATGACGGATCATTGGGCGTGAAGTTGATTTGCCCACGCCGCTTCCTGCCATCAAAAAGCTCATAACGGTGGTTAGGCTGTACCGCCTCGAGATTGCCATCGCCGGCATAGGCCCGCACCAGGGCTTCGACGTCAGCGCCGGCATCGAAGCGGAGTTTGTAGTAGCGCGTCAGGCCGTACTCCGCATGCCGGCCTTCGAATTTGCCGCCGTTGCGCAACACGCGCGCCATTTCGCGCGCGCGATATTGCTGGTTCAAGGCATCCATCGAAGGCAGGCCGGTCAGCGCGATGCCGTTTTCGATGCGAATATTGATCTGAGTGGCGGCGGCTGGCGTGAGTTTCACCAGTATGGCACTCTCTTCGAAGCTCGCCTGTGCCATGGCGCGGCCGCCGGCAAGGCTCACGAGCCCCGCCGTGAGCAGCAGCAACGCCCTGAAAAGAGCTCTCCCGGCAAAGCCGGCCTGCTCGCGATCCGTTGACATGACAGCACCCTCCTCGATTGGCTTAATTGAAACGATGAAGAGTTTCCCGCCCAGGGCGAGCCTATTTCAAGAGGATCAATTTCCTCGTTTGTGAGAAGGCCTTCGTTTCCAGTCGATAGAAATAAACTCCCGAATCCACTCTGCGACCGGTGGCGTCCCGACCATCCCATGTGATTCGATGAACCCCGGCGGGCTGCTCCGCTGCCACCAGCTTGCGAACTTCATGGCCCAAAATCGAGTAAACCGTCAGGCTCACTTTGCCCGGCTCCGGCAGGTGATACTCGAACATCGTCTCCGGATTGAAGGGATTCGGAAAATTCTGCAATAAGGCGTACTCCGTGGGTATGACGCCGAACCCGCCATTCTGAACAAGAAATGGCGGCGGAGGCGGCGTTGCCCCGAAGCGTTTCAGCCAGGCGGCTGCAGCATGGCCAGCCGAGGCTGGAGCGCCCGGCACACCACCGACGGTCAGGTAAAGCGGATCGGCCTCGCTGGCCGACACCGCAATCCAATAGCCTTCGTTCGGGGCGAGGCTGCGCCTGGTCTGATAGGTCCCGCTGACCGGCTCATACCCAAACATCGCGAAGACGTTGCTCTGCGGCTCGGCCTGCAAGGTGGAGATCTCCATCACCGATCCGATCAAGTCCCAACCGGGCTGGGTGTAAGTCTTCGAGTAGGTGAATACGGGCTGCCCTCTTACCGTGACGCTGGCGGCCGCCGGCAGAGCAAGCCAGTACGCTTTAGTCGGTTGCAACTCGGTGGCGGCGGCGTAGCTCTGGCTGGCATAATCCCAACCGAAGGCGGCCAGCGCCGTCGGGAAAAGATGAGCGAGGCGGTTGTCATCGGGAATCACCGGCAGGGAGATCAAATACCAGCCGCCCTGCGCCAGCGGAAATTCGAAGGTGGTGCTGGCGCCGGCAAGTCCGGTGTCGAAGAAGTTCAAATAAGCCGCCATGAGCGCGGTTTTGGTGGCACCGGTCAGGCTGGCGTCTTCCAAGCCGCCAAACTGAAACGCATTGCCAATGGTGCGATATCCGGAGGGTGAATCATAGGCCACGCCGCAACCATAGTCCGGGCCTTCATTGGCGTGAATCGTGCAAGCTGGATTCAGGGCCGCGAGATGATCCATGAAATTGTTCTGGCCCTCATAGGTAAAATCCATGCCGCCGGCCACGCAGGAGCCAATCACGGTTTTCAGATCGTTGGTGCCGTCTTCCAGCGCGTCGATGGAAAACGAATCCCCAAAATCGTGGCCGTTCAGAAACTGCGGGTCATAATACCAGACATCACCCCCTTCGAGATATGCCTTGCCGCCGGCGGCGAGGAATTGCTCAATAACGGCCGCCTCCGGGTCCGTCTGTTTCACGACGTGGTTGTTGGGGAAGACGCCGAGCACCGCGAAGAGATAGTCGGCATTGGCCAAATCAGCGGCGGAGAGAGAGCTGACGACGTGAGTGCTCTTGCCGTTGGCCTCCAGTGCCGCCTTCAGCTCCAGATGGCTGGTTGGCTGAAAGGCCATTTGCTCGACCACTTGCAGGGGCAGATTGCGCTCCCTCGCCTTACGCGCGAGGTTGGGCTCCAGCACCTCGTTGGGAATCCAGATCACTGCATCAGCGGCCACCAGCAAATGAATCGGCGCAACCGTCACCGCCGGCTCGTCCGGGTCATTGCTCGTAATCTGCAGGTGCGCATAATAGTGACCCGGTTCAAGCTCCGAGGCATCAAAGGTGATGCTCACGTCCATGCTTCCACCCGCGGGAATCGTGCCGGTATTCGGCTGCTCATCCAGCCAGGCCACGGCCCCGCCACTGCTGAAAAGCACGGCGTTGTGCAAAACCAGCGGCACGTCGCCAGTCCAGAATCCCGGACTGGCAACGAAAACATTGAACGCCACCACGCTGCTTTTTACGGCGACGCAGTGCAGGCCATTGGCCCACATGGCCACAGAAGTGGCACCCGATGCCAGGGGCACATCCGCAAGCAGGTCGCCGAACATCGCGGAAACGCCCTGCATCACCGGATGATTCGGATCAAACGATCCCAGATTCGAACCACCCACCGGTCCCACGCCAATATCAAAGGGCGAATACCCCTCGTCCATGAACCGGCCGGCCAATTGAAAGCCGTTGGCAAACGAGGCCAGGGTAGTGGTGACGCCACCGCCGGCATCAACGTAGTCCGCCAAGACATTGCCCAAGCCAACCGGATTCGGAAACGGATTGTTGTTCATCAGAATGACGGCGTCATAGGCAAGCAGATCTCCCAAGGCCGGAACGCCGCTGGCGCCCAGATCCCAAGTATTCACCGGCGACAAATCCGGGAAGGCGCTCAACGCGCCCTGAATCTCCGACGGATCACCACCCATATGCAGCAGTAAAACCCCGGTCGCTGCGGGATGGGCACGGCCGGCTGGCGGCGGATAGGGTGCGCGCAACGGTGAATGGCCATCGGTGTAACCGCTGCCTGCGGTCTCTTGCGGCTGTAGCGAGTGGGGATTCGCCTGCCCAATCTGATGGTGCGGCAGACGGGCGGCGCCCCGCGTTTGAATTTGCAGAGTCTGACTCAGCGCGCCTGCCGTGCCTTCAAACTCGCTGATGCTGAACACGAGATCCGAGCCGCCGACGTTGCCAATGGTCAAGGTATGAGTCACCGTGCCGCCGGGATCGAGCACCACGTCGAAGCTCGTCGGGGTGACAGTGATGTCGGGCGCAATCAAAACCGAGATGTAATCGGTCTTGGTTTTGGTGTTGCTGCCTTCCGGGCCGCTCACGGTCAAACTCACATCAAAAGTACCGGGGCTGTTGTAGACCACGGTATGCGGGCCCGGGCCGCTCGCGGTCGCAGGCGTGCCGCCCTCGAAGCTCCATTCCCACGAGGTGATGTTGCCGATGGATTGATCGGAAAAGGTCACGGTCAACGGCACAAAACCATTGGTGGGAGCGCCCACGAAATTAGCAAACACACCTTCGAGCAGTCCCCAATGTTCCAAGTAGGCTGCCATCAACTGGGCTTTGGTTGAGTTGCCGTCAGCCAGACAGCCAAACTGATGCGAGACACCGATGGTCTGATAGGCGCCGGGATCAAAGGCGATGCCGCAATCAAAGGCCGGGCTTTGATTCGAATGAACAACGGCGGCGCCGGCCAGCGGCGCAAGGACATCATTGAATGAGGTCTGACAGGAATAATTGAAATTGTAGCCGGCGAGAAAGTTGGCGCCCACGATCGTACTGAAATCTCCTCCCCCATCAGCCAGACCCGTAATGCCGAACAGCGGCCCGAAGTCATGGCCGCCGGCAAATCGTGGATCGTAATACCACATGTCATTCCCTTCCATGTACATCTTTCCGCCGTTGAGCACATAGTTCTCAATCGCCAGCGCTTCCGGGCTGTTGTTGGGAATGATATGGTTGTTGGGGAACGCTCCCACCACGGCGAAGACCGCTTCAAACTGGGAAAGATCCAGTGAGGAAATGTCCGACACAAGCAGCGAGCTCTTGCCCACTGCGGCCAGGGCCGCAGCCAACTCCAGATGGCTGGTTGGCTCGTGTCGCAGTGACTGCACCTGGGCCTCGGTCAGATGACGCTGCCCCGCCTTCTGTGCGAGATTCGGCTCACTGACCTCGGGATGCTTCCAGATCAGCACATCAAAGCTGCCCACCAGCACACTCACGACGTTGCTGGGGCCGCTTTCTTCACCTTCGATATTGGTGGCCGTCACAAAATAGCTGTGAAAACCGTCGCTCAGCCCCAGATCGCTGTAGGACTGCGTCCCGCCCGCAACCTCCGCGATCTCAGTTCCATCGCGATACACGTTTATGTGGGAGAGGTTGATCGGGCTGCCATCGAGGTTCGTTGTGGGATCCACCCAGGTGAGCTGCACGTCATTGCCCGAAACCGCAGCCTGCAGATTGGTGGGCGGATTGGGGAATGGCCCGCCGCTCAAGGCACGGTTGGCATTCACGCGGCCGCTGCCGAGCAGGCCCACGAAGCCGGGATTCGTCGCATCGATATTGTCCGCGCTGTTTTCCAATTGCGCTCGGATTTGCGCACCCGGCAGGCCGGGGTTGGCTGCGGCCACCAACGCGGCCACGCCAGCCACGTGCGGGCAAGCCATCGAGGTGCCACTCAAATACCCGTAGCCGCCTATCAGCGTGCTCAAAACGCTCACACCCGGTGCGGAAATATCGACCCAGGTGCCATAATTCGAAAACGAAGCCTTGACGTCGTTATGATCCGTGGCCGCCACTGCGATCACCGGTGGATAGGAACCGGGATAGCCGATCGCCGGGTCACTGGAGTTGCTGTTGCCCGCGGCAAACACCACCACGCCGTTGGTGGTGGCGAGAAAGTAGTCAATCGCATCTTCGATCAGATTTGACTGACCACCGCCGCCCCAACTATTTGTGGAAATAAACGAGCCATTGTCGGCAGCGTAGGTGAAGGCGTTGGCGATGACATCATCAAAGGCGTTGGGGAAGATCTTGCACGGCATGATCTTGCTGTCAAATGCCACACCGGCCACGCCCAGGCCGTTGTTGGTCACCGCCGCCACGGTGCCGGCCGTGTGCGTGCCGTGACCGTGGTAATCGTCCGGGTTGTTGTCGTTGTCGGAAAAATCCCAGCCGTTCACATCATCGACATAGCCATTGGCATCGTCATCGACGTTGTTGCCCGGAATTTCGCCGGTATTCACCCAAATGTTGGCGGCAAGATCGGGATGATCCAGATCCTGGCCGGTGTCAAGATCGGAAACGATCACGCCCGCATCGCCGGTTTCAGTGTCCCACGCCTCGGGGGCATCGATATCCGCGTCCGGCGTGCCGCCGGTTTGGCCGGTGTTGTTGTAATGCCACTGGCTGGGGTACTGCGGGTCATTGGGCGTGAAATTCACCTGGCGGCGCGCATCCCGGCGGTCGAAGAGCTCATAGCGATAGTTGGGTTGTGCCGCTTCGAGATTCCCGTCGCCGGCATAGACCCGCACCAGGTCCTCGATCGCAGCGCCGGCATCAAAACGCAGCTTGTAATAGCGCGTCAGGCCGGACTGTGCGTGCCGTGCCTCGAACCTGCCACCGGGGCGCAACACGCGCTCCATAGCCCGGACGCGGTATTGCTGGTTCAGCGCGTCCAGCGAAGGCAGGCCGGTCAGGACGATGCCGTTTTCCATGTGAATGTTGATTTGGCTGGCCGCCGCCGGCGTAAGCTTGACCAGAATGACGTCAGCCTGGAATTTCTCCTGGGCCGGCACGCCGGCGGCGCCCAGGCTTAAGAACATGCCGGCCATAAGCATCAAAACCAACGATAGCTGCCGGGCAAAGCCCTGTTTGGCACGATCCATTGACATGACGGCACCCTCCTTGATGGGCTGGTTTGGGACGATGGCGAATTTGGCTCGACCACGGCCACCTGTTCAAATGCCACCATGATTCATGCGGGAAGAGCGGAGTCCGCGAACACGCGGATTTCGCAACCTCACCGTATCTTGACGATTCTGCCCGTGACCCCGAGCGCACAGTCTGATCCTCACAACGAACACAGGACGACCCTATTTCAACAGCACGATCTTGCGCGTCTGTGAAAAGGTTTTGGCGGCGCCGGAGGCCGGTGCGCTCACGTCAAGGCGATAGAGATAGACACCGCTCGGCAACGGCTGGCCCGCATCATCTTTGCCATTCCAGATGGCCTTGTGATAACCGGCCGCCAGCTCCGAATCGACCAGCGTGCGCAGCGGCTGACCCAGCATGTTGTAGATTCTCAAAGTCACCCGGCCCGCTGCCGGCAGTTGATAAGCGATCCGTGTTTCCGGGTTGAAGGGATTGGGAAAGTTCTGCGACAACTCGAAGCTCTTTGGCAGCGCTGGCGGCTGATTCTGACCCAGTGCAAATGGCGGCGGCGGTGGCATGACTCCGTGGGCCTGCTGGAATGCCGCCAGATCCCCTGGCGATGCGCCAGCCACGGCCGGCTGGCCTGTCTCCGCCAGCAATGTGCCTCCCACCGTGACCGAGCTCGGCACCTGGTACACCAAGATCCAGTATCCTTGCCGAGGTTCGGCGACGAAGGGGCTGACGTTGTAATATTGACCGTTTGCGGGATCCCATCCGAACATCGCCAGCACGCTGTTGTCCGGATTGTCGACCAAGGGGCTGGTCTCCAACACGGCGCCAGTCAAGTCCCAGCCTTGCAAGAGATAATTGTGGGTGTACGATTCCAACGGCTGGCCGCAGACCTCTATAGAGCCGGCTTGCAGGACCAGGAGCCAATAAGCTTTTTCCGGCTCGAGCGTCGTCACCTGGTTGTAAGATTGGGCCGCGTAATTCCAGGTAAAAGCAATGGTGGCATTCGGGAACAAGGTACCGAGCGAGCCATCCTGGGGAATCACCGGCAGGGAGATCAGATACCAGGCGCCGGTGCTCACCGGAAAATCAAACGTCACGCAAGCTTCCGCACGGTATTCGATGATCAACACGACGTTGCCGGTGACCTGCACACTGCTCTGGGTGCGCATGTTGACGCTCAAGCCCGGGCCTTTCAACGTGAACGTGCCTTGCGCCGGAAACTTCGTGTTGTCCCAACTCACGTCGCTGGTGATGCCGATGGCATTGGTAATCACCAGCAACCAGTCAATGTCCGTGTTGAACGGCGGCAGCCAGCCGCGAATATCGCGGCTCAGGAAGCTGACCGGCGGCGCGATGGAAAAATAGACGTAGTAGTTGAAGCCCGGCGGTGCGGCGACGATATCCAAACCGGGATCATAACCATCGGTGGCTGAAGGATGTCCGCCGAAAGAACGATCGAAAGCCTTGATCTCGGGCAGACCACCGGTTTGGCTGGCCACGGCCTGGACCGAAATTGGCACCAGCCATTCCGTGGAAGGAACAAGGGAGAAGGGGTTGTCACTCACATCCTGGCAGGCGGGATTTGCGTGGTCGCTGATTCTCACCAGGCAATTGCTGGACAGGACATTGGGCACCGTCCAGTCATAGGAACCGTCATCCAGTTCTGCACCGGCGATCAGCGCAAAACTCGCGCCGCCGTCCGTCGAGAGTTCGAGGTCCACCAAACCGCTGGTGGCGGCAGAAGTCCACTGAATTTCAAAAACACTACCGAAGGTCAACGACTCACCACCGTTGGGCGAGATAACGGAGACGCTGCATTCGGCCGGGCCGGTTTCGAAAAACTGAAGATAGTGCTGCATTAACTGGGTTTTCGTTGCCGCGCTCAAGGAGTTGTCAGCCAGCCCGCCAAACTGGAAGGAATTGCCGATGGTGCGAGAACCGGTTCCCGGATCATACCCAACGCCGCAGCCGTAGATCGGTGCGAAGTTGCTGTGGAACAAGCAAGCTTGCGCGCTGGCTGCAATGTGATCGATGAAATTATTGGTGCCTTTATAGACGAAATCGAGTTCCTCGGCGGCGCAGGAGCCATAAACCGTTTTGAGATCGTTGACGCCATCTGCTTCGGCGGTGATTCCAAAAAGCGGCCCGAAATTGAAGCCGTTCAATTGCAGCGGATCATAATACCAAACATCACCGCCTTCCATGTACACTTTGCCGCCCGCAGCCATGAAATTCTGAATGATCAGCACCTCCGGATCGCCGTTCTGAACGACATGGTTGTTGGGATAGATGCCCAGCACAACGAACAAATACTGGGCGCCGGCAAGGCTGGCTTCTGTCAACTCGTTGACGATATTGACGGTCTTGCCATTGTCCTCCAAAGCCGCAGCCAGGGCTTCGTGGCTGGTGATCCGCACCTTTAAGGTTTCCACTTGCTGCAGTGTAAACCCGCGTTGCGCCGCCTTTTCTGCCAGATTGGGCTCGAGGACCTCTTGCGGAATCCAGATGACCGCCTCCACAGGGCCGGCGGGCAAATCGAGGAAGCCAAGATATGCCGCCATCAACTCTTCTTTGGTCGAGGCGCCGTCGGTCAGTCCGCCGAATTCATAAGAGGTGCCAATGGTTCGATAGTTCGAAGCGTTGTTTGCGACACCGCAATTGTAGGCCGGGCCGGAGTTCTGATGAATCGTAAAAGCCGGAGCATTGGCTGCAAGCCTGTCGATATAGTTGTTCTGGCCGGCATAGGGGAAGTCCAACCCGTCAGTAAACGTGCCGGCCGCGCCCGTGACCGTAGCCAAGTCGCCGGTGCCATCGCTCAGGCCGTCGATGCCGAAGAGCGGTCCAAAATCATGGCCGCCGGCAAAACCGGGATCCCAATACCAGACATCCCCGCCTTCGAGGTAGACCCTGCCTCCACCGGTGATATAATTGACCAGCGCCAAAGCTTCGGCACTGTTGGCAGGCACGACATGATTATTAGGGAAAATGCCGAGCACAGCAAAGACGGCCTGAAATTGCGTCAAGTCAACGGTGGTAATATCCGCGATCACCGCCGCACTTTTGCCGTTTGCCGCCAGTGCCGCCTGCAAGGCAAGATGACTCGCCGGCTGGTGCGCCATGCCGCGGACTTCGAACTCGCTCAGGCCGCGTTCTCTCGCCTTTTCCGCGAGATTGGGATCGATGACATCATTGGGCAGCCAAATCACGACGTCGATATCGCCGACCAGGACCGACACCAGGTTGCTCGGACTGCTTTCTTCGCCCTGCACGTTGGTCGCGGTGGCGTGATAATTGTGGGCGCCCTCCGTCACACCGGGATCTGTGTAGGCTTCCACGCCCGGCGCGACTTGCGCGATTTCTACGCCGTCGCGATAAATGCTGATCTCGACCAGATTGATGGGACTGCCGTCTGTGTTGGTGGTGGGATCATCCCAACTGAGCTGAACGGTGTTGCCGTTGACATTGGCCTGCAGGTTGGCCGGCGGATTGGGGAAAGGCCCTGCAGACAGGGCTTTGTAGGCATTGAGCCGGCCGGTGCCCAGCAACCCGGCAAAGCCCGGATTCAACGCATCAATGTTATCCGCCCCCCCTGTGATTTGCGCCCGCACTTGCGCGCCCGTGAATCCGGGATTGGCGGCAAGAACCAGCGCCGCCACACCGGCGACGTGCGGACACGCCATCGAAGTGCCGTTATAGGAGGCATAGCCGCCGATCACCGTGCTCAACACGTTGACCCCCGGCGCGGAAATGTCCACCCAACTGCCATAATTTGAGAAGGAAGCCTTGTGATCGTTGTGATCCGTGGCGGCCACCGCGATGACCGGCGGATAGGAGGCGGGATACCCCCAGGTCGGATCAGAAGAGTTGTTGTTGCCGGCTGAGAACACCACAACGCCGTTGGTCGTGGCCAGGAAATAGTCGATCGCCGCTTCGATCACCGGCGAGGGCGGCCCCGGCAGGCTGTAGCCCCAACTGTTGGTGGAGATGCGCGCGCCGTTATCTGCGGCGTAGGTAAACGCCTCGGCAATCGCGGCATCGGTGGCGTTGGGAAAAATCTTGCAGGGCATCACCCGCGCGTTGAAAGCGACGCCGGCCACCCCGATGCCGTTATTGGTGACTGCCGCTACGGTGCCGGCCGTGTGCGTGCCGTGGCCGTCATAATCATCAGGATTGCTGTCATTGTTGGAGAAATCCCAGCCGCGGACATCATCGATGTAGCCATTGAGATCATCGTCAACGCCGTTGCCCGCAATCTCACCGGGGTTGATCCAGATATTAGCGGCGAGATCGGGGTGATCCCAATCCTGACCAGTGTCAAGGTCGGAAATGATCACACTGGGATCGCCAGTTTCAATGTCCCACGCTTCCGGTGCATCGATATCCGCGTCCGGTAGGCCGCCGGTTTGGCCGGTGTTGTGATAGTGCCATTGGCTGGGAAAAGAGGGATCATTGGGAGTGAACATCACCTGACGCCTGGTCGTGCGGTTGTCGTGCAGTTCGTAGCGACGGCTGGCTTGTACCAGTTCCAGATGCTCGTTATGCTGGAAGCGCTGGATGAGCGCCTCCACGTCAGTTGCCCGCGCAAAGGTGAATTGGAAGTAGCGATTCAGGCCAAATTGCACATGCCGGGCCTCACTCTTGCCCGCGACCCGAAAGAGGCGTGCCACCTCGGAAAGCTGAAACTCTTGTGCCAGGGCGTCCAGCGAGGGCAGGCCGGTCCGCATTAGGCCGTCCTCGCGCTCGAGCTGCAATTTCTCGAAGGCAGGGGCGGTGAACTTTACCAGCAAGGTATTCTGGACCGGCGTCTGGGGTCGGGAGGCCACGGGCAGAAAGAGCAAGATGGCCGCGACGATCATCGGACCGGAAAACGCCCAGAACCAACTGATCCTGGCTGCTCGTGCATTTCGCGTCATGACGGAACCCTCCACAAGATAGGTATTGTAAAGAGAACAGCCTGCTCTGCGTGCCGGGAATGGCAATGCCCGGCGCAGAGTTCCGCAACCGAACGGTTCGCCGCGCGCTCATGCAAAAGATCAACCGCCGGCATGGTATCTTGTTTCAAGCCAGCACAGCACCAGTACTGCCACGCACGGCAACTCCCCTGGTGACCCAAAGGGCAAGCCTGTTGAGAAAAAAAACATGCCCTGGTGCCGAAGAACCGGGGTTAAAACATTGAGATGGTCAGGTCGGACTTGAAGTTAGTGATCACAGCCCACTGAGAGGGAGGGGATCGCCCCAGGAATTCACACAAAACCGTTCCAACGATTACAGCGCGAGATAGCGATTTTTTGTATCACCGTCCATGTGCTGATGTGACAAATGTTGTGCATTTGTTTCACGCATTTGCCCGCCGCAAAGGTGAGGCGCGGTAATGATCTGGGAACTCTTCAAAGCCATGAGCTTGGCGATACTGGCTGGGCGACATGCCCATGTGTCTGCGAAAGAGCTTGCAAAATTCAAAATAATCCGGGAAGCCGGCCAACTGCGCCACGTGAAGGAGCTTGAGGCCTTCGTTCTTCATCAAGAAAACTGCGATCAGCAACCGCAGGCCGAGAATCAATTGCTTGGGTGGGATGCGACAGTAGCGCAGAAACTCCCGGTCAAAATGACAGCGATGCACGTTCAGCCGGGCGGCGATTTGTGCAACCGTCAACTCTTTGCGCAGGAATTCTCTGCGGATTATCTCCAGCGCGTGCTTGATGCGCGCCGGGTACGGTTTGGGGGGGATGCCAAAAACGTTGAAATCGACCGGGTGGGAGTGATCCTGCACCAGGCTGGCAATCTCTTCGGCCAGCGGCCGGCCGGCGGCTGGCGGGATCACCCGCAGCACCGAACCCTGCCCATCAAATTCCTCACTGATCAAATCGGGACTATCGGAAAGGCCGCACACCGCGAGCGGGATGGTCTGAAAATTCAAGCGCAAGTAGCGCAACTCCTCCAGCGGCATGGCTCGCGTCTGCGGCACTTCGGTAACGATGCAGGCGATCGGTACCTGCTGCAGCAATGCAACGGCGTGGCGCAAGTCATTGGCAGCGTGCAGGCAGTATTGCCTGGCCAATGGTTCCCACGCTTCGGTCTGCCTGTGGTTGATGACGCGATAGACCAGCAAGTTTCTGCAATACATCGGTGGCCTCCCCGCAGTTGGCGCTTTGCCCGGCACCGCGGCGGGATACACTGCTGCCGCATCCCGCACGCCGCGGCCGGAGTCAGGGCTGAGTCAAAAGCCGGTTTCGTATCTTGTCCCACACATCGCGCGATCACGCTGCTGGTTCACATCTCCCGCTTCGTAAGAGGCAGGCTATTGCGATCGCATCAAGACCACCATCTTCTTGCGGCTTCTGAATTGATCCGCATTGAGTTGATAAAAGTAGATGCCGGGATGGACCGGAATTCCCGCAGCATCCCTTCCATCCCAGCTTGCCATATGCCGTCCTGCCGCTTGCTGCCCGTGCGCCAGCACGCGCACTTCCTGTCCGAGCAAATTGAAGATCTTCAGTTCCACGCGGCTCGGTCGCGCCAGAGTATACTCAATCGTGGTGGCATCCGCGCCGGGTCCGCGCCAGAACGGGTTGGGAAAATTCTGGCCGAGAGCAAAGCTGGCGGGTAGAGCCATGTGATCTGTGCGCGTGTCCGCCTGCACGGTCACACCCTCCACAATCGTCAAATACCGATTGACGCTCCGCATCGCAGTGAAAGTCTCGACCAGCCCGCTCGCCCAGAAAACCGCCAGTGTGTCCACCTGCTCGTGACTGCCCAAGCCAACTTCCAGCGCCGGACTTTCCTGGCTGCGAAATCCCGACCCGCCCGACACTTCACGCCAGAGCACAAGCTCGCCCGCCCGCAGGCGCACGCGGCTGCCGATGGCCGCGCGATTGCTGCGGCGGCCCTGCAGCTCGATCACGAGCCAGTTCTTGCCGCGGCCAAGATTCTGATAAAGCCCATTGGGCTGGTCTAGATTGACGACGTAGATGTCCGCGTCACCGTCATGATCGAGGTCGCCGGTGACATTGGCCCTGGCAAATGGCAGCGCCGGCACACCCGCTGCCTGCGAGAAATCGGAGAACGACCCATTGCCCAGGTTGCGCATGATCTGACGATTGGGGCCCGGGCTGGCGAGATGCAGGTCCAGACAGCCGTCATTGTCAAAATCACCCCAGGTCGCGCTTCGACTTGCAAGCTCGGCACGCAGGCCCGCGGAGTCTGCCACGTTGGTGAAACGGCCGTTGCCCTCGTTGCGCCACAGCAAATGCTCGCCGGCACCCAGTGGATTCAGCACGGTGATCATGAAAATGTCGAGGTCACCGTCATTGTCGTAATCGCCGGCGGTTGCACCCAGGCCGTTCTGCCCCAGCTTCGCCGCCGTGAAGGTGAAATCCCGGTTGTTGAAATACAGCATATTGGGCGAAGAAAAAGTGTGGTCGAGTTGCGTGACCAGCAGATCCGGAAAACCGTCATCGTTGAAATCGCCGCCGAGGCCACCCGTGCTGCTGAGCGGGTCGCCCACGCCCGCCGCAGGCGCCCGGTCTTCAAACGAGCCGTTGCCGGTGTTGCGATACAAGCGGCTCACGCCGGCATTGGCGACGAACAAATCAAGATGACCATCGCGGTCGAAATCACTCCACACGGCGCTGCGGCCCGCACGCTCATTCGTGACGCCGGCGGTGGCTGCCCTCTCGGCGAATCTGCCGTTGCCGAGATTGTGATAAAGCAGGCCGGGCTTTTCGCTCCGCACGACGTACAAGTCCAGCCGGCCGTCATTGTCATAATCGCCCCACACGCCGGCTTCGGCGGATTCTGCCGCCTGCAACCCGGCGGCTTGGGTCTGATTGATGAACGTGCCCAAGCCGTTGTTGCGCAACAAGGTGCTCGTCTTCTGTGCATTGGCGATGAAGAGGTCGAGGCTGCCGTCGCCGTCATAATCTCCCAGCGCCGCCCCAATACCGGCGCCCGGGTCTGCGGCTTTGGCAAAAGCGGCAATGTCAATAAAGAGGGGATTGACCGGCTGCACCTCGAGGCCGGCAAGCACCGGCTCGGCGCGGCGCGGCGTGAAGGCAATGTCGAGCTGGCCGTCTTCCACCAGTGTCAGGGTTTCTTCGACATGGGCAAAGTCATGGCCCACCAGCGCGTAGATGTCAAAGTCTTGCAGGAAGAGTTGATTCTCGATCGTGACATCGAAGCGGCGCTGGTGCGGGGCTGCGAATTCAATCTCCACAAAATGCAGGCGCACGCGATAGCGGCCGTTGGGCAGATCCAGGCGGTAAGCACTCAGGCCGCGCCGCACGGTTTGATAAAGCTCCGCCATCTCGGTGTGCGCGATGGGGTCTGGGGTGGAATCGGCGACGCCGCCCACGAATCCGGCACCGCCGGGAAGGTAAGGTTGATCATGCAGCCAAACGCTGGAATCCGGCGCGCGGTAGGTTTCACCACCACAGTTGAGGCGGAATGCTCCCGCCGCCGGCGGCAGCGTGAAGACAAACGGCAGCGCGCCGATGTCGCTGCGGGTGCCGTCGGGGTCCAGGTAGGCCGAATCCGGATCGCCGGCATTGATGCAGGGAGATTCTGCGCGCAGGCGAAGATCTCCAAAGAACGGATTGATGAAGAGCGGATCCTGCGAGAGATCGCTGCCGCCCTGCGCCAGCCCCTGATAGTTGATGGCATTGTTCCAAACATCATTGTAAAATAACTCCGGCTGTGCCGATTCCAGCGCGGCAATGCCGGTGGTATTGAAGGCAAAGATATTGTTGCGCACCTGCGGCGCCGCGCCGGCCAGGCAGGAAAGTCCGGCGGCCGCGACGTTAATGATCGTATTGTTGCGCAGATGCGCGGCCGTCTCAAATGCAACAATGCCGTCGACTGACATGCCGGAGATCACGGTGTGGCTGATATCAACCTGCGAACGCAGCACAAAGATGCCGGTGCTGCCGTTTACCAGCGATACGCCGTGGATTTCTCCGCTGCTGATGTTGCGCATCTCGATCAGCCGCCGGCCCCGGCCATCAATGATCGTCGCCGCGGTTTGCTCGCCGCGCAGCCGCACGCCCTCCTTCAACCGCAGATCGCTTTCATAGTAAAGCCCGCGTGGGAGGTAAACTTCGCCATGGGGAAACGCCGCTTCCATGGCCGTGAAAATGGTGGGAAAATTCCCCTGTTGATTGAGGGTAATGCCGGCGCCCGCCCCCAGATTGACCGACAGCTCGCAGTAAATATCCTGCCCCTGCGCCATGATATTGGACACCTCAACATAGCTGTGCCCGTCGTAATCCGTGCTGGCCGGCAGGGTTGCGGCGCCAAAAGCGGAGTTTTGGCTCGTACCGGGAAAAGGATCACCGCCATCACCGCCGGCTTCGGCACGGTCGGCCTCTTCAAGATCGAGCAGCCGGTGGCTGTCGATGCTCTGACTGCCGTAGCGTTCGTCCACATGCCAGATCAGCAAACCTTTGCCCGGGAGGTTGAGATCGTAATCTAGCTGCTGGCGATTCTCCAAAAGAAAATATGAAACCCCTGAGATCAGCTTGCCGGCGACGGCCGCGGTTGCCACGGGTGGCAGCACGGCAGGCACGGCGGTGCCTTCATAAAAGACTTGCGGCACCAGCCAGCCCAGCGTGATTTTCGCCCAGGCACAGAGATGATGTGGCCGCTCATGAAAACCACCACCATAGTTTCCTGTGCTCATCGTGCACCACCGGCCCACGCCCGGCGAGCTGAAATCGGTGTCATATAAATCCGGCAGGCCAAGCAGATGGCCGAATTCATGACAGTGCACTCCGATGGGCGCGAAGTCATAACGCGACAGCCATTTCTCCGACATGATATAATGAAGTTTGCCGCCCGTGCTGAAGGCCTGCGGCCAGAGATTGCTGCCCGACGGACCAACTGTGCCGGCATAGATGATTACATAGCCGTCGAAACTTGCCAGGCTCACGCCGCTCTTGTTGAGTGCCTCGAAGCGCAAGTTGCCGTGCCTTTCGTAGTAGCTCTTGTTGCTGTCGACTTGAACCCAGTTGAAGGCCTGCCCGGTGATGCTGAGCATGCCATTTGACATGGCCAGGTAGTAATCCCGCAGGCTGCCGAAAGCCGGCTCGCCGGGCGCCGGCGAGACATACGTGTAGCCTTCGGAAAACAACATCTGCTCGAAATCAACGGGAGCATAAGAGGCTGGCGTGTCGGGAAATTCCACCAGCAGCACCGCCAGCCGGTAATGGTTCACGGCGCGCCCGCTGGACCGCATATCGCCCGCGGGTTTGGCCGGCCCAGGCGCGAGCAGCCGGAGATTCTCATAATGCGCCTCCCTTCTTTGCTGCAAATCCTGCATGACGTGTGGCGCGTGTCGCCGGTGCTTTTCGCCAATCACGATTTCCGGATTCGCCGTACCCACCACGAATTCAGAAGCGGCGAGGCGGCCGTTGGCGTCAAGGCGGGCATAGCACCAAAAGCCGGCGGCATTCTGCGCGATGCTGAAACCGTCAGCCGTCTCATGGAAAACCACGAATTCGTCGCCCAGCGTCCGGCCGGTGAATTCCCTGCCGTCCGGCTGGCGAAACGTGCGCAGCACCGGCTCGACCGCGGCCGGCTGGCTGGGCGGAGCGTAGCAAAGCCCGCTGCACAGGCCACAAACAAGCGCTGTATGCCGTAAGCAGCGCAACCGAGCGCTCATGCCGGCGTCTTGCCGGGGTCTTGCTGAAACGGCTCTTTTCATGCGTCTTTCCGATCTTGCCGTAGCCAGCCATGGATTCAAATCCATGGCGGAAGGCTCAAGTCCATTGAAGCGGACTGATTCGCGCTTTACCGGATTCGAAGAGAGTCAGCTTTGGCTGACTTAAACTTTCAGGCTCGTAATTGATTGCGAGCTATTTCAACAAAACGAGCTTGCGCGTCTCCACAAATCCCTGTCCTGAGCCGGTCGCAGGATCTCCTGCGCGCAGGCGATACAGATAAACGCCGGAAATCAGTTTTTTCCCAGCGCCATCCCTCCCATCCCACTTCACGCGATGATAGCCGGCGGGCATTTCGTCATCCACCAACGTGCGCACCTCGCGTCCCATGAGATCATAAATCTTCAAGCGCACGCGCCCGGCTTGCGGCAGTTGGTATTCGATCACCGTTTCCGGATTGAACGGATTCGGATAATTTTGCGAAAGACTATAGTCGGCCGGCCTCATAACTGCCAAGTGATCACCGGTCACTGAAAACGGCGGCGGAGGTGGCAAGGCGCCGTGAGTTCTGTAAAACGCCTCCACCTCTGCCCCTCTACTCACTCTTGCCCCCTGCCCCTCGCCACTTGCTATGCCACTGCCTACCGTGATCGCGCTCGGCGCTTGCCACATCAAAATCCAGCAGCCCTGTTTGGGGGAAATGCCCGGCGGATCGACCGGAATATAGTTTTGCGCCAGCGCGTCCCAGCAAAACATCGAGAGCAGAGAGCCGTCGGGATTATCCACCACCGGACTCGTGGTCATCACCGAGCCGATCATGTCCCACCCCGGTTGTGCATAGTTCTTGGTGTAGGAATTCAGCGCCTCGCCGCACACTTCGACGGTCGCGGCTTGCGTCATCAACAGCCAATAGGCTTTTTCCGGCTCGAGCTGCGAGACAGGCAGGTAGATCTGGCCCGCATAATCCCACTCAAATGCCGCCGTTGCGCCGGGAAATAATTCGCCCAGCGCGCCATTGGCCGGAATCACCGGCAGCGAAATCAAATACCACGCGCCGGCCGCAACCGGGAAATCATAGGTAACGCAAGTAGTGGGCGGCTCTTTGCCGAGCTGGCCTCGAATTTCGCCGCCGGGATTAGTCGTGGTATGAACGTTTACGTAAATCCTGCCGGCGAGAAGCTCTGCCACCAACACCGGCGTCAATGGTTGCGCATCGGCGTCAGTCCACGCGCCGGCTGCATGATTTCCGGCAAAAGTAATATTGCGCACCACCGGGCCGTTCACGCCAACTGCGGCATTGTGAAAATGCGCCGCGGTGATCGCGCCGCTCAAATCACTCACCGTAACGTCGAACGTCAAGCTGTCGCCGTCGCCGCTGAGAGTGAAAGCGCCGGAGCCGGTCCCCGGCGTCGGCACCGGCGGAACCTCCTGGCTGCCATCCAGAGTTGCAAAAAGATCGATCGCAACGCCGCTGATGAGCTGCCCTCGAATTTCACCAGCGGGGTTCGCGGCGGTGTGAACATTGACGTAAATTCTTCCCGCCAGCAATTCAGCAACCAGCGCCGGAGTCAATGGCTGGGGGTCAGTGCTGAGCCACGTGCCGCTCGCTACTTCGCCAACAAAAGTAATGTTGCGCACCGCCGGGCCGGCAACGCCTGCGGCCGCGTTGTGAAAATGCGCCGCAGAGATCGGCCCGCTCAAATTGGAAACGCGAATATTGAACGTGAGCGCGTCTTGTGCGGCGCTCAAAGTAAACATGCCGCCGCCGGCCGCGTTGCTGATCACCGGCGGTGTTTCCTGCCCGCCCTCGAGGCAGGCAAGGAAATCAACCGGAACTTGCGCCTCCACCGTCACGTCTTCCAGCGCGCTCCATCCTCCCCACTGTTCTTCAGCGTCCCGCGCCCGCACACGATAAAAGTAAATGCCGGATTCCTGACTGCTGATGTCATAGGAGTTTTCCGCGATATCATCCGCCAGCGTGGTGATGCTCTCAAAACGCGGCACCGGCGTGATATCGTCGACGTAAAAGCCTTCTTGCATCACGGCGCTGTCGGTCACGTAGCGGAAGCGCACGTAAATATTCTGACCGGCAAACGCGTTCAAATTGAAAATGCCCTGAATCCACCCGCCGGAAGAGCCGGTGATGCCGTTGCCGAGATTCATGCCGTTGGGATTGCTGTTGGTGGTGATGTTGCCGGGGATGGATTGAAATGTGACGCCGTCGGTGGAAACTTCGACATAGGCATAATCCCAGTGCAACTCGATGCTGTACCACGTCCAAAAGGTGAGCACGCCGCCGGCGGGCACGAGCAACGGCACCGCCGTCGTCATGTTCACGTTTTTGCCGTCGCCCATGCCGGAATAAAAACTGTGCGAGCTGCTGTGATAACGGCTGGCGGACACGTTGAAACCGCTGAGCGTGAAATTCGCCGCGCCGTTTTCAGCATTGTCCGTGAGCGTGGAATAGCCGCTCAGCTCATCCAACTGAAACATTACAGCCGGATTGTTGGGATCGTCGGCGATGGTCCAGCTCACGGTGTATTCGCCGTCTTCGATGCCGGTGAAGGGATCGATCACCGGCGTGGCGGGCCGCAGCAGGCGCCAGGGATTGTCCGCGACGATGGGCGCGACCTCCGCAAGATAGAGCATGGGCCCGAGATTCTCCTGCGTCAAAATCGGAATCTGATTCTCCGGCGGCCAGAATTCCCCGCCCACTTCCGGCGTGAAACTGAAAACGCGGTTTTTCTCGACGGTCTCGCCGTAGAAGTAGTCGTCCGTGTCGCCGTTGGTGATATAAATCGTTCCGCTGGCAGGATTGCCGGGCGTGTAGCCGTTGAAGGCGACGCAGTGGCTCGCCAATTCCACAAAGATGTCATGATGCGGCGTGTTTTGTGGAACGTAGCCCCAGGGAAAAAGCCACAAATTGCCGTAGCTGTGAAACGACAACGCCAGCACGAAATTCTGCTGCTGGCACAGGCTGCGAATGGCCTGGGTTTCCGGCTCGGAAAAAGGCCCGGTGCCGCGATAGGTTTCACTGAAGGGGTTGGGACTGGAGCCAACGTTGTCGAAGCCCCACATGTAACCAAAATTGCGATTCTGATCCACGCCGAAGGAGCCGTTGCCGTTGTTGCGGCGATTCTTGCGCCACCAGGCGTCGACGTTTTCGACGTAAACGTGGCCATCCGGATTTTGCGTGGGAATCAGCCAAAACTCGCGATGGTCCACGAAGTCCGTGATCTGCGCGTCGACGCCGTAGTTTTGCGTGAGGTGTTTCAGGAAGAAAAGAATGATCTCCGGGGTGACCACCTCGCGCGCGTGCATGTTGGCCATGTAGAGCAGGGCCGGCTCTTCGTCTTCTTCAAGATCAGGATGGTCGGACATTTTCATCGCCCAAATCTGCCGGCCTTCGATGCTGGAGCCGACGCTCGTCAGCTTGGTGATGTTGGGATAGGCTTGGGAAGCGGCGAGCATCTCGTCATACATCTCCTGATAAGTATGATAAGCGCCCATGTCCGGCGTGCTGAAACGCTCGGCAAAGGCGCTGTCGAGATCGTCGATCAAGGTTTGCAGCTTGAAGCCCTTTTTCCGCAGGAAGCGTTCCTCGCCCGCGGTAACGATCAAATCCGCGTGGCGGCGAAAGCCGTGCGAGGCAAAATCGAGATCATAGGACAGCAGCTCTTCGGCCTGGCTCCGGTCGGTGAGATGAACCCGCACGAGTTTTCTGACTTGCGCCTCGGCGGAAGCCGGCGCGAGCAGGAAGAGCACGGCAAGAATCAAGAGAAGCATGAGTTCCCTTTCTCAAGAAAGACGCTACCGCAGCCGATGAATTCTCCTCACCAACACAGCGCCCGGCAGCTCCAGGCGGCAATAGTAGACGCCGTTGGCCACTGGCAGGCCGCGCGCATCCGCACCATCCCACAAGATTGCGGCCGGCGTGGAAGCGTGCGCCACGCCCTCAAGACGGCGAATTTCCCGGCCGAGCACGTTGAAAATGCGCAGCACGTACGGCTGCCCCGCCAGCCCGCGAATCTCGAAGCGCATTGTGGCCTCAAACGGATTGGGATAGTTGACGATCGCCAATGCTTCGGGAACGGCATTGCCCGCCGGCGAGGCCACTGCCACCGTGGGCTGGGTGTATTCGATTTCCAGAATGCCGGCACTGAAGATCACGGTCGAATCTTGTGCGAGCATGTCCAGCGAATCGCTCAGTGTGATCGCACCGGGCCGCGGAACTGCATGCGCCTCCCACCAAATTTTGGCATTCTTGCCGGCGGCGTTGAAAATCTGCAAGCGCCAGACGATGGTGCTGCCCGGGCCGCGAAAGTCCGCACGCAAGGTTCCCGGCAGGGTGGAAATGACAAAGGCAGCGTAGGGCGTGAAGGCCGGCGGCGGCGCGATCGTGTCGATGCCGGCATTGAACGTCTCCGCGGCATTGGGATGAACCCCGAAATACAGATCATAGCGGTACCTCTCGATCTGAACGTGAATGGGCACCTGCCAGGATTGCGCCACCGCGTTGTTCAGTGCGCCGCTGTGCCATAAGAGGGCAGCCGTGATCAGTGCAAAAGCATTTCGCATTTTCATCTTGACCTTGAAGGAGTTGATGCGCAGCATGAACTTGGTGATCTGAGCAGACTTCAGCTCTTACTCCAGCTTTCACTCCTACTCTTACTCTTACTCGCCTATCGGAAATTTCAAACAGCGAGCCGAAGAATGAGCAGGAGAACAGAGTGTTATTTCAACAAGACGAGCTTGCGCGTTTCCACAAAATCCCCGGCGCGCAGGCGATACAGATAAACGCCGGATTCCAGCTTTTGGCCCGATTCGCCCCGGCCATCCCACTTCACGCGATGATAGCCCGCGGGCATCTCCTGATCAATCAAATTTCGAACCTCGCGGCCCAGGAGATCATAAATCTTCAAGCGCACGCGACCCGCTTGCGGCAATTGATACTCAATCGTTGTCTCGGGATTGAATGGATTGGGATAGTTTTGCGACAGCCCATACTGCTCCGGAATCGGCTCGAATTTGTTGCCCGCCAGTTCATAAGGCGGCGGCGGAGGGATGGTGCCGTACTTGGCATAGAAATCTGCCAGCTCCGCACTCGTGCCCGCTTTCGCCGTTGTGGCAGCAGCGCCCGAGCCACCGACTGTCACCGTGCAAGGCGTATTGAATACCAAAATCCAATAGCCCTGTTTCGGCTCAACGGTGAATGGAGATGAGATCGGAACATACTGCCCGGCGCCGGGATTCCAGCCGAACACGCCGAGCACGCCATTTACCGGATTAGCCGTCAAAGCGCTGCTGGCGATGACAGCGCCGGTCAAGTCCCAGCCTGGCGTGGTGTAGTTGCGCGAATACGTCTCCACCGGCTCGCCGCAAATTTCCACGCTTCGCGCTTGCAGCATCAACAGCCAGTAGGCTTTGCCCACTTCCAAATTGGCGACTTGCGCATAGTTTTGGCTCGCATGATTCCAGCCAAAAACGCCGGCCGCTCCGGGGAATAGTGCATTAACGGAGTTGTCTTCCGGAACAACCGGCAAAGAAATGAGATACCAGGCCCCGCCTGGAACGTCGAATTCAAAAGTCACGCACCGGATCGGCCGATATTGAATCTGCAACACCGCGTTGCCGGTGAATTGCACGCTGCTCTGCTGGCGCATGTCGATGTCAATGCCGAGCTGCGGCTCCTTGAGCCTGAAGCTGCCCTCCGCCGGCAGCGCGGCAATGTCCCAGCTCACTTCGCTGGTGAGGTTGAGCGCGTTCACCACCGGCAAAGTGAAGTCGCGATCGGCGTCGAACGGGTCAGACCAGCCACGGTAATCGGTCGAGAGAAAATAAGGCAGTTCGACGATGGCGAAATAGGCGTAATAGTTGAAGCCGGGCGGCGCGGTGAAAACATCGAGGCCATCGTCGAAGCCGTCAGTGGCATTGGGATGCCCGCCAAAGGCGAGGTTGAAGCTGGTGATCTCGGGCAATTCATCGCTTTGGGTGGCAATGGCGTTGACCGAGATGGGCGCCAGCCATTGCGGCGCGGGCGGCGGCCCGGCAAGCCAGTTCAACACGCGGCCCATCAACGAGGTGCGATTGCCTTCATCGGCAATGCCTTCGAAGCCAAAGGAGAGATAAACCAACTTGTGGCCGCCGTCATCGATACGCAATCCGCCCGAGCCCGAAGAAATCACGTCCTCAATCGCCGGATTCGATTTCGACTTCTTCGAGGCTTGTGCAGGCTTGGACCAGGGCTTCGCCGCAGACAACTCCTCTTCAAACACCGGACTCAAGTGGGGAGGATTGACTTGCGCTGCGCCGCCGGAGGTGTATTGCAGGATCGAAACCGCCGGCGCAATTGGATCGATTTCGCTGGGCCAGGCTTGGTTGTTGGCGCCGTCGCCGCCGGCAATGGCAAAGCTCAGCCCGTCACCAATCGCATCGCCGGCAACGCCTGCGAGATTGAACAATCCGACTCCATCCTGAACAAAATTGGCGTGCAGATAATTATGATACCACTCGGCTGCGGCTTGATTCACGTTGAGATCATAGCCGAGATCCTGCTCGGTGATGAAGAGCTTGCCGCCGGCGTCCAAGAATGCGCCGAGCGCGTTGCGCTCATTCGGCGAGAGCGTGAGATAGGACCAGCCGCAATACCACACCACGACGCCGCTGCGATATTCCTGCAAAACTGTGCTGTCGATCTCGCCGCGCGTCCAACGCTCCCAAACGTCGTAGGCATAGCCATTGGCCTCGAGCGCCGCGGTGTAATAATGCAGATAACGATTCGCATGCTCATCGGCCACCAGCAAAACCTCATGCTGCTTGGTGAAAAAGTCGAGCACGTCGAAATGGCGGGGCGAGGCCGGTGATGTGAAGGTGTTGGCGTCGTTGTCCGTGGCCCGCACTTGATAATCGATGCCGGTGCCGGCGGGATAAGGTCCGATTTGAACAGTATAACGATTGTCGCCGGCGTTGGCGTCGCCGTGGGTGCCGTCGTCGTACATGGCGAGGTTCGCCTGCGGCGCGCCGTTGACGGCGAAGATCAGTTCCACGCCGGCAACGCCGGTTTCATCGAAAGCGTCTCCGACGAACGTAATCACGTCGCCGGGATCCGGGCCGCCGGGCGTGTGCTCGGTAAAGCTGACGTAGGGTGGCGGGTCGAGATCCTGCATTTGATCGACAATGCCGGCCCACACGTCCGAATTGCCGGAACGATTGGAGAAGAAAACCAACCAGGAAATACCGGAAATCTCGGCCAGTTTGGGCACGAAATTGTTCCCGCGAAACCGGGTGACCGCCACGGGATTCGACCAGGAATTGCCCGCGTCATTGCTGACCTGGTATTTCAGATCCCATCCCGGCGATGCGAATTCACCGAAAACCAGGTGCATGCGGTCAGTTGCGTCAATCAAGAAACCGTCAAAGGCATTCCGCTGCGCATCATCGGTGATCTGCGTTTGCCCGCTCCAGGTGTGGCCGTCGTCGTCGCTGGTTTTCATGTAAATGTCCGGTTGCACGCCGCCGCCGGACTGATCCCAAACCAGAAACAGCGTGCCGCTGGAATTCACGGCCAGGTTGGCATAATGATCATTGCCGGGGTTGTTGGTGAGATGCTGTGGGCCGGACCAGCTCGCGCCGTGATCATCGGAATACACGCCGAACACGTCATAGGCGTCGCCCTGGCCGATGTTGCTGAACGTCACCCACAAACGGCCTGAATGGGTTTGCGTCATGCGCGGGTTGAGATTGAAATCATTCAGTTGCAACAGTTGGGTTTCATCCGACCAATTCGCGGCATTATCGTTGCTGGTGCGATGGTAAATTTGACCGTCGCGCTCCCACAATACCCAGGTAACACCGCTGCCCGCCGTGAAAGCATGAGTCCGGCGGTTGTTGGTGGAACCGGGGGTGAGAGAGGCCGCCGTGGACCAGCTCGCGCCCATATCCGTGCTGGTTTGCCAGAGGATTTCCTGTTGTCCGGTGCGAAACGAAGAGTAAACCAAAAAGAAACGGCCGTCCGGCAGTTGTGCCAGCGAGGCGTCAATGTCATCAGCCGGATCGGTGGTCCATTGTTGCGGAAGAACGGACACGTTCGTGCTGAAGGTGGCAGCATTGTTGAAGCTGCGGGTATGCGATTGCGTGTCTTGCAGCTCCACGTCGACCCAATAAGTCGCCGGCGAGCCGGGAGTGACCCACGTATTCGCAAACACGCTGTCATTGGCGGCGCCGTCGTTGTGAGCGCCATCGTCGAACAGCGGCAGATTCTCGACGACGCTTTCATCCGGGCTTTCGATAACAGCGATGACGGCGCTGAGGCCGTCGGCATCCCAACATGTTGCCGAAATCAGCACGCTAGCCCCGGGTGACAAGAAGGCCGGTTGCGCCTGCACGTTCGTGGCAAACGGCTCCTGCACGGCGGTGAAATAGGGATAGCCGGTCTCGGAGTTGTTGCCGTCACTGGCCAGCGCCCATACGTTCCATTGATAAGTCTCGCCGCTGACGAGATTCTCTGCGGCCTGGCCGTTGTCATTGAAGACTACCGAGTGCTGATTGCCGGGCAGGCTGCGGAACCAGATTTCATTGCCGTTGTGATAGACGCGCAGATGATGTTCGTTGACCGTCGCCTGCTCATCAGTCACGGCGGTGAATTCAAACGTGCCGGGCGGATCGCTGGAGAAATAGCCGTTTGGAGGCGGATGAATCGCCAGCGGCATTTGCTCGATGACGTTGTTGATGTTCTCACTGGCAGTGTCGGAATGCGCGGCAAAATCAATCACCACGATTCGGCAGAGGCCGAACGGCGGAGGATTTTCGCCGTAACTAAGGCTGTTGGAATAGCGGTTGCCGCCCTCAAAATTCAGGGTGAACAGGTTGCCGGCCGCGTCAATCGCCTTGATGGTTTGTAGATCAGCACTTCCTTGTGGATCAACGATGTCAGCCCAGGCGCCGAGATTGTAGCCCCACGGGCCATGATAGGTCCAAAAATCGAAACTGGCGATCACCGGGCCATCGCCCGAGCTTACCGTGAAACCGCCATCCCATGATGAGCTATTGCCGAATTGATCATTGGCATTGACGTTCCAGTTGTAGCCCATGCCGTCCTGCAAATTCTCCAAGGCAGAGCCGTTGAAGTTGAATTGAGCCGAGCTTTGCGTCAAGCCACCCACGCCCCATATCCATTGGCCATTGTCGCGGCGATGCACGTTGATGGAATAGGTGATCGGTGATTGCGGATCGGTGACGTCTTCCCAATCGAATATCGGCGTTGTTTCGAAGATCAAGCCGTTTTCCGGCGGATAGAGCGCCGTGGGAATTTCCTCAACGAAATTGTTGAGGTTTTCGCTTGCGGTGTCGGCGTTGGCTGCTTGATCCAAGACAACGATTCGGGTTTCGCCCAGCGGCGGCGGCGTGTTGCCATAACTGCGTCCGCCGGAATAGCGATTGCCCGAGCCTTCATAGTTCAACGTGAATTCGAAGCCGTTGGCATCGACCACTTTCACCTGTTGAATGTCAGCCAAGCCCTGGGGATCGACGATGTCCACCCAGCCACCGATGGAATAATCGCCCCAGCGATTATGATTCGTCCAAAGATCGAAACCCGTGATGATCGGGCCATTGCCCGTGCTGACGATGAAATAGGTTCCCCACCAGGCGCTGTTGCCGAATTGATCGCGCGCGTTTATGTTCCAATTGTAGGACATGCCGTCCTGCAGCGCTTCCGTGGCAGCGCCGTTGAAATTGTAGACCGCCTCGCTCGCGGACAAATTGTGGGCCGCCCAGATGTTTTGACCGGTATCGCGGCGATCCACAAAGACCGAGTACGTAATCGGCGATTGCGAATCCGTGACGTCCTGCCAATCCAAGGCCGGCACAGTTTCACTGATAATCCCGCCTTCCGGGGGATAGATGCCTGCTGGCAGTTCTTCAACAAAATTCGTGAGGTTCTCGCTCACTGTGTCGGAATTGGCAGACTGATCGAGCGCGACGAGGTGGGTGATGCCGAGTGCCGGCGGATCAGGCATATTCGGCGCCCCGCCGGAATACTGGTTGCCACCCTGGTAGTTCAGAAGATATTCGTTGTTCTCGGCATCGATCAACTTGACCGTGCTGATGTCGCCTTGACCTTGCGGATCAACGACGTTCGCCCATGCATCGATGCGATAGCCGCCCTGGTCGTGGTTAGTCCATATGTCGAAACTGACGATCACCGGCCCGTCGCCGGTACTGACCGCGAAAGTGCCGTCCCACACAGAATAATTGCCAGACGCATCATGGGCATTGGCATTCCAGTCGTAGCTCATGCCGTCCTGCAAATTCTCCAAGGCAGAGCCGTTGAAGTTGAATTGAGCCGAGCTTTGCGTCAAGCCACCCACGCCCCATATCCATTGGCCATTGTCGCGGCGATGCACGTTGATGGAATAGGTGATCGGTGATTGCGGATCGGTGACGTCTTCCCAATCGAATATCGGCGTTGTTTCGAAGATCAAGCCGTTTTCCGGCGGATAGAGCGCCGTGGGAATTTCCTCAACGAAATTGTTGAGGTTTTCGCTTGCGGTGTCGGCGTTGGCTGCTTGATCCAAGACAACGATTCGGGTTTCGCCCAGCGGCGGCGGCGTGTTGCCATAACTGCGTCCGCCGGAATAGCGATTGCCCGAGCCTTCATAGTTCAACGTGAATTCGAAGCCGTTGGCATCGATCACTTTCACCTGTTGAATGTCAGCCAAGCCCTGGGGATCGACGATATCCACCCAGCCGTTGATGTAGTATGACCACCGGTTTTGAGCCGTCGATAGATCAAATGAAAGAATAAGTGGTCCATCTCCGGAACTGACCGCAAAACCGCCGCTCCACGACGAAGAATTGCCGAAATCATCATGCGCATTCACATTCCAATCGTAGGACTGGCCTACCTGCAGGTTCTCAAGGGCGCTGCCGTCGAAATTGAAAGTCACGGCAGTCGTGGTCAGCCCTCCTGCGCCCCAAATCCACTGGCCGTTATCGTGACGATGCACGTTAAGACTGTAGGTGATCGGGGAGGGTGTGTCACTCACCTCCTGCCAGTCAAAGATCGGCTGGGTCGTGGCAATCACACCTCCATGAGGAGGAAAAATGGCCGTGGGAATCTGCTCAATGACATTGCTCAGCTCTTTGCTGATGGAGGCAACGCCTCCCGAGTTATCCCTTGCTGTGAAGACATAGGTGCCAACTGCCGGCGGTTGATTCAATCCCGCTGGAAAACTTGCGAATTTGGCATCATTGGGAACGTTGTCATTGTGGTTGCCGTCGTCATAAAGCTGATATTGTCCGCCCTCGGGCTTCTCCGCCCAAACCATGTCCAGATCGGTCAGACCCTGTTGATCGTTGGCATGCACCCAAAGCTCCAAGCCCCAGCTCTCGCCACCGCCACCATCAGACCAGTGGCGCGAGCGCACCCCGGGTACCTGCACGAACGGCAGTTCCGGGGGCAATACCAAATTCTCGTGCGACAGCGCAATTTGATGATCGGCGAGCAGCAGCATGTTGCCGAACTGCGTCACATCGTTAAAAAACCAGTCACTGGCGCTGGCATGGCCCCACACCATCTTGCCGTCAAAGAACCCGTCTTGAAAATCCTTGTCCAGCAATTGCAACGCAAAACCAGCCTGGGTTCCTTCCGTGAGAGCAATCGTTTCCGGCGGTGAATTCCGCTCATTTCTGATTTCTGCGGCTGGAACGGCAAACTCGATGATGTAGCCACTGGCTGTGAGTGTGCGCGCGACAATAGTGTTGGACGTGCCATTCCCGCTGCCGGGAAAACCGCCTTCCGCCGTAAACCCGAGATGGATAATATCCCAGGCATTCGGTTCCTCTCCCGAGCCGGATGGGACCGGAATGGTGGAGGCCGTGTCGAGATCAAAGCCCAGGGAAAAGGCATCATTGCGCCACCAATCCGAATTATTCTGTGATCCAATGATGTCGTCTTGGGCCTCGAAAAAGCCATAAAGATAGCTCTCATCATACGCCAGATACAAAACGCCGGAGCCGTCTTGCTCGGAATCCACTTGGCCATAGACCAATTCGCCGGGGCCGATGGTTATTTGCGCGGTGACGGTATTCCAAAAAGCGTCCTTCTCACCATCGATCATAATCAAGCCCGAGCCAATCGCAAAATATCCTCTCCACCAGGAAGAATTGCCGAACTGATCATACGCGATGGTAATCCAGTTGTACGCTACGCCATGCTGTAAGTCCTCCGAGGCCGTACCATCGAAATTATAGATCACTTCGCTGGCGGTCAATCCTCCCCTGGCCCATATTTCTTGGCCGTTATCTCTCCGGAGCACTTCGATCCGGTAAGAAATTTCCGACGGCGGATCGGTGACGTCCTGCCAGTCAAACGTAG
>JBBIKM010000034.1:0-10911 GCA_037445455.1 bacterium | reverse complement strand
AATCAAGGCGGCAGTGGGGGGATAGATGCCAACTGGCACTTGCTCGATGAAGTTGGTGATTTCTTCCTGTACGGTGAGGGTTTGCGGCGTGAGATTAGTGGCAGCAATCGCATAGAAGCCAAGCTCAGGCTCGGAGGCTCCCAGTCCGATGTCTCGGCTGAATCTTCTGGGGTTCCCCGGCGATTCCGAGGGCAAGAAATACTCGCTGCCGAGTGGCGTGATGATTTTCACTTCGTCAATGTGCGTGAGTCCCAATGAATCGTACACGTCCGCCCACGCACTGAAGCCGTACCCTTTTGGTGAATGCGTGGTGTAGATGTCGAACCTGGGAAGAAGGTATGGTTGGTCGATATCATCCCAAGTGACCACCGGCAGCGATTGCCCGCCTTCCGCCAGATTGAAAGTGCGATTGCCGCCGCCTGTGTTGATGGGTTCCTCCCAGACGATGTTCGTAACGCCGGGATCATGGTGGACAAACTTGTATTGAATTTCATTGCCCACGGGAACACTGCTGAAATCGATGGTCACGGTGTAAACCTCATCCCCCTCGGGATCCTCCATCGGCGTGGTGTTGAACCAGCTCAACGGCTCGGTTCCAGCGCGCAACCCAACAATGTCCCCAGGATTGAGATAGGCCCGCTCGTAAGACATGTCCAATTGGAAGGTCACAAGATTGTTGTTGGCCTTATTCGGGTGGGGTCCGGCTGCTGCCCAAGTCGCAAAAATAATCAGCAGAGAGACTGAAACAGGCGCTCTTTTCATGGGTTCACTCCGTGGAGTTAATGATTAGGGTGAAGCCCAGTCTTGATATCCCTTCACAGGCTGGGTTACTCTCACAGAACCTCAAAACGTCCCGTGTGTTTGCGTACCTTCTCCCGCGTGAATCGCTTTCAAGTTGAATCGTTGCCAAAGAAAAAAGGCTTCCTGGTTCGAAGTCTTTCAAACAGGAAGAAATTCACAAGAACAGAATGAGTCGCGAGTTTTGCGAGGTGGAATGGCGATGGAAGGTGAATGCAACCGCCACTATCCAAGAGGGTGAGTACGTATGCCGGTCAACCGAACGCTTCACATGGCGTGGCCTGATTCTGAAGCGGACGGCATTCGAGCGCCAATATTAAAATAGAAGGCAACCCACGTACCATGTTCGCGTGGCCGATAACGGTCGGAACCCTCTCTCACAAACTCTGTATTTTGAATGGCTGCTCTCTTCCGCTCATCTCACCGCTGCCGGCGGACTTTTTCAGGAATGAGAATCTTGCGAGCGATTTTGGCAATAATGAGAAAAAGGCCGGTCTCGGTCATGCGCAAAAATCATTCATGCCCGCCAAGATCGATCCTCTCCAGCAATACGCTACAGGATTGCCGCAAGAGCCGGTTTTCCGCCATGGCGCACAGCAAGGCCGGGTCATTTCAGCAGAATCATTTTTCGGGTCTGCGCCCAAACCCGCGCTGTGCTTGTTGCACTGCTGCCCATTTCAAGTTGATAAAGATAAACACCGGCTTTCATACTCTGCCCGGCGCCGTCCCTCCCATCCCACTTCACGCGATGATAGCCCGCGGGCATCTCCTGATCAATCAAATTTCGAACCTCGCGGCCCAGGAGATCATAAATCTTCAAGCGCACGCGACCCGCTTGCGGCAATTGATACTCAATCGTTGTCTCGGGATTGAATGGATTGGGATAGTTTTGCGACAGCCCATACTGCTCCGGAATCGGCTCGAATTTGTTGCCCGCCAGTTCATAAGGCGGCGGCGGAGGCAATGCCCCGAATTTCGCATAGAAGGCTTCCAGTTCCGCCCCTGCACGCACCTTTGCCACTTGCCCCCTGCCCTTTGCTTCGCCACTCGCCAGGGCACCGCCAACGGTCACACTGCACGGCACGTTGTACACAAACGCCCAGTAACCCTGACGAGGCTCGACAATGTGAGGATCGACCGGAAGATAGTTCTGGGCTGCCGGATCCCAGCCGTAGAGCGCGATGATGCCGTCTGCAGGCTGCGCCGTCACCGCGCTGGGATTCATAACCGCGCCCAGGAGATCCCAACCTGCTGCCGTGTAGTTCCGCGAATACTGGTAGATCGCCTCCCCACAGACTTCCACGGTTGCCGCTTCGAGCATGAGCAGCCAGTAGGCCTGTTGTGGCTGCAATTCCTCAGCAGCGAGATATGAGGAGCTGGCGAAATCCCACTTGAAGGCAGCGATGGATTGTGGAAACAGCGCTTCCCGTGAAGCATCGGAAGGCACGACGGGCAGGGAAACCAGATACCAACCACCGCCGGCCAAGGGGAAGTTATAGGTGACACACGCGTGCTTGGGAGGCTTCGCAAAGGTCAACCCCGCAACCGATTGCAGACCCAACGGCCCAACCACGCTGCTCTGGGCAGTCAGCGGGTTAATGGTGACCAATCTGCGTGCGTTGGGCCCCTGCCTGCCGGTCACGCCGAAAAGTGCTCCGCTGGCGTCAAACGCGATGTCAGGCAGGGAACTCTGCAGCCCTGTAGTCCCCACCAGGGTGGCGCTCGCCGTGTTGAGATCTATGGTGTAGATCCCTTCCCCGTCTCTTCCCTGTGAGGCATACAGCACGTTGTTGATTGGGTGGAAGGATAAGCCCATCAGGTTGGGCACGCCGGTGGCTCCGATGAGCGTGGCAGCTCCCGACATGGGATCGACACGGTAAAGGTTGGGGGAACCGGTGCTGGCGTCAATCGCATAGAGAATATCATTGGCATCGAAAGCCAGCGCACAGACGCTGTACAAGTATTGTCCGTTGGCTTCATCGAAGAACCGCCCGGCGAAGAGCGCCGCGCCGGTAGCCGGATGGATGCGCGACAGCACCAAGCCATTGCCCGAGGCGAAGATCTCGCCGCTGGCATTTGCCGCGAGGCCCTGCACATAGTAGAAACCGGTCGGCCCAATGACCGTGCCCGCACCGGTTATTGGGTCAATCGAAAATAATCGGCCGTTCTCTAATTGACCACCGGACCCGTACAAGACCCCCGGCGTGGCGGGCGGCGGCAGCGGCTGCGGTGGACCGGCGGTCTGCGCGAACGCCCCGCTGAAAGAATCTCCCACCAGTTGCCAAATCGACACGGTGAATTCCAGCACCAGATTTTCGCGCGCGTCCAGCTTCACGCCGATTGTCCAGGGATTTTGCAACGTCACAGTCTCGCCCGCCGCAATCCGAGTGATCGAAGAATAGCCGTCCAGGATGACGGCGTATGGGCTGTTGCTTTGCAGTGAGGTGCCGATGGCAAAGGCCTCGTTCCCGTCATTGCGGATGATTGGATAGAGATCGACAATTTCGCCGCCGTTGAGGATGCCGTCGCCATTGCCGGACGGCCGTAAGCCGCTGCCCGAGTCTTGCGCGGCGATCGAGTTGTCGAGCAGAAGGTTGAAACGAATTTGCCTCACGCCGTCGCGCAGCCCATCGCTTTCGGCAACGGTTTTCCGACCCTGGGTAATTCTGGCACTCCACCGGTGGATTTCGGCATCCTTTCGAGCGGCTTTGGTTCCGCAGACGATTGCCGCTGCGCCTGGTTGGGAATCGTCAACATTCACACCGTCCAGCACCAGCGGCCCGCCCGCCGGCAGCGGTGGACCTGTGATGAGCGAGAAGCTGTCGGTAAAAGGCCCGGCGTTGGTGGCCGTGATCGTGACATTAAACTCAATCTCAGTGCCGTCCGGCGTGCCTTCTGCCACGCGCATGTACCACCCGTAGCGTTCCCCGCTCACACCGGTTGCCACCGTGCCAAAATTGGCATTGTTGCCGTAGATCGTCACATACGGACTCGTGCTGGTGATCGTGGCCTGCACGCCCAGCGCCGCCTCGGTGCCGTTGTTGCGCAGCCTGGCCGGCAGATCGATCTGCTCGCCGCCGTTGGCGATGCCATCCTGATTGCCGGCATAGTCCACGATCCTCACACTCTCGAAAGCCAGCGCGACGCCGGACACGATGCCATAGCCGGTCAATGAAAGTTGGACCTCAGGATCATCCGCATCATCGCTGGCAATGGTCACGATACCCGTCGCTTTTCCGGCCTGCGCCGGCGTGAACACCGCCTCGAATGTCGCCACTTCTCCGGCCGCCAAAACCAACGGCAGGTTGGGCAGGTTGTTCAAGACGAAAGGCGGACCAGGGTCGGAGATTGCCGTAACGGTAAGGCTGGCTGTGCCCACGTTGCGCACCGTGATTGCCACCGGCGCGCTGCTCTCGCCCACCAACACGTTGCCAAATTCAGCACTCAAGGGATGGACGGAAATCTGTCCCCCGCTCTGCCGCGGCGGAACAAACGTCAATCCCGCCAAACCATAAACCCCAGTGGCACCAACCAGAGCACCGGCGGCAGTGCTGGTGTCAATCGTAATCAGGCTCCACGGATTCGTGCCTTCGGAGGCGGTCAACCCGTAGAGCACACCTGTGCTGTCAAACGCCAGATCTGAAATCGAACTGGCAAAGCCGGTCTGGCCAACCAGCGTCGCAGCCCCGGTGGCAGGATTGAGCTTGTAAATCTCATCGCTGCCCTGCCCGCGGGAAGCATAAAGCACGCCGGTGGTGGGATTGAAGGACAGCCCCTGCAGGTAAGAAACGCCGGTATTGCCCACCAATGTCGCCTCGCCCGTTGCCATGTCGATCCGATAAAGGCTCGGGTCGTAAGAGCTCGACCTGATCCCATAAAGCTCGTCCTCACGGTTGAAGGCCAGACCATAAACACTGGACAGAGATGACCCATTCACGGCATTGCGCAGCCGCGCCACAAACAGGCCTGCGCCAGTGACCGGATTGATCCGCAACAGCAAATAACCGTAGCCAATCCCAAAAAGATCGCCCGCTTGATTGGCCGCCAAATCCTCGACACTGTTAAGCCCAATCACCCCCACGGCTGTGCTGCTGCCCGAACCCGGATCCAGCGAATACAGATAGCCCTGATTCTGGTAGTAGCTGTTGGACCCCAACAGGGCTCCCGCCTCGGCGGCAGGTGGTAGCTCAAGCGAAGGCCCGGTGGTGAGAACCAGCGTTTCCGTCACGCTTCCGCCCACCAGTTGGTAGATGGTAACCGAGATGGTGATCTCCGTGCCCGCCGGCGTGCCGAGTTTGACAGCAATGGTCCACGGGTTATCCGCTGTTCGCGTCTCCCCCGCTGAAATCGTGCCGAAGTAAGAATATGTGTTAATATCAAAAACCGGCCCGCTGAGCGTGGTGAGATAGGCGCGCACCTCGTAAGCTTTGGCGCCGTCGTTGCGCACCCGCGGGTAAATGTCGATGATCTCGCCGCCGTTGATGATGCCATCGCCATTGCCGGCGCGATGCACCACAATACTGCTGTCCAGCAGCGAATAGCCCGGCTTGAGATAGCCGTTTTTCACCGCCTCGCGAAGTTGCTGGCGCCGGCTCTCCTGCCGCGCTTGAATCTCCTGGCTGCTCGGTTGCGAATCATTCAGCACATAGCCGTCCAGCACCAGCGGCCCGCCCGCCGGCAGCGGCGGACCTGTGATGAGCGAGAAGCTGTCGGTAAAAGGCCCGGCGTTGGTGGCCGTGATCGTGACATTAAACTCAATCTCAGTGCCGTCCGGCGTGCCTTCTGCCACGCGCATGTACCACCCGTAGCGTTCCCCGCTCACACCGGTTGCCACCGTGCCAAAATTGGCATTGTTGCCGTAGATCGTCACATACGGACTCGTGCTGGTGATCGTGGCCTGCACGCCCAGCGCCGCCTCGGTGCCGTTGTTGCGCAGCCTGGCCGGCAGATCGATCTGCTCGCCGCCGTTGGCGATGCCATCCTGATTGCCGGCATAGTCATCGATCCTCACACTCTCGAAAGCCAGCGCGACGCCGGACACGATGCCACTACCAAGCACCTCGACCCCGGCCTGCGGATCGTCAGCATCGTCGCTGGCAATCAGGATCGTCCCCTGCGCTACGCCCGGCTGCTGGGGTGAGAAGCTGGCATCGAATGGGGCAGTTTCACCGACCGGCAAAACCAAGGGCAAGGCCGGCAGATTGTCCAGCACAAAGGGTGGTCCCGGAGAAGTGATGCTGCTTACGGTCAAGTCCGCAGTCCCTGCATTCCGAATCGTCACCGTCGCCGGCGGACTGGTTTCGCCGGCCATCACGGCGCCGAAATCAATTTTGGTCGGAAACACCGAAATCTGGGGTCCGGCTTGCACGGGGATGGACGTGACAGCGAACTTTTGCAGCCGTGCGGCGACCGCCGCCTTGTTATCAATCCTCAAAAAGAACGTGCCTCCCGCGAGAAATGAGATGTCCACCAGATGCATGCCCGACCAGCCGCAGTTGGAAGCCGTCATTCCGGAATAGACCAGCGTGCCTGGCGCCGAGGGGTCGGAGCCATCGACGGCATAAATGTCATAGCTGCCGACCTCGCACGCTTCGAGATGTTGAAAGGCGATGATTTTGGAATCCGGCACCGGCAGCGGCCCCCAGGTCTGGTCGAAGCCGCCGTAACCAAACGGGTAACATTGCTCGCAGGCCAGCGCGTGGGTCACAGGCGACCGTGTATAGACCGGCACAACCGACCATGTCAGCACGCTGTGCCGGGAGGAGACCAGCAACATGGTATTGGCCGGCAAAACTTCGATGAAGCGGTCCGCAACCCACGTGGCTGTGTTGATGCCGTCGGAAATAGTCAACCGGACCGAATAGACTCCTTCATTTGCAAAAGTCCAGGCCGGATTTTGCTCATGTGAATCGACGAGGCCATCGTCTTCAAAATCCCACTCCCACGAGAGAATGTTGGTTGAGTCTGTCGCGCTGGAAAAATCGCTGAATTGGACGGCGTAAGGCGCAATCCCTTGATGGCGATTGTTGGTAAAAAATCGCGCTGCCAGCGAGGGAGTGAAGGAGGAGAAATTCGGACTGCCATCAGATTGGAAATACCAAGTGAGGTCAAGTCGGGTCCCGCCATCGTAAAATCTGTCGAGCCTGACGGCGGCATAGTAACCAGTCGCGGTGTTGTGGAACAAAACAAATTCGCCGGCGCTTACCGGCCCAACCGCCCAATCGTCGTATGGGTAAAGAGAGGCATCAGCGATTTCAGAGATGTCGGAGATGCCGGTCACATGCGCCACTTCCGTCGATTCATTGTAACCATAGACCCATGCTCGTGTGGCCGAATATCTCGACCACCATCCGAGAATTCCGTTTGGAAAGGGTACCAAGTCATCAAAAGCCAAAGTCGGACCGCTTTCCCACCAGTCATTGACGAAGCCGGTCAAGATTCCGGAAGTGGCCGCCGGCGAAGGGATGGCAGAAACGGCCAGCCTCGGCAGTTCGACATGACGATACTCTGCAGGAGACTTTGGCGAAAGGTTTTCACTCAAGACATTTCCATTGACCGGATGGGATGCGGCTCGCGAACGGCCATCATCCACCTGACTCGCGGCAGTCACGGAAAGCCCGAGCAGGGCAATCCCTATAAGATGCGCCGTTTTCATGTTACCCTCCAATTATTTGCGCATTGTTTGATGCAATCGCTTTGTTTTGACTCTTACAAACTGCACCAGTTTTTTTTCTAAGTTGGAGGCAGAAACCGCCCAGCTTCTCAATTCCTGCTTGACCACCTCGCACTGCCGCCACCAGCCGGCCCGACCGTCACGCTGCTGGGGGTCTGGGACACCAGAATCCAAAAGCCATGGGTTGGTTCGGTCTGCAGAGGGTCAATCATCTCATAACTCTGGCCGGCCGCCTGCCAGCCAAACATGGCGGCGATGCTGCCCGCGGGATCATCCGTAACCGGCGCCGGCTGCAACGTCCCGCCGATCAAATCCCAGCCGGCCGCAGCGTAGCTTTTTGTGTAATTTTCCAAAGGTTGCCCGCAGACTTCCACCGTTGCCGGCCCGGCCAGAAGCAGCCAATAGGCTTTGGCCGGCGCCAGCGTATCTGCGGGTTGATAAGCTTGCGCCGAGTATACCCACTCGAAAGCTGCGACCGCCGTGGGAAACAGCGCACTCACTTGCGTTGCTGCGGGGATCACCGGCAGAGAGACCAGGTACCATGCGCCGGCGGCAATGGCAAAGTCAAAGGTCACACAAACCTCACCGGCATTGGTGGCTCCGATGGTCGCCGTCTGTTGCACGAAGTCAGCGACGTCATCGCCGGTGTCGTGACCATTGGGCAGCCGGGCAATGGCTTCGTCGGCGGCGCTGGTGGCATCGCCGCCGCCCGGACCGCCATCGGGTGCGCCGTCGCCGGCGCCATCGCCTTCGGTATCGTCGCCCAGCTCGACGTCATCCACAATTTCTCCGCCGCTGTTCTTGAGGGTGAGATAGATGTCGTTGTTCAAATTGCCGGGCGGGTTGCCGATGACAAGATACTCGCCGGATTGGAAAAAGGAGGGATTGCCGCCCTGGCTGAACACCAGCCTGACCGTGCTGCCGGGGTTGGCGAAATTGAGGACTTCGGGAGTGGTATCGAGAAATTCCAGCGTCCAGCCGCTGCTTGCGGTGAGATCAACCGGCGTGTCGCCGGCATTGAAAAGCTCGACCCATTCATCGGTGGCGGAAATCGCCCCATTGCCCGGAACGGCATCGAAGGGCGTGCCATTGCCGCCAGCAGAATCATCCCAATCGTGCTGTGGATCTGTAACAACTTCGTTGATGCGGAGGAGTGGCAGAGTGAGCGTATTCCCACCGGCCGCCGGCTGGTGACGGCGCCCAAGCTCAACGCGATGGGTCGCATGCGGCTGCGCAGGCACCGATCCGGTGATCAGAATCAACTGCAGCACGACACCGCGAGCAAAAGTGGCCCCTGAGCGAAATAGCATCTCGGCCCCCTGCGGTGCAGGAACCCAAACAGCCCGACTGGGCACGCCGGCAGAGTTGCATCAGTTGCAATGCTCCACCCTGCCCAGAGATTCTTGATCGGCGCGGGATGGCCGCGCACAGGTGAGGTGTGTTTGAAACGATTTAACCAGTGGGAGAAGTTGGAGACGGCTGTGACTTGTGAGCGGAAAAAACCAGGAGATCGGAAGCCGAAAGGAGTGTACCTTCTCCCCCAAATGCAATTCACACCAAAACCGTTCAAAATCGACGGGCAAAGATGCAAAACCGCTGCGGCAATGTCAAGCAATTTTCCGCAGTGTTGCTCTTTTTCTCCGCGGCGTCGCGATTCTGTGCACGCCTTTGGTCATTCGCTGGCCTGCGTGCGCTAACAACCTCTCCGCCGCGTGCTTGAAACCGTGCCAGGGCGGCAACGCCAGCTTAGCACCATCAAACTGCCGGCCGCGCAGAAGGTTTCACGTCCGGGTGAAATTCGTGTCCGCCCCAAATTACCACCGCCCGGGCGCTTTGTGATGAATAAAAGCGAGTCTTGTTCGACTTGTATACGCTGTGGGACTTGGCGCCCGGGCGGTTTCTTCACTTTTGAACAAACACGAGTCACCTGAAAGTGCGGTATTTCGGCCACGCCTGCCAGCCGCGGAAAATCTTTACGGCGCTGGAGAATTGTCCACTCAATACTGCCGGTTCACATGCGCGGCCCGCGTCACTGCCGGCCAGTCATCGGTGCGGAAAGGCGAGGCCGGCAGGCCCTCACGATTGAACAGATTGCACACCGGATTGCTCGACCAGGCATAGCGCACTGCCACCGGTTGCTGCACTTGCGGATGGCTGACCACCACGGTCTTGCCCTCGATCTCCGCGCGCGCCCACACGAATTTGCGATCGGGACCGGCGATGGCAAAGCCCTGCAATTCCTGACCGCCGCCAGCCAGCAAGCCGCTGCCGGTGTGAGCAAAGAACAAGCGAATGCGCTTGTTCTCGATTTTCATCTTCGTGTAAAGCGGGCCGGAAAACACGAGCTTCTCGCCATAGGCAAGACGGCGGGCATGCAGCGCCAGGCGATCACCCACGCCCTGCTTGTTGTCGGGGTGAATGTCATTGGCATCGCCGATGTCGATGGTTACTGCCATGCCGGTGTTGGGTTCGGCCAAAGCCATGGTTTGTGCCTCGCGCAACTCTGCCCAGTCGCTTTCCACCGGCTCGGTATTCGCCGCCTGGTAATTGGCAAGTTGCACGAAGAGAAACGGAAAATCACCTTGTTGCCATTGCCGGCGCCAGTCCCGAATCAGCAACGGAAACAGCGTGCGATATTGATAAGCGCGGCCGGCATTGCTTTCACCTTGATACCAAATCGCGCCGGCGATGGCATACGGAATCAGCGGGGCAATCATGGCGTTGTAGAGCACAGTCGGCCGGTTGGGCGTCAGCGGCGACGGCGGCGGCAGCGGAATATCCTGCAAGCGCAAGCCGGTCCTGTAGTGCCAGGCGCCGGCGAGCGAAACGCGGACGGAATCGCTTCCCACCCAATAGAGCTGTTCCGGCTTGCCATAGAAACCGCCGAGACCGCCGGTATCGAGCACGCGCACGGCAATGACGTTGTCACCGGCTTGCACCAGGTCTGCCGGCACTTCATAACGCCGCGCCGCATTGAACACGCTGGTGCGGCCGATTTCGCGGCCGTTGAAGAACGTCCAATCGAAATCATCAATCGGTCCGAGGTGCAACCGCAGTTTCTGACCCGCAACAGGTTCAGGAAGGGTGATGTGCTTGCGAAACCAAACCAGACCGTCGACCTCCGGCATGCCGGCGCGTTCCCACGCCGTTGGCAATTCCATCATGTGCCAGCTCTGATCATCGCACTTGGGATCAGACCACGGCAAGCCGCCGGCAGCTTTGAGATCCAACTCGGCAATCTGGCGGTGCCAGCCCTGCAGGTTCTGCTCGTAGAGGGCCTGATTAAAGATGCTGTCCCGCCCGGTATGCTCGAGGGTTTCGACAAAGCCTTTAATGTCCGGAATGGTCTTCAGCGCAGCGCCGCTGGTCCAGGCTTCCACCACGGTACCGCCCCACGCGCTTTGAATCAGGCCCACTGGCACGCCGAGCTTTTGCTGCAG
>JBBIKM010000033.1:35219-41629 GCA_037445455.1 bacterium | reverse complement strand
GTTGAAGAGCTCTTGCGAAATTGGCGTTTGTGGTCGTCCCTTCAGGGGCCGGAAGTCTGGCCGCGCAACAGTGCCGGCAGGCACCGCTACATACCGAGCAATTCATCAATGCGCTTGCAGCGATAACCCTTCGCCTGCAGCGCGGCCAGCAGGTCGTCCAGGCGCAGATAGTATTTGTCCGTGCGCCGTGGATCGGTGCCGAGGTGAATCAACAGCACGAAGCCGTTCAAGCCGGCAGGATCACTCCTCTCATATGCCCAAATGCTCTGCATAATCGTTTCGCTGGCAACGTAGCGTGTTCCCATCTCTGGAACAGTGTAATCCGCAGTCGTGCGCGTGCCCGGCGTGAAATTGACCAATGTCAAACCCCATGCCTTCACCCATGCGCTGATTTTCTCGTTGTACCATTCGTAGGGCGGGAGAAAGTACTGTGCACGCGCTTTGCTGATGCCGAATCTCTCCATCTCGCGATAATTCGCCGCGAGATCGGCTTCGAACTGTCCGCGCGTGACCAGCACGCTGTCGCGGTTTTCCCAGGGGCAATAGAGCAGATGCGCATCCGAATGCGCGCCGAGATAGTGCCCGTCCGCCGCCAAATCCTTGATGAGCTGCTGGAACTCAGGATTGCGGTAGAAATTACCGGTTAGAAAGAAAGAGCCTTTGACGTGATGCCGCGCCAGGGCCTGCCGAATGTGCGCACCGCCCTCGGCAAAGCTGTCGCCGGTGAAAACAAGCGCCAGCTCTTTTTGCGTGCGATCGCCGCGAATGATGCCGCCACGGTCATACACGAAAGTCTTTTCCTTTTCTTGCGCGACAAGGCAGAAACCGGTGAGCAGAAAAATCCAACACCAGGGTGGAACTGCATGCAGACGAATGCGCATTGATTTCACCTCTTCCGCAAAACTTCGCGGCGCGAAGTCGCCAAGTCATCAACGGAACCGCCGAGACGCCGCGCACGTGGAGCAGGGCCTTTGGGGATTTGCAGTTCTGCGATCCCGGCCGCTCATGTTTCTTCAATCCCGCCCTTGCGCAGAAGCCGCAAAAGCAGCAAGGTGACCGTCAGGATCACGAAAAAGAGAATGAACGCCATCGCCGAGGCGCGGCCCATGCGCAGGTATTCGAACGCCGTTTGATAGATGTGCAATGCCACCACGATCGTGCTTTCCAGCGGCGCCGAGCCGGCCGCACCGCCGGCAATGGTCGCTCCGCGCGTCATCACAAAAACCAAATCGAACACCTGCCACGCGGAAATCAGGCCGGTGATCGACAGGAACGCGATGGTGGGCTTGAGCAACGGCAGCGTGACGTGTCGAAACTGCTGCCAGTGATTCGCACCATCGAGGCGGGCCTGGTCGAAATACATCGCCGGGATGTTCTTCAGACCGGCCTCGAACACGATGATCATGCCGCCCAGGTTGGCCCAGATGGCGACGAGCATGATCGCCGGCAGAGCCTGCTCTGCGCTGCTCAACCACGATTGCGCCGGCACATGCAGCAGACGCAGTCCGCTGTTGATCAGACCATAGGCCGGCTCATAGAGATACTTCCAGACAATACCGATGGCCACTGGCGTGATGACCATGGGAACAAAGAAGAGGAAACGCCAGAGCGGCGCCGATTTCATGCGGTTGATCGCCAGCGCCACCAGCAGCGCGAGCAGCATGCCGGCCGCCACCGTTCCCAGCGCAAAGATCACGGTGTTGCGCAGCGCCGCGCGAAACAGATCATCGAGCGTGAGCAGGTAGGTGAAATGACTCAGGCCCACGGCAGGCGCCGAACCCGGCGGGGTCAACATATTCCAGCGATGAAAGGCGAGATACGCGGAAAAGCCGAGGGGAAAGATCAGAACAATGGCGTAGAAAATCAGCGCCGGCGAGAGAAAGGAATAAGCCGTGAGCGTCTGTCGCGTTTTTCGGTTCATGGTTGGGTCAGTTCACTTCCGTGCGGAGCGCTGCTGCCAGCACGTTTCTCTTGATTTCAGTAACGGACCACAAGAGGCCGCAGCCATGGAAAATGCTACTCTTTCAACCCCGTCAGGGTAATGCCTTGCACGTAATAGCGCTGCAACAACAGAAAGAGAATGACGGCCGGAACAGTGCCCAGCACGATGCCCGCGAAGATCAAATGCAAATTGATCGAGGGATTGAAGGCAACCTGCAGCATTTGCAGGCCGACCGGCACCGTGGTCAGCTCCGGCGCGGAGGTGGTGATGACCAGTGGCCAAAGGAAACTATTCCACTGGCCGACAAAAGTGAAAATAGCCAGCGTGGCCAAAGCCGGTTTGGCATGCGGCAACGCGACCTGCAAGTAGATGCGAAATTCCGAGCAGCCGTCGATGCGGGCAGCGGACAAGAGATCGTCGGGCACGCTCATGAAAAATTGCCGCAGCAGGAAGATTCCCCAGGCGCTCACGACAAAAGGAAAAATCAGCGACAGGTGTGAGTGCAGGAATCCCGAGCCGCCCAGGCCGGCGAAGTCATTGCCGCCGGCCAGCGGCACACGCAGCATCAGGTAATACATCGGAATGATGAAGAGAAGGGAGGGTATCATCATTGTTGCCAGGATGCCTTTGAAGATCAATTCTCTTCCCGGAAATTTGAATTTGCTCAGGGCATAGCCGGACAGCGAGCTGGTGAAAAGCACAAAAAGACTGACACTGCCGGCAACCAGAAAGCTGTTGAGATAATACCCCAGCATCGGAATCTCTGCAAAGACGCGCAGATAGTTGCGCCATTGCGGAACCCCGGGCAGCCACACCGGCGGCCGGGCAATGATTTCCGGCGTCGTCTTCAGAGACGAGACCAGCAGCCACAACATCGGCGTCACGATCAACAAGGCACCGAGGCTGAGGGCGGCGTATTTCATGAATCTTCCGAAGATGGTCATACCGCTTTCGTTCTTGAGTCGGGTGAGGAGCGGAAATGCCTCTTACTGCCTCGCAGTTCTCCTATTGCAACAAGATCATTTTCTTTTGATCGAGAAAGTCTTCCGCCCGCATGCGGCAGAAATATACGCCGGAGGCCACCGTCACGCCGGCATCGGTACGCGCGTCCCAGGCAATTCGATGTCGCCCCGGTTGCTGTTGCGCCTCGACAAGAATACGCACGCGTTTGCCCACGGCATCGAAGATCGCGAGTTGAACCTGGGCAGCGCGCGGAAGATGATACTCAATCGTCGTGGCAGGATTGAAGGGATTGGGATAATTCTGCAACAAGCGAAAATCGCCGGGCACCTCGCCGGCAGCAGATTCTGCCACCGCCGTGATTTCCTGAAACAGCGCGATCTTGACCGCATCGGCGCGCAACACATCACCGGCGGTGCTCTTGCCGGTGTCGCTGACTTTCACTTCGATCACGGCGCCGGCGGGCAATGGATGGCGGCCGAGCAGCACCCAAGCACCGCTGCCCTGGTTTTGGTTGACGTAGATCGAATCAACCGGCGCGTTGGGAGTTTTGATTTCATAAAGAGCGTGATTGGAGGCATTGACAGTCGGCGGGACGATTTCAAAGATGTCGTAGAGTCCCGATTTCCTGACTGTCGCGGTGAAACGCGCGCTGGCAAAGGGCCTTTGGGAAAGAAACGCATAGCGGCTGGTCGGGCCATATGCTTGCGCCACGCTGTAGCGCCAATCACCGGTTTCATGATATTGCGACGCCTCTTCGTTGTCCACGATGACAAAATAAGGCTGAACCTCGGCGTTGACCGGAATCGCCAGTTGCGGCCGCACGGGATCGTCGCTGGTGAGCAGCAGCGTGTCGAGGTTGCCGCCCAGATCAGAGGAATGAAAGCGCAGGGCAAAGGACTGGCTCGCCATTGCGGGAATCACCACCGGAAATTTCGCCAGGACCAATGATCTCTGTTGGCTGGAAGAGATGCCCTGCACGGTAAGATCACCAACGCCGCGATTGGTGGCGGTGATTTTGAACGCGACCGTGTCGCCCGCGCTGACCGGACCCAGATCCACGAAATTCGGTGTCACGTGCACCTCACGATCGCGAACCAGCGCCGAAATCTTTACCACATCGGCAATGATCGTCCTGGCAGATTGCACGTCACCATAGGCCTTCATTTCTATTTCCAAAACGCCGGCTGCGTTCAACGAAACGGTGCGAAGATAGAGCCATTCGCCCGAAGGCAGCGGCCCGGCGAAGCGCACCGTGCCGACTTCCTGCGCCTGCTGGCGAATCGTGAATTGGATCCTGTCAACCGGGTCTTGCGCCAGCGGCACTTGGACAAAAAGATTGTACCTGCCCGGCCGCGCCAGCGCGGCGCTCCACTTCGCGGCCGCGGAATCATGCGGCGCCACGGTGGCGACCCGGCTGTCAATTCCCCACGCTGCGATGCTGGAGGTTGTCCAATTGCCGCCCAGCTCCGCAAAACCGTCGTCGCGATTATCAATGTAAATGTCATCCGGCAAGAAGTTGATGAAACGCGTAGTTTGATTGCCCATGGTGTCGCAGAGCGCGACGCCGGCTTTAGCCAGCGAACTTCGCGGAAACGAGCGAGTGGTTCGCCATGCGTTTGTCCCCGCGGCCTCACAGGGAACAACGATATACCTTTCATAAATGTCCTTCACTGCGACAAACGGCGCGCGTTGAAAGAGGGGTTCATCGGCTTCGATGGAGAAGGCAACCTGATCGCCCATTGCGTGCTCACGAAACGTGACCTGGGGAGCCGTATGGTCTTGTGTTTTTCGCCAGCGTTGCATGGCTTCCACGGCAGTGCAATAGCGGAATTTTACGGTTGGATAGCGGCGCGCCATCTTGTGCGCCAGGCTGTCGATGATCTCGAGGTTTTGCAGAAAATCCGTTTCCGGCAGATGCGCCCACAAACAGACGACTTGATCCATACCACGCCCGGCCTTCGCAAAAATCGAATCGAGCAGGCCGTGATTTTGCACGGCCGTGAAGTACTCGGAACGCACATTCCAGCCCGGGCCGTTGCCGGGAAGCTGGTAATTCTCAGGCGAGGGATGAAAAGGCACAAACTCTGCAGGCGCTTGCGACCAGTCGAACGTATTGTCGAGCGGCTCAGTGGTGTCTCTGCGCACGTTGGGATAATCATTGTGCAGACTGTACGGCAGCAACTCGTCGAGCCGGCGTTGCCAGTCATTGTCCATGTAATGCCAGCCGCTGCGGAATGAAACCGGAAAGACATTTTCTTCCAGAAGGTATTGCGCCAGCGTGAAGTCGAAGTCGTCGCGGCATTCGTTGAAGCCCAGCGCTTGATTCCACCAATACGTGCCGTCGCCATCATAGTCAGTCCAGGTGAAAGTATGATAATGCAGCGAAAGCTCGTCACCGTTGTGCAGAACATTTTCACCGTGATACTTCTTCATCAAGTACAGCGTCATGGTGTTGGGCACGGGCACGTTGGTGTTGGTGGCGTGGCGAAAGATGTTGCCGGCCATCATCCACCAAGTGAGTTTCACCGGCTGGCCGTAGGAATCGACAAACCGGGCGCGGAAAGCCGGGTTCATCACTTGATAAGCATTGCGGGCGGGATCAGTAAAAAGACTGAGTCTGTAGGTGCAATGATATCGGTTGGTATTCATGCCCTCCCAGATCGCGGTGTCGGAGCCGAGCACGAGATAGACTTCGCCGGATTGCGAGGAACTGTATGCCGGGAAAAGAAACAACAGCGGCAGGCAAGCAAGCAAAATTGCATGATCACTTCGCATCGTCTTTCTCTCATCTGTGATGATCAAACGGCCAGTGCGCCGTAACTCTGAGTGCTTCGGGCGGCTCATTTGACTTGTCCTCCTGCTGTCGTTCCGCGGGAACTTCGTGAATATCCTGGAACGATGCGCTGTTCTTTGCAGGTGGATCACCCCTCAGTCATTGCCGCTCGCGACAAACTCCCGCAGGATGTAATCAATTTTTCGGGCGGCGTAGTTCAGCGCCGCCGGTGCGCTGCGTTTGCCGTGCCAGGCATCGACGATCGCATTCATCAAAATCATTTTGATCTCCTGGCCCTGATCGAGGTTCGGCTCGGTGATCGAATTCTCCAATTCTCTCACAAAAGCCAAAGTATACAAATCGTTCAGCTCGTCTTGATGATTCGCAATATCGATCTTCCGGCCGGGCAGGGCCTGCAGCGTTTCGCAAAAGAAATCTCCCATGCGAGTGGTTTGCTTTTCGGCTTGCAGCTCCGCGGTCAGCCACATCAAGTGATCCCACGCTTCCTTTTTGTGCCGGCTGCGGCTGTCAACGCACAGGAACCAGGTGTAGAGCAGGGTGGCCGGCTCGCTGCCCAAACGGGGAATCGGCGCGGTGCCGACGGTTTCCGCATACGCGCGGCCCAGCAGCAGCTCGAGTTCGCTTTCGTACCACGTGGCCATGATCATCATCGCCACGCGCTGATTGGGAAATTCCCACACGCTGCCGCGCGTATCCGTGGCTTTTTCGTGA
>JBBIKM010000033.1:28926-35153 GCA_037445455.1 bacterium | reverse complement strand
CATCCGAAAGAAATTGTCCGCCGTTGCTGTACAGCAGCGCCAGAAAGGGATGCACCACCGCCGAATCCCATCCCACCAAAAACGCATAGCCGTAGCGCAGAAAGTTGCCTTCGCTGTCAAACGTGGTCGCGCGCCTGGCAATGTCGATCAACTCCTCCCAGGTTGCCGGCGGTTTGGCTTCGCCGTGTTCATCCACCGCGCCGATTTCTTTGAGAATTTTCTTGTTGTAGACCAGACAGTAGTTGTCCAGCTCGCCGGGGATGCCCCAGATCTCGCCGTTGATGGTGACGCCTTGGATGGCGGCCGCGAGGTAGTTTTGCGTGATGTCAGTGACAACTTCCGCCGGCGGCGGATCGAGCACGCCGGAATTGACCAGTTGCACGCCCCACAGCGAGTAGACGTTGTAGATATCCGGCGCTGCGCCGGAGAGATGTGAGATTTGCACTTTTTTGAAGTAATCTTCAAACGGAACGTTTTGATGCTCGATCTCAATGTCCGGATGCAACTGCATGTACTCGTCCAAATAGCGGTTGATCGCCGCGCGCTGGTAATCGGTCCAATGCGTGGCCAGGACGAGTTTGGTTTTGTCGGAGGTGGCGGCCGAGTGCCGGCAGCCCGCGCTTAAGGCCGCCAGGCCGGACGCGATTCCGAACAGACAGGCGACGCCGGCGCGGCGGAAGCGTGAGGTGACTTTCGAGTGGCTGGTTCCTGGCATGTGGTCTCCGCATGGCGTGCGTGCAACGCAGCGAGGCAAATTCTGCGGGAATGCTGCTGCTATTGCGGCCGGAAAATCCGCTGCAGAATCAAGGCGGTGCTGCCCATGGCCACGCTGTAAATGCCGAAGGGCGAGAACTGCACCGGCACATTGCGATTGCAGTCGGCGATGACCAGGCGCGCAATGCGATGCTGGATGATCTTGCTGATGAATTTCTCCGCGCCGCAAATGTCGCCGCCGATGACGACGGTGTGCGGGTCAAACAGATCGATCAATTGCACCAGCCGCGTGCCGATTTCCTTGGCAATCTCGCGCAGCACATAAATCGCGGCCTCCTCGCCCTGCGCCGCCGCGGTTACCACTTCGGCCACTGGAATGCTGGCCAGCTCCAGTGCCTTCAGGCGCGGCAGGATGCCGGCTTTGCGTCCGAATTTCTCCTCCGCCTGGGTGAGCAGGCGCCGGCGTTTGACCGCGGGCAGAAAAGCGGCCATCTCGCCGGCGCAGCCGTGCGCGCCGTCGTACAGCTCGTGGTTGATGATGAGGCCGGCGCCAATGCCGCGGGCATCTTGATTGATGGTGACGTAGAGAATGTGCGGCACCAGGTGTTCGGTGCGGCTCAGCCACTTGATGCCCAGCGCGCCGGCGTTGGCATCATTGCCGATCTCGATGGGGAAACGAAAATGCCGCTGCACCAAATCGCGCAACGGCAGCGCTTTGACGCCGAAAGCATAGGAATAGTGAATCACGCCGCGCTGGCTGTCGATCAAGCCGGGAATACTCACCACGCCCAGCACGTGTTCCGGCGCGATCTTTTGCTCCGCCAACACCTGCGTGATGATGCGGCACAATTCTTCCTCCAGGTGATTGTCATGCCGGCGAAGATGAATGGGGTAGATCTGCTGAAAGCGGACTTTGGTGCTGAAGTCCAGCAGCACCAGGCGAATCTCTTTGGGAATGAACTCGATGCCGATGACCAGGCCGTAACCGGGGGCGAGGTCCCACAACAGCGGCGGCTTGCCGCCCTGCACCGTCGAGTCACCATATCCGATTTCCTGAATCATACCCTGCGCCTTGAGCGCGCGCAGGGTGTAGGAGACGGTGGACATTTGCAGCCTGGTGGCGCGTTGTATTTCACTGGCGGAAATGCCGGGATGCATGCGCACCAAATTCAACACATGCTGTTGATTCAGGTCTTTGACGAGACTTGTGTTGCCACTCTTGAACAATGACGCTCTCCAATCTTGACAGGAAGTCTTTCCCTGCCGGCGCATGGCGGGCCGGGAGAGCCGCGCCTCCGGTATCGCCTCGCGGCCCGGGAGTATGCACCTGCCATGTCCGTCACGCAGCCTCGCGTGAAATGCCCGGCGCTGTCGCTGTGCCTGCTTCCTCGCAGAATCCCTGTCCGAAGGACAACAGGGGGAGACGTGCCGGGCAGGGCTGCAGCGCCAAAAGACGCTCGAAATCAGAACAGCATTCTAAAAGATTCTTCACCACAATGCAACTGCTTGCAACGCGGCGCCGCGGAAAGCTGCAAAATCAAGAGCGTCCTTCTCCGCGTTCATCGCGTCCCGGCGGTGAGCTTTTGAGGTGAATGGCACAGCAGGGTGCCCGGTTCTTGACAAGGTCCTTGCTGAATCACCAAGTGGTGAATCCATTTTGCGAGACAAATGCGTGCGCCGCGGGCTTGTTGCTGCCCGCGGGCTGCGGGTTTCAGCTTGTCTGCAACCTGGTCTCGTGCCTAGCGTGCACGATCGTTGGCAAAATACGCCATGAAAAACGAGGCATTGGCGGTGCCGTCCATGATCGGCTCGTTGGTGGAGTAGTCCCAACGATCATCATGATAAACCACCAGGTCGGATTGAAACGCGGCATAAGGATCTTCACGCGACAGGCGAATGCCTTTCAGGCTCTTGAAGATGCTGGCATACACCGGCCCGTCGTTCAAGCCGCCGGTGAGTTCCCGGCCGGTTTTGTCGGCGATCACGCTGTGGGGAAATTGCGGTGTGTTGCCGCCCTGCGCCGGAATGCCGACAAACGCGCTGATGCCCCAGGGATTGCGGCCGAGCAGCCAGTCGCGATTTTCCAGAATGAATTGATGATACTGCCGGTCACCGGTCATTTTCTCATAAGCCAGGCCATGCGCAATGAAATCCGTCACCAGATTGAACGAGCACCAAATGAACGGCACGCCCATGCGATAGGGATTCTCCTTGGCGCGCCGCAAAACGCCCTCCAGGCCGTGGCGATAAAATCCCGCAAGCGTATCTTGCAGGGCTTTGTCCACCAGCGGATACAAGGCATAATGCCCGAGGTTGACATAGGGATAGTATTCGTAGTGATTGGCGGTATCCGCGCCCATCCACGAGGTGGTGTTGATCAAACGCGCGAAATTCTTCGCGTCTTCGAGATAAGAAGCCACGCGCGTCACCTTGAACATCTCCGCGGCGCCCCATTCCATGTCATCCGCCCAGGTGTTTTCGTAGTAGCGATAGGGCGCGCGGCAAGGCACACCCTCGCACGACCCGGGCTGGCGTTTGCCCATCTCGTAAACTTCCCTCCCGGCTTTCAGGCATTGTCCCGCAAACGCGGCATCGTTCAAATCGTTTTGCCAAATGTCGGCTGCCATGGCCATGGCAGCGGCATAACGGCCGGCAAGATTGGCAATGCCGGTGGAGGTGTTTTGATATTGCCCCAGCCCCTGCGGTTTGCCCGTGGCATAGTAAACCACACGATAGCTGCCCGGCCCCCAGCCGTAATCCGAAGTGTCCTCATACGGCAAGTCCCAGCCCATGTGATCGCGATCATCCGCGATTTGATGAAAGAGCTGATCGGGTGCCGGGTGCATTTTCAACATCCAATCCAAACCCCATTTGGCTTCATCGAGAATGTCGGGAATGCCGTTGGCTCGTGGATGGCCGAGTGCATCATATTCGTCTTTGAACTTGCCTTTGTTCTCGCGATACGAAAAAAGCAGGCGGCACACGGCATTACCGGAAGTCAGCAAATAGCGCAAATAATCGCCGGCGTCGTGCCAGCCGCCGCTCACGTCAATGAACGTGCTGTCGGGCATCGGACCGTACATGGTGCGGCCGTCCTTCTGGTGGCACACTTCGTCCAGAAAGGGGTTGTAGCCGCAGCGCTGCTGGCGCAGGTAGGCGAGCAGCAGCTCGTGGTGCTGGTTGTAGGCCTCCAGGCCGAGATTGAATGGCAGTGATTCATAGGCAGTGCCGCTGAGCCGCACTTTGTACCGGCCGGCATTCCGCAAGGCGGTGAAATCCAGGCGGTAGTGAAAGGCGAAATTGCCGTACGCACCGGCATTTTCGCCGACTGGTTGCGGTCCCCACACGCGCCTGCCGGTGGCCGCGTCGATGATCTCGAAGCGGCCGCGCGCCAGCGCTTGCTGCGCAAAGGCAATCGCGATCTTGTCATCCTCCGGCAGGCAACCGATTTGATTGGCGCGGAGATAAACGGTTTTCTCTGCGGCCAGCACGCCGCACGCAGTGGCGGCCAGCAGCGCAATACCGGGCAGGAATAACACCAGCAGTCTGTCGATTTTCATCCTCGCTCGCTTTCATCAATAGGTGACGCCGAAGGAAAACAAATGCACGCCGCCGAAGATGCCGAAATCTTGATAGGCATAATCCAGGCGCAAATCGGTGCTGCTCATGCTGGTGTTCACGCCCAGGCCGGCGGTCAACCCTCTTTCATCATAATTGTCGGTGTAGCCCGCGCGCAGGCGAAACATCCGGCGGGTTTGGTATTCCGCGCCGACTTTGATCTTCTCTTTGAAATCCCGCGGATGCCGCGATTCGAATCCGATCACCAGGGAGTTGTTCTTGTCCTCCGGCCGGAAGACGGACCAGGGGTCGACCGTCAGGCTGAAGCTGACGGCAAAGGGCAGCGGGAATTTTTCCTGCTCGTAGCGCACCTCGCGCGAGATGTTCTGGATGACCGCGCCGAAGCGCACACCATGATAAAGAAAGTCGTAGATCGCGCCGATATCCAGCGCCGCCTCGCCTTGCGCGTAGGAACGTTGCGCGATCGCGAGACCGGGATCGTTGACATCCTTGCCGGCGGTGGCGATCCAGGCGTCGCCCAAATCCTGGCGGGCATACTTGAGATGGACACCATAGGAGAAGCGGTCGCTGACCTTTTGCGAAAAGGTGAGGCCGAGCGCCCAGGCATTGGGGGAAAAGGTGCCGGTGTCTTCGAAGCCCTGTTCGTTGTTGGCGCGCCGGGTGCCGTAGAAATCACCGTAATCCATGGTGATCAGGTCCAGCGCGAAGAAGCCGATGCCGTTCAAGTGGCAGGCGCCCACCGCCGAGGTATGATTGATGTCGGCAATGCCGTTGGTGTGATTGACGTTGAAATCCAGCCGCCCCTCGAACCAGCTCAACGCGCCGGGATTCCAGAACACGGCGTTGGCGTTGCGAAACATGGCCACGCCCAGCCCACCGCGGCCCACCGCCTCCGCGGAGACGGGATTCTCCAAAAAGCGAAAACCGACCTGGCCCTTCTTGACGATTTGACTCGAAGCCGGCGCAGCGCCGAGCCCGAGCAGCAGGGCGGCGAGCAAAACTGTTTTGCCGAGTCTCATGGCTTGCTCCTATCCAGGGGAGTGTGGGCGGTGCGCCCACGGCAACCTCGCGGGTAAAAGAGAAGAAAGTCTTCGTTTGCTCGATTTTTCGCGCAGCGGACCAGCAAGTCCGCGCTGCCGTCTTATCGCACCAGCACGAATTTCACGAATTGATCAGGCAGCGCCTTGCCATTTACATCCGCGGCATTGGTTACCGCCAGAATGTAGATACCGCTGCTGACGTTTTGGTTGGCATCCGTGCGCTGATTCCAGATTTCCTGGTCCGTGCCGAGGTGATCGATCGTATCGATGCTGTCGCCGCCCTCGGTGAACACCGTAAGCTTGCATTTGTAGGGCAGCCGGGCGAAGACGATGCGATCGGGATTGCCCGGAAAGCCGAGCCCACCGGCCCTGATGGTCGCGGGGTTGGGCACCACGCGCACTTTGTCGGATTCCGCCAATCCGGCTTTGAAGGGAATCGCCGGCAGCTCGGAACGATTGGCGTAGCGTGAGCTTTCCAGCTTCTGGCCGGGAAACAGGCCGTCTTGGTTTTGCGTGCCGTTGTCCAGCGCGGTCACGGCATAGTAGTAGCTCACCCCGCGCGTCACGCCGGCATCAACAAAGCGGGTTTCGCCGCGGTTGGTGGTTTCGTGGATCAACTGCCAGCGTTCGCCGCTGGCTTTGTCGAGCGGATCATTGACGAATGCTGCGCCTTTCTTGCGATACACCCGCCAGGCATGCCAATCATCCTGGCCGGTGTCCGGGTCTTTGAAATACGCGGGATCGGGATAGGACCACGACACGATGACGCGGTCGGCATCACTGGTCACGGTCACGTCCGGCGGCGGCGGCGGATCGGGAATGTCCAAGCCGCGGTTCCAGGCCCAATAGGCACGATCGAGCGTTTTGAACAGCGAATCGCGCCCGGTGAGCAGC
>JBBIKM010000033.1:0-28892 GCA_037445455.1 bacterium | reverse complement strand
CCTTGCCGATGCTGTCGGCAGCTTCCCAGGAGAGGGAGCCGACGCCGATGGCATAGACAACGGTAAAGGAATCCGTGCGCGCCGTGGCGGCGTCTTTGGTCAGCTCGTAAGGGCCGACGGTGATGAAGCGCATCGGGCCTTTGCGCGGGGTGGTGGACCAGCCCTGGGTGATGATGTCGCGCGGAAAGCGGCCGCGGCTGTCGCGGCCGAGATAAGTGTCGCGCAAGCCGAAGTCACGGCGGCCCCAGAGATCCGCCACGATTTCCGCATGCGGCATGGCATAGGGCTGGCTGGGATCGTCGCTGCGGTCGGTGGCGGATTTGGAGGCGTAGAGCAACGTGAAGCCGGGAATCTGCGGGGACATGAGATGGCCGTTGGTGCGGTTGGGATCGCCGCTGTCGTCCACGCTGCCGTTGGGGTAGGCCGTGGCGCCGGTGAACTTTGAATCCCAATAATAGGCCACAAACAGCGAGTCACGCGGCTGCCCGCTCACCAGCTCGGAGGGGCGCGCAAACCAACTGTCGAGATCATCCTCGCCTTCGAAGGAGAAGCTGCGCAGCACTTCATACTCGCCGGCCTTGGAGGGGCCGAAGCTGAAAGAGACCGGCCACCACAAGCGGACGGTTTGATCGGGAAAGAAATCTTTCGAGGTGGGATTCTCGATGGGACGCCGCGTCTCGCCGGTAAATTTGTAAGTGCCCTTCCAGATGATATAATTCTGATGATTGGGATTGCTGAAGGCATAAAGCTCGACATGGCAGCGCATGCCCCAATAGGGCAGAATGTCCTCCCACACCGCGGCGATGTCGCTCTTCAGTTTCGGGTCGGTCTGCCAGCGGTACTCGCGGTATTGCGGCACGCCATCGACGGTGACGTAAGGCGGCCGGTAGCGCCGGATTTCCTGCGAGAAGTCATTGATGCCCGTGCTCACAAAGGGCGTGGGGATGATTTTGCGCGTTCCCAGATGATCGATCACGCCGTTATCATCCAGGCACACGGGGTTGAAGATTTGATAGAGCATCTGCGAGTGCCACTCGTCCGCGGGCGCGTAGAAAATTTCGGTTTTTTCCGGACCCGTGCCGGTGAGCATCCAACTGTACTGCGTGGTGAACTGGCCTTCGCCATTGAGCTTTTTCATCTCGAGCTTGATGGCGTTGACGTCGATGAGCAGCGGCGGGCCGTTGTAGTTCTTTTGCGCTCGCAGCAAACCGAGCGGCCAAATGATGATCAAACCAAGCACGGCAATCAAGGCTCTTATTTTGAGATGCATAGCCTGTTCTCCTCTGCGCTCGTTGAGTTTAATTTGCGATAGGTCTTCTATCGCAGCAGAAGTAATTTCTGACTTGCTTTCCATTGCCCGGCTCTGATCTGGCATATGTAAACGCCCGAAGCTGCGAGCGTTTTTTCATCAGTCAAGCCATTCCAAGCGATTCGATATCGCCCGGGTTTGCGCGTCTCATCCAGCAACGTTTTGATCTCCCGGCCAAGCGCATCATAAATCTTAATTGTGACCCGTTCCGTGCTGGGCAAATCGAAGGTAATGATGGTGCTCGGATTGAATGGGTTGGGATAGCTCGGATAGAGTGCGAATCTTTGGGGCAATGCAGTCTGCGTTGCCGGTTCCGATTCAAGGCTTACACTGGTTGCGAAGTCGCCGATCGCGAAGGCCGGTTCCAGCGTCCAAATCGACGCATTGCCGCTTTGATCTCGTATTTCAATCCGAATGTCGATTGCCGCCGAATCGAGGCCGGCAAAACTCGCGAAATCAGCCTTGAAGAATTTCCCCGCCGGGAACCCTATGATACTAGATGCTGGGAACTGCTGGAGCAGCGGCTGAACTCCGGCGTTGGCTGAATCTTCCAGGACGTAGTGAATCGCCATTTCGTGCCAATCGGTTGTACCGAATTCTCTATACCAGAGACGAGTCGAGTCGGTAGGAATGGCTTCATAAAGCATGATATCTTGCTGATCCCTCCGGCTCGTAACAAAATCTGCAGCAGAATAAACCAGTGATGCCACCTTGCCTGGTTGGAGCTTGGAGATAGCCCTGCCTTCACTGTCTAAAACGCGTAATGAAGTGAATAGCGGCGGGTTGGCATCTCTTTTGGAAAGGTCAAACTTGGAGATCAAGCTCGCTGTGCCACGTAGGTTTCCGACGTAGTAGTTTCTATTGCTGACTTCGAGGCGATAAGGGCCTGGGGGGACATTGATGGGGCTGAATTTGCTAAGCGTATCGGAGGCGACCAGAATATTTCGGCTGTTGAAGATCGTGTAGGTTGATCGATAAATGTCCGAGAATCTTCTTTCGTTTAGCGGCCCATAGAACTTCGGAAACGCAGCAATGTTTGACTGGCCATAGAAATTGTTGTTGAGAAAGCCATCAGTGTGGATGGGGGACATGCCGTAGGTCATCTCACCTCGGTTGGGTGAGAAATAGACTGCTGCCCAAGGATCGATACCCGTGTAGTTTCCCAAACTGTCGCCCTGAAACACCAACGGATCCGTTTCTAGCCACATGCCTGAGAAGAGATTGTTGGCAACACGTTTTTGGTCATAGCCACTGAGCATCACGGTTGTGCCATAGTCTTCATGAGCATCTGGCGTGAGATAAAGATTGCCGGTCCATTCATCCTTGCCAAAAGTATGCTCGCCGGCTGCACCGCCGAAATAGGCATACCCACTGCGACGGAAGATTCTCGTCAGATACAAGACATACAGTGTTGGATCCAGTGTCTTCGGTGGGTACTTGATGTTGAGATGCTGCAAAATGAAATCATTCGGTGAATTCGAGAATACCATATCGCGATCAGCCCCAATCAGCGGCGGGAACTGAACAACATGAATGTTCTCGAACGGCTGTGAATCTCGCTGAAACTGCCCTGTTACAATCACAAAACGATTGGAAAAATCCGAGACAAAGAGATGATCAGTTTTGATACTGCCATATGTAAAGGCATTGGCTGAGGAATCTGGAAAGGTGACACAATAGTTGACCCTATAATCTGCCGCGGGAAGGGCAAAAAGCAACCGACCCATTGGATCAACACCTTGAAAGTCAATGCGATGTTTGGCCTCAGACGAATTTACCTCCACATTCATGAATCCTGAAATGGCAAGATTTTCGTGGATGACAATCTTCACACTATCGGGCAGGCCAAATACGGCAACCAAATCGTAGATTCCTGGGGCTGTGAAGATTTCGGGAGATCTATTTGGATTGTACGTCAAGAGATGGCTAATGTCTCTACTGGCGAGAACGATATAGTCAAAGGGCTCGTCGAACGTGAACAAGACCTTGGATGACTTCACAAACGCCCACGGCAAACGCAGGGTGTCAATTGAGCCATTGACAAAGACCGTCCCAGCATAGGCCAATGGCTCGCGTTGGAGGTAAGGCACCCGGTCGTTTTCAACCATGAGTGTGAGAACGACCTGCTGCGAATCTCCGGAAGGTATTCGGAAACGCGAGGACGAAGCTTCCAGCAAGATGCCAGGGCGCAGGCCAGTCACGGATACGGCGAACTCTTGATCTTCTGGCGACTGGTTGAAAACGGTAATTGTATCCGACGCCGTCCAATTATCGTACCCAACATCATCAAGTCCGTAACTAAGGTGAGAAGGCACGGCGAAAACCTTTGCTCTCGCTGCCGCCAGCGCGTCGATGCGGCCGGCTCCTTGCGCCATGACATGAGCGCGCACGTCAACTGCCGTGGTCATGAGCGCAGATTTGGCTTTATCAGGGGGCCATTCTGGATGAATCTTTTTCAGCAAGGCACAGACACCGGCAACATGAGGAGTGGCCGCTGAAGTGCCGTTGAATGCCTGTGTGCCGCTGCCCATAGTTGTCGTATTGACACCAACGCCCGGCGCAACGACATCGGGCTTGATGGCATGAGTCACTAGCGTGGGACCCTTGGAACTGAACGCTGCGATTTGATCAGTTTTGGTAGTCGCGCCTACTGTAATCGCCAATCGAGCTGTACCTGGACTGGCGATGGTGTTGTATTCGTAGCTATTGCCGGCGGCAACACAGAAGACAATTCCAAGTTTGACGGCATTATCTACGGTAGTAGAAATGGCATCATCGGGATTGCCGCGCCCGCCCAGACTCATGTTGACGACATCGACCTTGTCAGAAAAATCGTCATCATCGTTGGGATCGAGGGCACGCTCGATTCCAGCAATGACATCTGATTCCGTACCAAGCCCATCGGCGTTAAGCACTTTGAATGCCATCAACCAGGCTCCGGGCGCCACACCTTTCAGCGTGTCACTGTTGGCGGCCACGATACCAGCAACCGCGGTTCCATGGCCATTGTCATCCATCGGATCGCCGTCGTCATTGACCAAATCATAACCACCGATGATTTTGTGGCCTGGTCCAAAGCCGCCACCGAGCGCCGAATGATGGTAATCGATCCCGGTATCCAGAATTCCGACTACGATGCTGTCGCCTTGCGTGCCAAATTCCTGCCAAACAGAATCGGCGCGGATGAGCGGAACGGTATCTTCCAGAAACGCCTGCATTTGCTTGTCAAGGTGGATTCTCTTCACATAATTCAATTTCAGCAACTCTGGTATGGCCGCTCGTGGAACTATCACACTGACGCCTGTGAAGGCCTTGTAGAACTTTCGTTGTATTCGGGGTTGACTCAAGTTCGTGGAGATCCGCCGCAGCAGGCTGCTATGGATTGTCTGCAATTCCTGGGAGAAACGTAGGAAGAGAGATTCAAATTCTGTCGCCAATAATCCCACCCTTGGCTGTTGCTTCTTTTGCAAAAACAAAGGTACGGTTCTGAATTCCACAATCACATTGACCATTTCCGTCAGATCGATATCGTGTACCTGGGTCTCATTGCCGCGTGCGGAAGTGGTGAAGTAGACATGCCCTTCCTTCGTCTCGAGTCGACGGCCCTTCTCATACGCATGTGAATCGGCGCGACCGTCACTCAGCCAGAGGAACTCTGCTGGCACGTTTTGTCCGAAAGCAATGGCCAGGTTCAGGACAATGTGAATGGCAGCCACCAATCCTACGGAAATAACTTTCATAATGGCGTTCCTCGCGTGAAATTGGTTTCACATATTGATCCGCAACCCAAACAGCACGCGCCGGGGATTCAAGAACAGCGGCGCGGTGAACCAGCCCACGTTGATATGGGCCTTGTCCCACTCGCCCAGTTTGTCGTTGCCTTGCTGCGCGCCGCTCTCGAAGGGGAGATGCAGGGATTCCTTGTAGCGGTCATACTGGGCGGTGGTCATGTTCTCCCAGGTCAAGCGTTTCTGATTGAGCAGGTTCTGGACCGTGAGCACGAACTCCATGCTGGTCGCCGCCAGCCGGAATTGCTTGGAGGCGCGCAGATCGACGTTGGAATAATCCACCACCTCGATCCGCTTCTGCTGGGCCTCCGGCTCCAGCGGATTGAGAATCACCCGGCCGCCGCTGCGCCATTCCACAAAAAAATTCAGATAAATGTCGCTCAGCGGCTTGATCCCCCAGAAACCCGGCCCCCAGCGGGCCGGGCTGTGCAGGTTCAAATTACCCTGCGCCCGCGGCAGCGGATCAGTGGTGTAGATGTTGGCCTCGCGGATCTCCTGATTGGCGCGCAGACGGTTCTCATACACATAGGCCAGACCGGTTCTGCCGGTGGTTTGCAGCATGTACTCGTAATTGCCCCACAGCGTGATGAACCGGCCGAAGCGGCGCTCCAGCCGCAGTTCCAGGCCGCGGATGTCGCGATAGTAGTCCGGCACGTAGGTTTGCACGCTCTGCTCCTCCCAGTAATCGACATAGGAACGGGAGAGCGGCTCGTTCTTCACGTCTTTGTAATAGAAGGTGACGTTGAACAGGAAATTCTGCCAAAAGCTCTGCTCGTAGCCGAACTCATACGCCACGGTGCGCGCCATTTCCAAACCGGGCGAGGGCACGTTGGTGGCGCCCGGCATCACCGCCTGGTTGTAAAGAAAGTGAACGTTGGGCCGTTGGTAGAAATGGCCGTAGTTGAAGTAGAGCTTGCTCTGCGTGGTCACCGGAAACGACACGCCCAGGCGCGGCGCCAGTTTGAGCTGAGTTTTGTTCTCGCCCAGCGGCCAGCCTGGCGGCTGGCTCAGCATTTCGCGGAATTTCACCCAGCGTTCCCACGAGCCGAATTTGCCCGGCAAGTATTGATAGACGAGATTGTAAAAGTTGGCATAGTCTTCATCGAGCGGATGCTGCACAAGGTAGCTGCGCTTTTGGGGATTGAAGTAGTCGGCGCGCACGCCGAGGTTGGCGACCATGCCCTTGAATTCCAGCTTGTCCTGCACATACGCGCCGATCTCCAGTGGCTTGGCGGTGAAATATTGCCAGAGGTCAGGCGTCCAGCTTTTTTCCGATTGCAGCCAGGTGCCGGAGTTGACCGAGAGGTAATTGTATTTCACGTTGAAGCCGGCCTCGACTTGATGATGCCGGCCGAGTTGGGCGGTGAGGTCGCCGCGCAGATTCGCCACCCAGGAGTGTGAGGTGTCTGCGGATTGCAGCCCGCCATACAGCCAGAAGAGATTGGTGATGTCGGTAAGCCAGTTGGTGGAGCCGTTGGGCGTGCCGCCGGTGGGTACGTTCAAAACGCGATACTGGCCGAGCCGGAAGTGAGCCTCCGCGCTGCTGGTGTCGAGCACGAACGGCGTCAACTCATGGTCGGTGTAGCTGAATTGCAGGTCGACGCTGTAGAAGGCCTTGGGGGAAAACGTGTGAGTAAACCTGGCGCCGCCGATGATATAGCGCTGATCATAGAACTGCAGCCGGCTCTTGTTGAACATTTGAATGAAGCCGTCCGAGCCGCCCAGCAGCCGCGCCTGCTGCCGCACCGAGACTTCCGTGCTGCTGAGAAAATTGAAGCGGCTGGAGTTGTCGATCAGTGTGCCGCCGAACGTCGAGGGCCGGCCGGCGGTGAGGGTATTGATGTTGGCGTACATGCTGTTCAAGGACAGTTTCATGTTGGATTTGATCTGCGTGGTGAGCTTGAACTGTCCGTTCCAATCGCGATAGTTGTCGCGCGGGCCGAGCGGAAAGGCAAACTGGGTATTCTCGTATTTGAAGCCGGCGAGAAAAACTGATTTGCCGAGCACGGACCCCACCCACGGTAGTCCGCCGCCGGGCAGCGGGCCGGTGACGGTGCCTTCGACGTACACGTCGGGATTCTCACCGAATTTGTATTGCGGATGTTGCCGCTGCCACAATTCCAGTTTTTGTTCGGCCGTCATGGCGGCGTTGCGCGCCAGGCCGATGGCTTCATAATTGTTGCGGCCCTCGAATCTGTTTTTCCAGCCGCGAAAATAGCGCAGTTCCTCCGGCACGGTGGTGTCGCCGACCGTGCCGCGCCAGGCATAACCGTTGGCGGTGGTGTCGGCAAAGACGCGATAGATCCAGGAATCATTACTCCAGGGATTGGTGCCGAAGAACTTCTGCTGGTTGGCGGCCGCCGCATCCATCTTCAATGAGAGGCGGTAACGATCGCGCTGACCCTCTTTGGTGACGACGTTCACCAGGCCGGAACGCAGGCCGCCGTATTTGGCCTCGAAGCCGCCGGTGAGCACTTGCAGCTCTTCCACCGCGGTGGAATTGAGCGAGAGATAGGAGTTTTCCGAGCGCGGATCGCGCACCGAGATGCCGTCGACCCAGACATCGGTTTCGCGAATGCCGCCGCCGCGAATGCTGAGGCCCTGGCCATCATTGGTGGCCACCAATTCCACGCCTTTGATCTTGTTCACGAACTCGTCCACCCGCAACACCGGCGTCTCCGCGAGGCGCGTCGAGAGAATGGTTTCCTGCGTGCCGGCCACGTCGGGTTTGATGACTTCGCGCTCGGCCACCACCACGACTTCCTCGGATTCCAGCGTCGTGGCCTTGAGGGCGAAGTCCAGCGTCACCGTGCGGTCGATGCTGACGCGCACCTGGGTGCGGGTGACGGCGGTGTAGCCGATCATGCTCGCCTTGAGGTTGTAAGTGCCGGGGCGGACATTCAAGATGACGAAATAGCCGCTGGCATCGCTGGCCGCCCCGCGCAGGTCAGCGAGCCTGGCTTCTTTGCCGTCCAGCCAGATGCTCTCGATGACGACGCTGGCGCCCGGCAGCGGTTCACCGGTTTCAGCATCGGTGATGCGTCCGGTGATCTTGCCGCTGTCTGCCTGCGCGGCGAGCGGCGCAAACAGCAGAAAGAATGCCGGGTAGAAAAGGATTGTCAATCCGGCTTTCAGCTTCTGATGGGCAGGCATGGGAATACCCTCCTCTCCAATTGTATGTCGTACCGCGGGGCTGAGGCTGTGCTCAGGTGTGGGGGGAGACCGAATCACGTGCCATTGCCTCGTCCTGTCGGGCAATGCGGGAAGCCTTCCAATCGTGCGGCGTCTGAAGATACAACCCGGCCGATTCGTGCAAGTCTTGAGGAAACTGGGGAGAGTATAGTGTTTTTTTCCGCTTTGTCAACACCTTTTTGGCGGGGAATTCTGCATTCGGATGCGGCGGGCACGCGGGAAAATCAACTCAGAATTGCAGGGTGCAAACGCACCGGCGGATTGTGCCGGCCAGGCCGCCGCCCACCGGCGGTTCTCTCAAACGCTTCGATTTCGACCACGGGCGAAGGAGAGGCAGGGAGAGAATGGAAACCTGTATTTTCAACTCTAAAACATACTGAAACGCAACGGCTGGGGCAGAGCCCCGACATTTTGTTGCTCATCTCGCAGCGCCGCGCAGAATCGTGCCGAATACGCCCACGGCGATTGCCTCTTCCGGGCCCGTCATTGCCACGCCGGTGAGCGTGCGAAAGCCGGCGCACGGCTGGCGAATCCAAGTCAAGCCGGCGTCGGTGGTGCGCAGGATCATGCCGGCTTCACCCACCGCGACGCCGTTGCTGCCGTCAGCAAAGGAAACGGCCCGCAAAACGTTTTTGCTGCCGCTCGGGATGGCGCGCCAGGTCAATCCGGCATCAGTGCTGCGCAGGATGATGGCATCCTCGCCAAAGTTGTCTTTGCCCACCGCCAATGCGATTTGCGCGCCGGCAAAAGCAACGGCATTGAGATCGTTGAAGATGCCACTCTCCTGCGCCTGCCAGGTCAACCCGCCGTCGGCCGTGCGCAAGATCGTGCCGTTCTTTCCCACCGCGACGCCGAGGTTGGCGTTCGCGAATGCCACGCTGGTGAGATCATTGGTGGTGGCGCTCGACTGCTTGCTCCAGGTTGCGCCACCGTTGCTGGTGCGCAGGATGATCGCCTCACTGTTGAATGAAGGCGCACTGCCCACGACAATGCCGATTTGTGCGTTGCTGAGAAAAACGTCATTCAGCTCGGCGAAGGTGCCGCTGTTTTGCGCGTTCCACGTGGCGCCGCCATTGTTGGTGACCAGGATGGTTCCGGCATTGCCGACTGCCATCGCGTTGTTGGCATCCGCCAAAGCCACACTGTAAAGCGGCACGCGCGCCGCTGCGGTGCCCTGTTCCTGCCAGAGCGCGCCGGCGTTGCTGGTGCGCAGAATCAACCCGCGGTTGACGGAGAAGTCACCGCCCACCACGATGCCGGTGTTGGCCTCGGCAAACGCAACCGCGCGCAGCGTGATCGTGAAGCCGTGGGAACGCGGCGTCCAGGTTCTGCCGCCGTCCGCGGTTTGGAGAATGGCACCAAAATCTCCCACAACAAAACCGGCATTGGCATCGCTGAAAGCAACGCCATGGAGGCTGTCGCTGGTGCCGCTCACTTGCGCTGCCCAAGTCGCGCCGCCGTTGCTGGTGCGCACGATCGTGCCGTCTGCGCCCACCGCGGTGCCCACGCGCTCATCATTGAAAAAAACGCTGAAGAGTGCCGCGGTCGCGCTGGAAGATTGCCGGCTCCAAGTGATTCCGCCATCATCCGTGTGCAACACCACGGCAGTGCCGGAGAAATCAAGATTGCCGACGGCAAACCCGCTCTGGCTGCTGGTGAAAATCACGTCATGGAGCGTGCTCGCGGTGTTGCTCGTGCGTTTGGCCCACGTCGCGCCGCCGTCGGTGGTGCTGAGAATCGTTCCCTGTTCTCCCACTGCAAGACCGGAGTTGGCATTGAGAAAGAACACGGCATGCAGGCGGCTGGTCACGCCGCTCGGCTGACTTTTCCAAGACGTGCCGCCATCCTGGCTGCGCAGAATCACACCGCTGTCGCCCACGGCCACTGCGGTGTTGGCATTGATCACGAAAACATCTGCGAGATCGCCGAACGCGGGATTGGGCCGGCTTTCCCAGGTGAGGCCGCCATCGGCGGTGCGCAGCAACGTACGGGCTTTGCCCACTGCCACGCCGAAGTTGTTGCCGACGAAATGCACCGCGAGCAAATCGCCGATCACGCCGCTGGCGAGATGCTGCACGCGCCAACTCGCGCCGCCGTCAGTGGTTTTCATGATTGTGCCGGCGCCCGCCACGGCGATTGCGGTGTTTCGGTCAAACACATGCAAGCCGTGCACCGCGTTGCCCTGCGGCAGGGGATTCTGCCAAGCCCAATGCAATGGCTCCGGCGCATTGATTTCCGGCGTCACCGCTTTGTCCTCGCCGCAATGCCAGCTCGCCAGCGCCGCCAGCAACAGCGTGAGTGAAAATGCTCTCGTTTTCATCTCCCACGGCTCCCATGATTTGGTGAGGGACTCAGGGCGCGCCCACCAGTTGAAACGCCGCCCAATAGCGGGCGTGATCAAAGCCGGCCTGCCGCACCTCCTGCTGAGCGCGCTGCAGCGCTCGGGCTTTGTCTGGCCGATCCGGATCGTCCAGCCAATGCGTGTAAAACGCCTTCATCAAGATTTGCGTTGCGGTGTCCGAGACATTCCACAAGCTGACCAGCACGCTGGCCGCGCCCTTGGCGAGAAAAGCGCGCTGCAGGCCCACGACGCCCTCCGCCTGTTTCAAATTGCCCAAGCCGGTTTGGCACGCGCTCAGCACGATCAACTCCGCGGTCAGCTCGCTCTTTTCGTTCATCATTTCGCCCACGGTCAACAGACCCTCGTTGTCTTTATCCGGCGCCAATGCCAGAAAGGATTCGCGTACCTGCGCTTCCGACGCAAAGGCGCAGCCGTGCGTAGCGAAATGCGCGAGCGCGGCCGCGGGAAGTTTTTCCCGCACGGCGGATTCGCTTGCTTGTGCACCGAGCAGGGCGTGCACCTTCAGTTTGTGCGCCAGCCACCAGCCTTCCTGCTCGGCGCCGGGCAGCGGCGCCAGGCGAAGCGATTCGCCGTTGGCCGTGGGCAACTGCGGCATCTTGGGATTTGCCGCAATCAACGCCGAGGCAAAGCGCGCCGGCCGGCTGGCCGGCTGACGCAAGCGTTGTTTCTGTTCCAACGCCGCCAGCAAAGCCAGGGAAGGCACATAGCGCAACGCCCGCTGCCTTCCCAGGCAATCGCCCAGAGAATCAACCGGCAAAGCCGCAAAAGGCAAAAAGCCAAGGCTGCCATGCGGAATGATCACCAGCTCGCTCGCGTTCGGCAGGCGCGCCAGCAGCGGGGCAGGAGGGAGAAGCAACTTTGCCAGCTTGGCTGCAGCATTGGCCACGGGTAGGCCTGTCGCTGCGGGGCGTAATCCGCGTTCGAGTGCCGGCACCACGCGGCCGCCGGCCTCTGCGCCCAACTGCCAACGCATCGCGTTGACGAGTTGCGCCAGCGAATCGCGCGAAACCGCGACGCGCTGCAAATGGCTTTCACCGGACGGCAGGACGAACCAAACCACCAGCGTGTCCGCGGTTACGAGATAGGAAAGCAATCCCGCACCGGCTTGCTGTATCTGCTGCACATACTGCCTGCCTTCAGCAATCAGGTTGGTGCTGCCGGCCGGTCGCAGTGTGCCGCCGGGAAGCAAATCCAGCAGCGCTTGGGCGCGGCCGCGCTCCGCTGCTGCCAGCGCGGCAGCCTGCGCGTTCTCCCGGCCCCAGGATTTTGCCAGAGCGAGGCAAGCCAGCGCCCAATGTTCGAACAAATGCACGTCTTGTTCGGCAAAGCTGAGGCGATTGTCATCCGCGCCCGCCAGCCGCCGCACAGCCGCCCGCGCCTGCGCCGCCGAGTCATAGCATGCAACCGCCCACTCGAGATCTTGCTGCGGCCCGGCTTCATGAAACAAACGGCCGAGATTGTACCACGTCACGCCGGCGCGGCTGCGATCACCCACCTCGCGCAACCGTGCCAGCGCACGATGATAGGACTCCCGCGCCAGCTCGTGCTCTCCGCGTTGTTGATAAACCCGCCCCATGTCATTGAGCGCCCACGCCTCGCCGGAGCGGTCACCGGCTGCTGCTTTGAGATGCAAGCCGCGCGACAAGTACACCAGCGCTGAATCCGGCTGGCCTTGCTCCAGCCAAATTCTGCCGAGATTGATCAGGGTCATGCCTTGATCTGAAGGCCGGCATTGCTGCTGCCAGGCGGCATTCGCCCGGCGATAATACACCTGTGCGGAATCGAGCTGCTGCAGCAAATCGAAAGAGTAGCCCATGTTGTTGAGCGTGACGGCCTCGCCGAAGCGGTCGCCTGCGGCGCGGCGATGTTCAAGCGCAGCGCGAAAATAGACCAGCGCGGAATCTGAGCGGCCGAGCGTCTGCAACACGCGGCCGATATTGTTGCACGCCACGCCCGCCAGTCCGTGTTCCTGCGGCGGCAAGCCTGCCAGGGCGCGCTGCAAATAGGAAAGCGCAATGCCGGGATTCCCCAAGGCATGCAGCGCTGCGCCGAGATTGATGAAAATCACCGGCGGCGAGGCGGAGGCCTTGGCAGCGCGCTGCAATGCCAGCGCCCGGCGGTAGTAGAATCCCGCGGAATCGAGGCGGCCCAGGCCTTGAAAAATTTCGGCGCAGAAATTCAGGGTCTCGAACTGGCGTTCGCGGTGCTGCAGCGCCTGGCTGAGCGCCAGCGCCTCGCGCAGGCAGAGCAGGGCGGAATCAGCCAGGCCGAGTTGGTGATAGCCTTTGGCCATGTTGTAAAGCCGGATGGATTTCGTCAGCCGGCCTTCCTGTTTTCCCAAACGTGCCGCGGCCTGCTGATAAAGCAACAGCGCGAGTCTCACGTTGTCGCAATCGCCGTGACGATAGGCTGCTTGCGCGCTGTCCAGCAAGCTTTGCGCGGCCTGCCGCGTTGCCTGCTGCGCCGCAGCGGAACGATCGGCCTGTGACTGCGCCAGGCTGTCTTGCAGCAGTCCCACAGCAAGCAGGGCAAGCAGGCAGAAGCCAGGCAGCCGGCCAGCGCGGGACATGCTGCAGCAAGGCATTTTTTCCGGCAGGGGAGTTGGCATGGATTCATCAACTGGTGTGCTGCCACGTTGGAGAGTATCTCCGCCTCAGCGGTATTCCACGATGCGGAAATTATCATACAGCAAGGCCACGGGATGCTCGTTCTTGCCCCCGACTTCTTCCACCAGCAGGCGGAGCGTGACCGTTTGCCCTTTGAAACCGGTGAGATCAAAGCTGTGCGAACGCCAGTCCGTGCACAGCGGATAGCTGGCGGTGACGCCGGCAAGCGTCTGCGACCCGCCGCCTTCCGGCAGCGGCATGGCATTGCCTGCCACGGCGCCGCTGCCGCCGGGTTGCAGCAGATCGCGCTCCAGGCGCAACACCGTCGCGAGCGGGCGGTTGTTTTGATCGAGCAGCAGCACCCGGGCAACATCGTTGTGTGCCGGGCCGGTGTTGTAGTCGCCGGCGAGAAAGGCATAGTCGAATTTCAAGCGGAGCTTGCCCGCCGCCGCCGGAATCGTGAGGCCGGTTTTCTGGATTCCGCTCTTGTGCACACGCGCCAGGTCTCCATTGAAAGTGAAGAAATTCTGGGTGGCAATGAAACCGAAGAAGAGCGAAGGATTGCCGTCCGGCGCGGGAATCGCTTCCGGGTTGAAGGGCGCCGTGAGTTTGCCAAAACGAGCGACATTGCCGCCGGCGCTGCACTGGCCGCGCAGCAAACACGAGTCTTCGGAGAGGAAGCCGGGAATGTAGAACCAGGTCTCATCAAAGGCGAGATCCGGAATGCTCGATTGCACACCGGCATCGTTGAAGCCGCCGCCCGGCACCGGTGTGATCGCCAGCTCGATTTCGCCGGGCGCGGTGGCAGTGGGTCCGGTACATTGCAGCAAGCCCGCAGCCAGCAGCACCATGAGAATGAACCTCAGCCGGCGGCCTGAAGTGAAATCGAACTTCGGCATGGTGACCCTCCCGTTCAGGTTTTTCGCAAGGTGCGGCTTCCGCTTCACCGCTTGATCTTGAACACGCGCTGGCTGGTCGCCCAACTGCCGAGATCGACGGCAGAGGGTTTCGCGCCGCGCGATTGCCCCAGTGTGGCCTGCGCCAGCAACTGGCCGAGCGGATCCGCCGGCAGCTCCTGCACGTCCCGCACCGCCGCTTGCGTGAGCACGTGAAAATCCACCGGACTGGCAGTGGCAAACACTTTGATCACGTCGGTGATGGTCGCGCGATTCTCCGGCACGAACGTGTCGAACCGCTGCGTCACGCTGGCGCCGGCTTTGAGCAACTCACTCGCGCCCTCGGGATAGGGGTAGATCACCGCTATGCTGCCGTCCGTGGAAAGATCGAGAATCGAAATGTACAAATCGCGGCTGGCCTGATTCGTCACCGTGACTTCGAAGGATTCGCCGGCGGCCAGTACGGCCTCGGCTTTGTCGATGGCGGCAAACGGATCACGCGTCATTCCTTCCTGCACGGCACGAATGGCGAGATCGATCCTGACGGTGGCGGCGGGATTGTCGAGCGAGAGAACATTGAACCATTTCGCCCACTGTTTGACTTGATGCACCACGCGGGCGGTGGCTCCGGATTCGCGCACAGGCACCCGCGGTGAGATTTCCGTGGTGTCAGCGCCTTCTGTGGCAATGGCATCGCCGATTTGCCGCAGCAACAAGTGATAGCTGCGCGGCGAGGGCGAGGGTTCCACGAAGCTCAAGCCATCCAACCCGGCTTTGATCGCTTGCAGCGCCGGTGATTGCGGCAGCCCCTGGTAATACACCCGCAGCTTCTGATCGGGATAGCGGCGCTCGCGCTCGACCGCGCGCGCATACTCCGGAATCTGCCGGCCGGAGACGATTTTGGCCGCGGCGCTGAACGGTGCGACGCTGGTCACTTCGGCTTTGGCGAGCGGCTGCTCCGGCGCGGCAAATTTCCTGGCGCCGGGTTGATAGATCTCGAATATCGAGCCGGCAGTCACGCCCTGCACTTCTCCGGCAGCCAGCTTGACTTGATTGCTGCCGGCCGGGGCCGCCAGCACATACGGCTGCGCCAGGCTGGCGGAATCGCTGAAGACATATTGATCCAGTTCCGTGCCTTCCAACTGCGGCAATTGGTTGGGATAAAGCGCGTTGACGTTGCCCTTCACGCGATCCATCACATCGCGGTAGGTGGCGCCCGGCCGGCTGTGGCGCAGCTCGCGCACGAGAAAATAAGTGAGCGCGCCGCGTTCCCTGCCCTCGGCAAAATGCTCGAAGGAGGTCTGCTTGGACAGGCAGCCGGCAATCAGGACGTAATTCAGGCTCTGCAGGCGCAGATCGCTGCCCCCGGCTTCCGCGCCGCGCGTGCTCACGGCATGGGCAGGCACGCTGGCGGGCGGCTGGCGATCATCAGGAGGAATGTTGCGGGTCATCGCGCCGCGCGTGGCTGTGCCGGAATGGCAACTGTCGAAGATGAAGGTCACGTTCTTTGTCTTTTGTGAAAGCCTCTGCAGCAGGCCGTTGAGTTCATCATCACTCAGGTCGAACACCCGGCCCTGCGGGTCGCGGGAATCATGCGGCACCAGGGTTTCGTCCCAGCCGTCCGGTTCGTCGCCGGAGATGTCCTTCATCTGCGAGCCGTGGCCGCTAAAGTGAAACACCACGATGTCATCGCGCTCGGCCTGGGCGATGAGGTGGTTTTGCAGCGCTGCGACAATGCCGGCATGCGTCGCCTGCTCGTTGGTCAACACCAGAACGTTCTGCTCGGGAAATTCATATTTGCCGAGCAGCAGCGCTTTCATGTCCATTACATCATTCACGCAACCGGAGAGACTGGAGATGCGGTCGCTGTGGCGATACTTGTCGATGCCCACCAGCAGGGCCCATTTCGCCGGCGGCCGCGTTGGCTCGGGGTAGACTTGCGGCGCGGCCACCACCGCCGGCGGGTTGCCACCCGGTTGTGATTCGCCCGGTTTCGAGCAAAACGTGCTGAACGAAAACATGGCCAGCAGAGCCGGCAGCGCGGTCGTAAGCGGCAGGCGCATGACACTCTCCTTGAGTGAAACGGGATTGAGCTGGTGAATTTACTCTTCCACCACCATCCGGTACTGCAGCGGATGGTAGTTCTGCAGGCTGGCCCAGGTGCGCACTTTGCGAATCACCCGGCCGGCACCGCCGTTGGCTTCATAAACGATCGGCCGGCCGTCGGCATGATAACCGGCGAACAGCACGATGTGATCGCCGGGTTTGTTCAGCGCATCGCCGGGTTTCATGTCGGTAAACCAATTGTACTTGGCCCGGCCGGCAATTTCGCGGATGTTGCGGGTGGAATAATCATGTCTGGTGGGCTGCCCCCAGCAATAGGAGACAAAGCCGGAGCAGTCGATGCCGGCGGTGCAGGCGGTGATGCCATGGCGGCTGTGCGAGCCGGCGGCCTTGCCTTCCTGCAGCTTGCGGTCAAAGGTTTCGGGATCATCCATGCCGCCCCAGTCATAGGCTATCCCGGTTACGGTTTGATTCGGCTGCCAGTCCGATTCGTATGGCACCGCGGTGACGCAGGGCGCCACGCGATTGGCGGCGCGGCACACCCAGGTGTGTTGCGCCAGCCGCTCGGCGCTGGCCATGATTTCGGCGCGCGTCAAGCGCGGCAGCGCGGCCACTTTTTCCGGGGAAACGTCCTGCCGCGCTGGAACACTCAGCAGCACCAGCCAAAACCAAACGATGAGATCGAGCATGCGCCTCTCCTCTGGCAAGAAATGTTGAAGATTGCATTGCCGGCTATTCTCACAAGATCCCCGGTGGAAGACAACGGTGGGGGCAACGCTTTTCAAGGTGATCGTGCCTCAATTCGTGTCCCAAATGTTGATCAACACCTCGTTCTGCCGCGGCAGGAGTTGATAGACCACGCCGTTGCGCACGCGAAATTCCTGCTCGGGCGTCACGAAATAGTCCAGCGGGAGGTCGGTGATTTCAACCAGCCAGGTGCCGTCGGCGGCATAGCGGCGAATGCGCTTTTGCACGGCCACCGCTTCACTGGCGCCACTGGTGATTTCCAACGCGACATAGGTGTCTCCCCGCGCTTCCTGTCCGAAACTCTGCAAGGAAACCATCTGCGCGCCGCCGGCGCCGTCGAAATCGATGACGAGCGTGTCTGCGCCGCCGCCGAGCGCACCGGCGCGGACGATGAAGCCGCGCTGGCTGTTGAGCCGCCGGGCCTGATCTTGCGCCTGGCCAGACAAACGGCGCAGCGAATCTGCCACCTGGCGAAATTGCCCGGTTTGATCAAGAGCATAGAAATTGCCGGAGGTGGCCTCGCTCACTTCCAGCTCGTCATTCGGCCGGCGCGCCAGCGTCGCCGCGGCAAAGCCCGTCCGCAACTCACGCAGAAAGTTGCCCAGGCTGTCGTAGAACACCAGCCGCCGTTCGAGCGGATCCGTGATGACGAAGCTGCCGCCGGCCAGCACTTCGAAACCGGTTGGGCCTTGCGGCAATTCATCGGCAGCACCGGCGGTAAGCGTGAGCACACCAGGATTCTCCCGCAAGGCGGCGCGCGAAGTATCCGCGGTGAGCACGCGCACCGGAATGCGCACCACGCGGGTAAGAGTGACCCGGCGCTGCGGCGGCGCGCCGGCCGGCGGCCGTTGCGGGCAGGCTTGCAGCATGACACCGAGCACAAGAAAACCGATCAGCCATTTCAAGTGACGCATGCCCGATTCCTCCGTTGGCAACAGGACTGACCTGATGCGGGCCGTTTGCAAAAGTGAAGAGAGAACGTCATACTGGAAGCATCTTTTTCAAATTGAGCCCTGCGCTGGATTGAAAAAGGATTCCGGCTGAATGAGATCAAACCAGGGATCGCGTTCCAGTTCGAATTGCCCAGGTAAAGCCCAACGCGGACAAGCCGCAACCAAAAAGACAATCTCCAACAGATGGAAGAAGCCAACTGCAAAGCCTCATCCGCAGGTTTTTTTCATCCGATCGAAAAGTCTTTGCTTCTTTTGCAGAGTTATCTCTTGTAACGGACTAAAGCGGATCTTCAGACAAGCTGAAAATCGCAGCCGCTGCGAGCGGCTCCAACGGATGGATGAACGCCAACGGACGGAGCTTCTCGTCTTTTCATCCGTCGGTCTTAATCTGTCCGTTGGGGACAAAAGTCAGAATTTTGTCCCAACTTTGATTACCCCAGGGCTTAAAAACGTCACCGGCCGGGTGATGCCTGCGCTCAGTCAACTGCCTCGACGCTGCCCAATCCTTTGGCGTTTGGCTGCACTCGCGGCGCGTTCATTCTTCATTCCACCATGCCGAGCAGCGTGAATGCCGCCCAAAACCTGGGTTCCGGATGGCGCTGCCGCGTGTGCTGCATGGCCTGCTGCAATGCCCGGCCCTTGTTGCCGTGGCGCAGGTATTCGCGATAGAATGCGATCATCAGTTCCTTCGTGGCTTCATCATCGACGCGCCACAAGCTCACCAACAGCGAACGCGCCCCGGCCGCCAGAAACGCGCGGCTCAATCCGATCATGCCCTCACTCAGCAATTTCCCCAAACCGGTCTGACAGGCGCTCAGCGTCACGAGATCCGCTTTGAAATTGAAGCGCGCCGGATTGATGATGGTGCGCGCGCTGAGCAGGCCGGGATAGGAGGAAATCAGCTCAGCGTGCCGCGCTTCGGTCGCCGGCAAATTTTCCAGCGTGACGGCAAGACGGCCGTCGTCGCGCAGGGCAAGCCGGGCGTTCGCCGGGTCGAATGCCATCTCCCCGGCTTCCAACTGGCTCAACACGATGAACGAGCTGAGCGGATCCTCGGCACAAGCAAAGCCGTGCGTGGCGAAATGGAACAGCGTGTAATCCGCGTGCCACGCCTCCAGCCGCAGGCGGTCGGCCTGGCTGCCGGTGAAGAGGCGGCTGCGCTTACTGCCCAGCAGCTTCGCGATGGCTTCCGCCTCCTGCTGCGCGCCGGGCAGCGGCTGCATGCGCAGGACGAAACCGCAGGCCTCGGCGGCCGCAGGCAAGCGCGGATTGCCCACCACCCAGGCGCGCACATTGTGTTGATCGGCAGGCCGCGGCTGGCCGGCGAGAATCTGCCAGCTTGCCAGTGAAGCGGCGTAACTCAGAACGTGCTGGTCGCTGAAATAGCGGCCGTGTTCATCGCGCAAGGCAGCGAAGGGCAGCGACCACAAGGCGCGGTGCGGCACGACGACCATCGCTGCGTGCGTCTCCGCCGGCAGAAATTCGCGAACCGGCGCGATCAACAGGCGATGGAGTCGCTGCGCGATGGTGCGCTCGTCGCGCGGGGGCGGCGGGTTTTGCGCGGACGCTGTCGGCAGCACCTGGCGCTCAAAGCTGAGGCCGCGCGCGGCTTGCACCGCGAGTGCTTGCGCATATTCCTGCACCAGCGCGGCGAGTGAATCCGCGTGAATTGGTGCAATCGCGCCGTGAATCTCACCGTTCGCGCGCCGCACCAGGATCACGGTTTGTTCGGCCATCACATAGTATTCCAAAAACGTGAGCGCCGGACGGGCAGCGGAATCGGCGGCGGCGCTGTCAGATTCCTGCGCACGCACGGGCACGCCGGCGGCCATTTTTTGCAGCTCCCGCGGCAATTCTTCCAGCGGAAGATCCCCGGTTTCTCCCAGGGCCGGTGGTGAGTCGACGCCCACCGCCATTTGCACCATCATGCTTTGATTGGGCCATGCCGCCGGCTCGCCCGAACGCAAAACATAGGCTGCGGGCAACCGGCCGGCCGGCCGCGGCGGCAGGCGCAACCGTGCGCGCTGCAGTGATGGCAGCGCGCGGCCGCGCACACGCTCGATCGCCGCCCGCGCCAATCCCCAATCGCCCCGCTGCTGCGCCAACTGGCAGGCCGCGCGGGCATAGTCCTCGAACATCTTGTCTTGATTTTCGAGAAAACTGGTTTTGCCTTGATCGGTCGCAAAATTGCCGCCGATTTGCTCGACGATGGTGAGATAACGATCGTAATGCTGCAGCGCCGGTTCCAGCTCAGCGAGATGGTGCAGGCAAATCGCCAGGCCGCCGTGTGCTTGCCACTCAGTTTCCTGATCCTGCACCGAAAGGTTCGCGGCCAGCGCTGCGCGATAGTGATCGCGCGCCTTCTCGAATTCGCCCGCCAGCGCATGGGTGGCGGCAAGCGCCGTGAGGCCGCGGCAATAGCCGCGTTCATCCTGCGCGGCGCGATAGAGCGGCAGGGTTTGCTCGAACTGGGCGAACGCAGCGCCAAATTGCTGCTGTTCGCGCAGATTCACGGCGAGCGCGAGCATGGCGCGCCGCAGCGTGAGCGGGGCAGGGGAGTCAACAGCGGCGAGCACGGAATCCAGCCGGCTGTCGGCAAGCTCCAGACGTCCGCTCTTGATGGCGCTCCAGGCGAGATTGGTGAGCAGTTGCTGTGGCCGTTCCGGCAAGCGGTGCTGCCGCGCCAGCCGCAGCGCCTCGAAGTAGCGCGCCTCGGCAAGTTCGTACTGGCTCTGCTGCAAGTACATGTTGCCGATGTTGATGATGGACAACACCATCAGCTCTGCTTTGGCCCGCGCTTGCGGCAGCCGCAGCAGCGCGGCGAGCTCGCCCAACTCGCCGCGCTGGAGATCCGTGCTCACCGGCAGGCCGGTATTGCCGGCAAAGCCCTTTTCCCCGGCGCGCAGCCGCGCCAGAGTTTCATCCACGGCCACGGTGTCGCGGCTGGTGCGCTCGCGGCTGAGCGCCTGCGCGGCGGCTTCGTATTGTCCCAACGCATCCTGATAGCGTCCCGCGCCTTCGTGCACTTCACCGAGAAGATTGTGCACTGCCGCGGCGGCGAGATAGTCGTTCTGCCGTTGCGCGAGATGGAGCGCCTCCTGATAGGCCGCGAGCGCGCGGTCAGGCTCGTGGTTCGTCAAGGCGGCCCTGCCTTGTTGCGCCAAGGCCAGCAGGCGCTGTCGGGAGGAATTGAGTTCCAGCATGAATGGCGAAGGGAATGAGACGGTATTGCTGAACAGCAGGGCAACGAGCGCAACTGCGAAGCGCAGCGATGGGAGGCAACGCAACAAACACTGCATGTTTGGCCTGCGGGTTAGGACAGTCAGCGCAATCGTGGCGTGCTGCGCGAGTGCAGCGGCGGATACGCCCTGGGGCAACATACTCGCGCCCGGGTTTTCTGAGTATAATAAATTTGCACCCTATTGCAAGTCCTATTGTCCCGCTTGCGCTGGCAGTGCATGGCAGTCCCGGATCCTCACCTGGATTCACAGACACCAGGACGGCCGGCTTTTCCCGGCAAGTTTGGCAACGGCGAGTGGCCGTCACCCCGGCTGATCCGCGCCGCAAGAATCATCGCCGAAACGGCAAAGATTTCCGCGCCAAACCCGCTATTGTTTGTCGAACTGGAATTGGCTTAATTGTCAGGGCCGCGCGCCGGCTGGTGCTGCAAAGCGGTGCGCCCCGGCATGTGCCTGAGAGTGAACGATGAGTGCCGCGGAGCAGTCAGAAGGGATCGGATCATGACAACCAAGACGAGCAGCCGCAAATTCTCCTCGCTGGCAGTGGCAAGTGCCGCCGAGTTGGTCTTTGGCCGGGCGCCGCAGCCGGTCACTTGCGGCCACGGTCTGGCCGTGGGCGCCGGTGAAGTTTATCCCGAAATCAATTTCACCCTGCCCACGATGCTGCTGGAAGAGAGCACCTGGCCGGCCGTACTCGAGCAATATCGCGAGATTGGCGAAATGATCGTCCGCGCCAGCCGGCGGCTGCATTTGCCCGGCCTGATGGTGGAATTCGAGCTGTTGCCGCAGATGACGGAGCATCCCGCCTGGGGCGCGGAGATCACGCGGCTGTTGTCCGATTTTCTCTCTGAGGCGCATGAGCGCTTTGGCCTGCGTTCGGCGCTGCGCGTGACCCCCACGGATCTGCGCGATCTCTCGCGGCCGCCGGTGCTGCGTTCCGGTGAGGCCTGGGAGTGCATGCGCGCCAGTTTGGCGAGCTGCGCGGCCGCCGGCGCCCACGTGCTTTCCATCGAATCCATCGGCGGCAAGGAAGTGCATGACGAGGCCATGATGTACGGCGATCTCGCCGGTGTGATCTTCGCGCTGGGGGTGCTGGCTCCGCGCGACATGGCTTTTCTCTGGCAGGAAATCACCACGGTGTGCGACGGCTATGGCCTCATCGCGGGCGGCGACTCAGCGTGCGGCTTCGCCAACACCGCGATGCAGCTTGCCGGCCAGGGCATGCTGCCGGAAGTCTTCGCGGCCGTCATTCGCGCGGCCAGCGCCGTGCGCAGCCTGGTGGCCTTCGAATACGGCGCGCGCGGGCCCTCGAAGGATTGCGCCTACGAAGGCCCGGTGTTGAAGGCAATCACCGGCGCGCCCATCGCGATGGAGGGCAAGTCCGCCTGCTGCGCGCATTTCAGTCCGGTCGGCAACGTGGCCGCCGCCATGTGTGACTTGTGGAGCAATGAGTCGGTGCAAAACATTCGCCTGCTGTCGGGCAATGCGCCGGAGGCTTTTTTGGAATTGCTGGCCTACGACTGCCGGCTGTGCAACCAGGCGCTGGCCAGCGGCCAGGAGTTGGTCTATCGCACTTTACTCGAGCAATCCGATATTGCACTCAGCCCGCAGGCGCTCGTGCTGTCGGCGGAATCAACCTGGCAAATTGCCGCCGCCATCGTCCAGGCGCCTGCGGCCTACCAGCGCACCGTGGCGGCTGCCCGCGCCGCCAGTGATCTCATCCGCGCGGCGGTCCGCGCCCGGAGGCTCAACTTGAGCGCCGCCGAAGCAACCTGGCTGGACCGCATCGCTCACGCCCTGGATGCCCTGCCGGAACGCGAGGACAGCCTGATCGGCGTGATGATGGACAAATACGGCCACTTGCTGCATCGCGCCAGTTATGCATTGTAGAAAGGCGAGCATGAATTCCGACAAAAAGCTGTTTCTCGCCATGGCCGGCAACATCGGCGCCGGCAAAACCACTGCCGCCAAGCTCATCAGCCAGCATTTCGATTTCGAACTGTTCGATGAACCGGTGATCGACAATCGCTTTCTGAAGGACTACTATGCCGACATGCGGCGCTGGTCGTTCACCTTGCAACTTGAATTTCTCATCCGCCGCGTCGAGCATCATGAGCTGATCCGAACCGTGCCGAAAAGCTGCATTCAAGACCGCACGCTTTATGAAGACCCGGAGATCTTCGCCAAGTATCTGCACGGCCTGGGCTGCATGGACAATCGCGAGTTGGATCTGTACTTCGAATACTTCAACCGGCTGCGTCGGGATTTGCAGCATCCCCATCTGATCCTGATGTTATCCGTCGAGCGCGTGTCCACCCTGCTGCAGCGCATTCGCCGCCGCGGCCGTGTCGAAGAACGCGGGATCGATGAAGCCTTTCTGCAGGGATTGAATGCCTACTACTCGACCTTTCCGCTGGTGTGTGAGAAGAAGTACGGCATTCCCATTCATCAAATCGCGGTCGACAAGATCGACATTCGCTCGCCGGCCGGCAAGAAGACTTTTCTGCAGGAAGTGGAGGCCGGCCTTCGCACCGCGGGGTTGCTGTGATTGGCGCGGCAGCTCCGGGGCAACACTGCGGCGACTCTGCAGAATTCAAGTCAACCAGCCTGTTTTGCCCTGGCTTCCGCGACCCAACTCAACACCTGGCGCACGTTGTCACGGATCGTGTTGAAGTCGCCGGCTTTGACCAAATCCTTGCGAATGAGATTGCTGCCCATGCCCAGGCACGCCGTGCCGGCTTTGATCCATTCCTGCACACTCTCCCTCGTGGCTTCGACGCCGCCGGTGGGCATGATACGGGTCCACGGCATCGGCCCGAGCACCGCTTTGACAAACGCCGGACCGCCCACCTTCGCCCCGGGAAATATCTTGACGATTTCCACGCCCCATTCTTCCGCCGCCGAAATCTCACTGACGCTGCCGCACCCCGGTGAATAAGCGATCTTGCGCCGGTTGCACAGCTTCGCCACTTCGGGATTGAACACCGGCCCCACGACGAAGCTGGCACCGCTTGCGATAAACAACCCGGCGGTCGGCGCATCGACAATCGAGCCAACTCCCAGAATCAATTCCGGAAGCTGCGCGGCTGCGTAGGCGGACAATTGCGCAAACACCGGCAACGCGGCCTCGCCGCGGTTGGTGAATTCCAGCAGCCGCGCGCCGCCGGCATAACAGGCCGCCGCGATTTTTTGCGCCACCTCGGGCTGTGCTTCATAGAACACCGGCACCAAGCCGCTGTCGAGCATGGTGCGCAAAACGGTCATGCGATCAAAGCGTGCCATGAGTCCATCCGTTTTTGGTCGTGGTTCTGTTCGCGTGACAACCGGCGCCTTGCTGCGCTAACTGCGGCAATCGCCGGTTGGAGTTGGTGGAATATATGTCCACGATTGATATTGTCAAAGTAATAATTGGCGCCTTCCTGTCACGATTCCCGCGCCGCAGAAAGGCAGCCTGGTCATCATTCCCGCCTTTGTCGCGTGTTGGAAAATCCGTCACGGCGCGCGCGAATTGCAGTTTTGAGAAAGATCGCGCCGGCTCTCGCATTCCTGAGAGATTTGCTTCCGTGCCGCTTTTTTCGCTGCTCTAACCCCTTGATTCTCGCAGACGGTTTTCCCCCGGCGTGTGGCCTGACTGTTGCTGTCGTCTTTGAAGATTGATCCGGACTTTTTCGGCTGGAGCCGCATTACGAAATGGCTGGGTTGCACTCAAATCGAGGAGGAGCAGATGAATTACCCCGTTTGGGAGGTGTCCCTCGGAGCCGGGCTGCTCGTCGCCCTGATCTCCGTGCTGCATGTTTTCATCTCGCATTTTGCCGTGGGCGGCGGCTTGTTTCTGGTGTTGACCGAGAAAAAAGCCTATCGTGAAAATGACACCGCGCTGCTGGAGTGGCTCAAACGTCACACCAAGTTCTTCGTGCTCGTCACCGTGGTGCTGGGCGCGGTCACCGGCGTGGGCATTTGGTTCACCATTGCTCTGGTGCATCCCTCCGGCACCAGCACGCTGATTCACTCCTACGTGTGGGGCTGGGCCATCGAGTGGGTCTTTTTCTTTTTGGAGATCACCGCCGCATTGCTTTATCTCTACGGCTGGAACAAGCTCGACCGCCGCACACATCTGTGGTTTGGGTGGATCTATTTCATCACCGCTTTTACCAGCATGGTGGTTATCAACGGCATTCTGACTTTCATGCTGACCTCGGGCAAATGGATCGAGAACCGGGAATTCTGGGTGGGCTTCTTCAATCCGACTTACTTCCCCTCTTTGTTCTTGCGGTTCGCTTTTGCACTGGCGCTGGCGGGGATCTACGCGCTGCTGACCGCCGGCGTGCAGAAGGATGCCGCTTTGAAGGCGAGGATCGTGAAGTGGAGCGCCTGGTGGATCGTACCCGCTTTCGTGGTTTTGCCCCTGTTCGCGTATTGGTACGTGCGCAACATTGCGCCGGAAGTGTGGTCGAGCTCGCAGGGCTTGATGCCGACCGCCACGTTCTACGCCGATCTCATTCTGATTTTTTCCGTGGTGACCTTCGTGCTCTCCCTGCTCACGCTGGTCAAGCCCGCAAGGCTGCATATCGTTTTCAGCCTGCTGGTGATGGCCTCGGCCTTCACCACCATGTGGGCCTTCGAGTTCATCCGCGAAGCGATCCGCAAGCCTTACATCATCGCGAACTACATGTACGCGAATTCAATTTACAAAACACCCATGCCGGGCGACGGCGGCTTCACCATTGCGCAGCTCAATCAAAACGGCGTGCTGCACACCGCCAAATGGGTGAGCCAGCGCGCAATCACGCCCGAGAATCAAGCCGCGGTGGGCAGGGAGATTTTCCGGGTGCAGTGCCAGAGCTGCCACACCGTCGCGGCTTATCGCGGGGTGAAAGGTGTGCTGCAACAGCGCAACTGGGAAAGCGCGACTCTCTATCAAATGTTGGGCAGCCTGGATGCCATGCACAACGGCACCATGCCGCCCTTCGGCGGCACCGAGGCCGAGCGCGCAGCGCTGGCCGCGTTTCTCTCCGGCCTCTATTCGCCCAGTCCCGCTGCCGGCCTCCCGGACGGCCAGGCGATTTTCGAAAGCAATTGCGCACCCTGCCATCGCGCCGTGCCGGCCGATCGCATCTATTCCCAATTGCGCGAGCTGGATGAGGAAACCATTGCGGTGATGGTGGAAGATCTGCAGGGCTTGAATGCCCGCATGCCGCAGATTCAACTCAGCGCCGAACAGCGCCTGGCGCTGGCGCAATGGCTGCGCCGATAGGTGATGTTGCTTGAGGGGAAAATGATTGGCCCTTGCCGGCAGCGCCCGCGCTGCCAGCATCACCGAGCGTGAACTGATTTGCATTTCACCCAAGGAGAGAGATCATGGATGTCCAAGCCCTCATCCCCGCGGCGGACCCGATCGCATTGCCTGCGCCGTTTTGGGTTTTCAAGTTGCTGTTGGTCGTCACCTTTCTGCTGCACCTCCTGGCGATGAATTTCATGCTGGGCGGCGGCGTGCTGGCGGCTTTTGCCCGCTGGCGTGGCCGTCAGGACGAAAATGCCCGGCGCCTGTTCGAAGAAGCCAGCAAGAACATTCCGTCCCTGCTCGCGGCCACCATCACCCTGGGCATAGCGCCGCTGCTCTTTCTGCAAGTGCTGTACGGACAATTCTTCTACACCTCCTCGGTGATCGTCGGCTGGCCCTGGTTTTTGGTGATTGTTTTCGTGACGCTGGCTTATTACGGCTTCTACCTGGTGGCCTTCAAGCATGAAGCGTCGCGCCGCCGCCACGGCGGAATCATCGTGTTCAGCCTGCTGCTCATCGTGACCGTCGGCTTCACGTACACCACCAATCTCACGCTTGCGCTCACGCCGGAGAAATGGGCGGCGCAATATCACACCGATCCCAGCGGCTGGAATCTGAATTGGAGCGAGCCCACGCTGATTCCACGCTTTCTCCACTTTATGGTTGCGGCCGTGGCGATCGGCGGCTTGTACATTGCCGGCCTCGGCCTGCTGCGCTGGAAGAAAGACGCGGACTATGGCCGCTACTTGATTCGCTATGGCGGCCGCTGGTTCATGTACACCACTATGGTGCAGTTCATCGTCGGACTCTGGTTCCTGATCAGTCAGCCGCGCAGCCAGATGATGCTGTTCATGGGCGATAACGTGCTGGCCACCGCCGCATTTTTCATCGGCCTGTTGGCTGCGCTCGCCGCGGTGTTCGTGACTTCCGAGGCGTTGCGCAAAGAGGATCCACGCCCCGGCCTGTACCTGGTGACCGGCCTGATGTTGGGCGTGATCATTTTCATGCTGATCATGCGGGAGATTTTGCAGGATTCGTATCTCGCCGCTCATTTCAATGCAGCCGACTTCTCCGTGGCGACGCAATGGGAAGTGCTGCCCCTGTTTCTGGTTTTGTTCCTGGCGGGTGTCGGTTTGTGGGGAGTGATGATGAAACGCTACTTCGCGACCGCAAAAGCGCAAACGCCGAAATAGACAATCGCCGCGGCTCCGTCCGGGCGGTCGTGTATCCGAACGGACGCCAACAGCTTGGGACAACCTTCTGGGCGCCTTGTTCCGGCGGCTGGGAAAACCCCAGCGCGCGGGACGGGCGCCCTTTTTGTTTTCATCTGTCTGAAATGAAGGTTGCGGGCCCAGCAACGCACGCCGGGCCGGTTACGCCTGCCGCAGCCCGAATGCGAAGCGCTGTAAACCGCGGCTGCGTGTCACCGCCAGACGCTCACCGTCAAAGGCAACTTCGCCGCTGAACGCGAAGCCGTGCCGGCTGGGGGTGAGGCTGATAATCGTTTTCTCGCGCAACCTTGTCAGGCTCACCCAGGAATCGACCGGCGCCTGCACCGACCGGAGTTGGGGCTTCTCCCGCAGCCAGCTCAAAACTTCCTCTTGATTCCCGGCACGATGCACGACGGGCAGGGAGAGATTTTGGCCGTTCGCCAACTTGCGCGGTTCGCTGAAAGCATAAAGCGTTTGCCCTGCGCCGTTTTGCTGAATGTTCGCCGTCGCTTCAGAGATAATTTCCGCGTGTGGGAAAATGACGGCATCATACACGTTTTGATCCAAAACAAACTGCTGGTCTCGCCATTTTCCCATTGTGAAAATGGCATCCGATACCACATCAACGTGGTAGTGCTGATCCGTCAACGCCAACAGCAATTTGAAGATTTCTACTGCAATCGCATCGGCGCGGTGATTGGCCAGGCTGTAAAGCGTTTCAACCGGATAGATCACCAACAGATTTGCCCACGGCAGTTGCCCCTCCACCGCAGCGAAGTGTTCTCGCAAGCGCTGATTCCATTGCGGAAATTCCGGCCACGTGCTGTGCTGCGGATAACCCGGCAACGGCGGCGAGCCGAGAAAGGTGTTTTCTTCGCCAATCGTGCCGACCGGCCCGTACGCATGCGCCAGCCAGCGCTGCCCGAACAGCGCCATGACATTGACGCAATGATCCATCACACTTTTTTGCCAGCCTTCCCCCTCGTCATCGCCCACTGTCCAGAGATTATTGAATGCAAATTGCTTCCGGCTGAATTTGCCGAGTGATTTGCAAATGATGCTCATGGCAGCGAGATTGGCGTAATAATCCGAGCCGGAATCGCGCAGTTGATTCACGCCGCCGAGATCGACAAAACCGCCACTGCGAATGGGCAACGAGCGCCACAAATCCATGCTGCCGTGATTCATATCGCACATATCCGCGGACTCGAAGTGCCAGGTGTCGTGAATGCCGGCGCGCAGAG
>JBBIKM010000032.1:42022-42245 GCA_037445455.1 bacterium | reverse complement strand
TCACGCGGAAATCGCAACCCTCCTGCGCCAGTCGGTACAAGGCGCTGAAAAAGACCGCCGGCTGCTTGTCGAATTCCCAGCGATGATTCCACAAGATGATGGGCACGGGATTCATGGGAATGTTGGAGCGGGGGAAGTCGGAGAGGTTCAGCCCCATGTACACCACGCGCGATTTGGCGGCGATCAGGCTGCGGGCATGCTCCGGCACGAATTCCGGAATGGT
>JBBIKM010000032.1:0-42012 GCA_037445455.1 bacterium | reverse complement strand
ACGAGCTGGCGCAGCGCCTGATCGAATTCGCGAAGATGATAATGGGAGTTGAACAGGCACAAATCCGCAGTGAGCGCCGAGACGAGGTTCACCAGACCCAGGTCGACTTCCGGTTTTTCGCCTTCCGGGGTGGGATAGGTGATTTGATTCTCGTGCAGAAACAGAATCGCCGGGCAGCGATAGCCGGTGAGCGCCTTCAGTTCCGCGAGATTGATCAAGTCGGTCGCCACGATGAGATCGCAGGCACGCAGCGCCTCGCCGCAGGTTTCCGCCACATAAAGCGCGGAGGTGCGCATGCGCCACTTCCAGAAGCGGGCGGGAAAGGTGATGGGGATGATTCGGTGCCGGCTGTATTGCATCAAGCCGTCGAGAAAGGCCTTGTGCGACCCGCCGTAGAACGTTTCAATGAAAACGATGTTCATGAGTGTGTGCTCCGCCGTTGAGGAATGAGGCTGTCAGCGGATGATCCGCTCATGGCCGGTATAGATGACCGCCTGCCCGCCGCGCACGAAGCCGGCCAGCGCCATGCCCGCGGCGCCCGCCAGCTCCACCGCCAGCGAAGAGGCAGCGCTGATCGCCGCCACCAGGGAAATGCCCGCCAGGAGCGCCTTTTGCGCCATTTCAAAACTCAGCCGGCCGCTCACCAAGAGTCCAAAATCGGTGAGCGGATAAAATCCCTGCTGCAGGGCCCAGCCCAGCGCCTTGTCCACCGCATTGTGGCGGCCAATATCCTCGCACACTTTCACCAGCTCACCGGCAGCGGAGAACAACGCGGCGGCATGCAGGCCGCCGGTGCAGGCAAAATGCGATTGCGCCGCGGCGAGCTTTTCCGGCAGTTGATTGAGCGCCGCCGCCGTGACGGTGAATTGACGCCGCAAGGCAGGCGCCTGCAGAAAAATGCGCTCGAGCGAAGCCCGGCCGCAAATGCCGCAGCTCGAGGTGGCATAGAGGCGGCGCTGCGCCGCGGCAACCGTGGCGGCGGGCAGCGAAGCGAGCGTGCACACTACGACGTTGGGAATCGGCAGGCCGAATTCGTCGCGCGCCCAATCAATGGCGGGCAGCGGCACGAGCCGGCCGTCCGCACCGGTGAGCAGACCCTCCGCGAGCAGAAAGCCGCGGGCGAGGTTGAAATCGTCGCCCGGCGTGCGCATCACCACGGCCAGCGGCTGTCCGTTCAAGCGGATCTCCAGCGGCTCTTCGACCGCGAGATGGTCACTTGCCGCTTGCAGCGTGCCGCGGCTGAGACGATGAACCGGGAATGTTTTGATGGCTTCTGTCATGCAGGATGCCGTTCAAGCCGGTGCCGCTGTCGCACGAGACTCCTGCCGGGCCGGCAAAGGCGGTGACACCAGCCGCACCAGCGCCTGCAGGACTTGTTCTGGAGCCACATTGGCGCATTGTCCGCTGTGACCGCGCAGCGCAATGAACTTCCCGCCTTTCGGTTTCCAAAAGGCGGGATCGGTCGGCCCGAAGATCGCCACCAGCGGCACCCCCACCGCCGCGCCGACGTGCATCACGCCGGTGTCGTTGCACACGTAGCCGTCGGCCGCCGCGAGCAGCGCAGCCAGTTGCCGCAGCGCGACATTCTCCACCACGATCGGGGAAAACGAAAGCTGGCGCAGGAAGGCCGCACCCAATTCGGTTTCCTTCGGCCCCCAGGCGGCCAGCACCCGCACGCGATAGTCACAGTGCAGCGCATTGGCCAGGGCCGCGAAATGTTCCGGCGGCCAGCGGTTGTCGCGCTTGCCGGCGCCCAGATGCAGCGCCACCACGCGGTCAGTTGCAGAAACTTCATGCTGCGCCAGGAAGCCGGCGGCGAACGCGCGATCCGCCGGCGTGAGCGTCATCACTTCGCTGTGATCGCTGGTGTCGATGCCGAGCAGCCGCACGATATCGAGATTGCGGTCGGTTTGATGGCGCTGTTCGCCGGCCGGCGGCGCGCTGAGATGGTAGAAAAAGTTGCGGGAACAGCCGGGAAACACGCGCTCCGCGCTGCCCAGGCAGTAGCGCGCGCGGCTGAGGCGGGCCAGAACATCGCTGGTGAGCGAATGGGAAACCGTGTTCAAGACGATCGCCAAATCCCACCCTTGTCGAAGCTGGCGCCAGAGCCGCCAGAAGCGGGCCGGGGTCCAATTCCAGCCGTGTTCTTCGAACACCAGCACTTCATCAAGGTATTGATTGTGGCGGGCCACTTCCGCGGTGTAGCGGCGCACCAGCACGCCGAGATGTGCCTGCGGAAAATGGCCGCGCAGGGCGCGCAACACCGGCGTCGCCAGCAGAAAATCGCCGAGGTAATCGTGTTGCCGGATCACCAGGATGCGGTGAATGGCGGCACGCTCGACCTGGGAGGGCGCCAGTGCCTCGACGGCCAGCCAGTTTTCCAGCAACGCCAGGCCACGGCGTTTGAAGAATTGTTCAAAGCGATTCCACCACTGCACGAAGGGATTCTCCCGAATTCTGTCCAGCAACATCACGTGGTCTCAGGCGCCGGCCCGAGAAACCTTTTGCCCTGAAATTGTTGGTTCAACCGCAACAAGCTCTCCTGCCGATCGCGACACAGGCAACCGGTCAAAGGCCGTTGTCTGGCCGCGATTTGCGCTGTGCCTGCTGCGCAAACAGCTCTTCCAGCTTTTGCAGCATGGCGGCGTGCGAGAACTTCTCCGCCACGTGCTGCTGCGCTGCCGCGCCCAAAGCCCGGCGCCGGCCCTCATGCTGCAGCAAGTCGCAGGCATGGTGGGCCAGGGCCTCGGCATCGCCCGGTGGAATGAGAAAACCGGTGCAGCCGTGCTCGACAATCTCGGGCATGCTGCTCAGGTTGGTGGTGATCACCGGCTTGCCCGCGGCCATGGCTTCGATCAACACCAGGCCGAAGCCCTCCCAAAACGAGGGCAGCGCCAGCACATCAATCGCCGCCATCACCGCCGGAATGTTCTCAACGAAGCCAGCCAGATGCAGATGATTTTGCCAGCCCTGCTGCACCATGTGATGCTCGATCATGCCGCGCAGCGGGCCTTCACCAACCAACACCAGCCGCGCCGCAGGCACCTGCGGCAGGATCTTCGCGAACGCCGCGAGCAACACGGCAATGCCTTTGCGTTCATCCAACTGGCCGACGAAACCAAGCACGGGCGCGCCGGCGGGGAGGTTCCATTTTTGCCGCAGCACCGTGCCGTCGGCCGCAGCAAATTCCGCGGGATCGATGCCGTTGTAAATCACACTGACGCGGCCGGCCGCCAGCCAGGGTGCGTTGCGCAAGAGGGCGGCCTTGGTGGCTTGTGAATTCGCGAGCACATGGGTGGCCAGCACGTTGTAGGCGAAGCGATAGCGCCAGCGATTCTTGAGCGGATAGTCGATGCCGCGCCGCGGAATGATCGCCGGCACGCCGGCGAGCCGCGCCGCCAATCCGCCCAGCCGCAGTTCCTTGTCCATGTTGGTCAGCACCACGTCGAAGTGGTGCCGTTTCATCCAGCGCGCCAATTGCCAGATCTGCAGCGGATCAAAGTCACTGCGGAAGGACAGCAGCTTGAGCGGGATGCCCTGTTCCGCGGCGCGCGCCGCCAGCGCGGTGGCGGGCCGGCAGCACAGCCACACCTGATGGCCGCGGGCCCGCAGCGCTTGCAGCGTGCGCAGCATCCACACCTCGCCGCCGCCAAACATGCGAATGCTATTGATGAACAGGATGCGCATGCCGCTGCTCGTGCAGGAGATCGTGAACACGCTGGACGACTTGTTCCGCGCCATGATGGGCCAGCGCCCACGCGCGGCCGCGGCGGCCGAGACGCTCGCGCTCGGCGGGATGGCGGCAAAGCCAGCGCAGTTTGTCGAGCAGGTTCTGCGCCGTGATCTCGACGAAGCCATGATCGGGATAGCGCGCGCTGAATCCCGGCATCAAACTGGTGCAGGTGCTGATGCCGAGCGCCAGCGCTTCGATCGCATTGACGCCATAGCCCAGCTCCCCGAGATTGTCAATAAAGACATCGCATTCCGCCTTGCGCCGCATGGCTTCGGCATGCGGCACGCCCTCGATCAGTTCCAGGCGAACGGGAAATTCACGGGCCAGGCTGTGCACGGCGGCGATGATCAACTCGCTGCCTTTGGCGCGGCGATTGGTGGGCGCATGGCCGATGACCAGCGGGCCGGCTGGTTTCACCGGCCGCACGGGATAATGCTCGAACTCGAATGGAAAGAAAATATGATGGAGGCCGGGATCGAGCAGGAGATGGTCGAATTCCAGCGTCAGCCGGAGATCGGCCTGGCGGTCAACCGCCGGCACCAGGCCGCGCGTGCGCAGATCCGATCCGGTGTAGAGGCAAATGATGGTTTTGCCGCGCCGCTTGAGTTCCTGCACCAGCCGTCCGTCGCGATAGAACTCCACGCCGCCGTCGAGTTGGTACAGATCGAAATTCCAGAAATCAACCGCTGCCAGCGCGCGCTGGATTTTCGGCGTCCACAGCCATTCACGCCACTGCACCAGCCATTTTTCCGGCCGCGTGTGCGGCTGCCACACCGGCGGACGATTGTGCGCCGCGGTGCGCGTGTTGGTCACTTGCAGCCGGCCGGGAGCGGAGAACAGTTTCTTGGCCCAGCGCACACCGGCGAAATCCAGCAACGGCAGCTCCAGGCAAATGTCCTCTTCATAGCCGCGCGGATCGCGGCCAAGCGTGATCAGCCGGCTGTCCCACCCCAGCCGGCGCTCGGCGCGCACGCAGGTGATCGGAACGCCCGAGGTATTGAACGGCGCGAGATGAAGGATGCGACGGAGGGAAGGCATGGCCTCTGCAAGCTTGATCCGATGTTGCCGTGTTCGATTCGCCTTGAAATCTAGACAACACCGTGCCAAATGCCAGAGAAAAATCGCCCGGGCTGCCGGGGGCGGTTCCTGCCAAATGAGCACGGTGCCTGGTGCCTCGCAAAATTTCTTCTGAATGACACTCAGAATCACTGAGACAAATCAAAGTAACAAGCCACTAGGTCAATTCCAGATACAGTGTGTCCCGGAAAATGCCTTGCGCGCCGAAACTTTCTTTGAAACTTGCCAGCCCCCAATTCGGCTGGGAATTCAACGTGAAGGTGCCGAAATCGAGGGCATGCAGGCCCTGCGCGCGGCACCAGCGCAACACTTCGAACATCAGCAATTCGAAGCCGTGATATTGCCGGAATCCCGCGCGCCGGCTGAGATAGTAGAAGGCGAGCGCCGCGCGGCGATTGCAGCGGAAAAGCAGCATGCCGGCGAGCATCTCCGCGCCGAGCTGGGCGGTGAAGAGGTGGAGGTGAGTGGGCAACAGCAGGCGCAGCCGCTGCAAATCTTCCAGCGAGTGGGTAGGCTCGACCTGATGGCGCGCCAGCATGTGGCTGCGCAAGTGCGCGTGAAAGGAGGGAAAGTCTTCACTCTCCTGCACGGTCACGCCGCGCTTTTGCGCCCGGCGCACGGCACGGCCGAATTCGCGCGGCAATTGCTCCGGCGACAGATCGGCCGGAATGATGCTGGTGACTTCGCGCTTGCGATAGCGGAAGCCGTGCTGCCACAGCGCATAGTCGAGATGGTTGTTGGGATGGTTGAAATAGACTTGCGGCGGCAGGGTGATTTCGATGCCGGCCAGGCCCTGCTCGCGGCAGTGGGCCAGCAACAGCGTCACAATGTGGTCGACCTCCTGCACGGAGAGGGAGGCCGGGGTGACCAGGCCGCCAAACGAGGCGCCGGGATGCGAGCGCAGCACCATCCGGCCGGCGTGGCTGCTCTGCGCGGCCGGCAACACGGCGCACAGCCCGCCCTTTTTGAAGAAGAGCAGCGAGGCGTCGACAAAGCGGCCGGCAGGGTGATACGCAAAAAAGGCACGCGTGTGAAACAGCGTGCCTTGATTGGATTGCCAGACGAATTCATCCCAAAGCTGCCGGTGGCGATCATCATAGCGAACGAGCGTGATGGTTGCCGGGCCGGCCGCCGGTGGCGGAGGCAGTTCGCTCATTGGCGTTTGCCCATCAGGGTGACCAGGATGGCTTTCTGAATGTGCAGCCGGTTTTCCGCCTGGTCAAAAATAATCGAAGCCGGGCTTTCCATGACTTCGTGGGTCACTTCCTCGCCGCGATGCGCCGGCAGGCAGTGCATGAATTTAGCGCCCGGCTTGGCGGCCGCCATGAGCCGGCTGTCGATGACATAGTTTTTGAAGATGCGGCGCCGCTGCTCGGCTTCCGCCTCCTGCCCCATGCTCGCCCACACGTCGGTGTAGAGAATGTCGGCGCCGGCAGCGGCGGCGGCGGGGTCGCGCACAATTTCAATGCGGCCCACGTTGGCGGCGCGTGCGCGCGCGACGATCTCAGCATTGGGCTCGTAGCCCTCCGGGCAGGCAATGCGAAACGTCAGCGGAATCTTGCCGGCCATGTTGACCCAGGAATTGGCGACGTTGTTGCCATCGCCGATGTAGGCCACCACGAGATCATCGAAATGGCCGCGCTGTTCCAGAATCGTCAGCATGTCGCCCAGAATCTGGCAGGGATGGAGCAAATCGGTGAGGCCGTTGATCACCGGCACGCTGGCATATTGCGCCAGTTCGAGCAGGTGCGCATGATCGAACAGCCGCGCCATCAGGCCGTCCACGTAGCGCGACAGCACGCGCGCCACATCGGCCACTGCTTCACGCTGGCCCAGGCCGATTTCGGCGGGTGAGAGATAAAGCGCGTGGCCGCCGAGCTGAAACATGCCAACTTCGAACGACACCCGTGTGCGCGTCGAGGGTTTCATGAACAGCATCCCCAGTGTTTGGCCCGCCAAATAGGCATGCGGCACGCCCGCCTTTTGCTTGGCTTTCAGCTCGCGCGCCAGCGTGAACAACGACCAAATGTCCTCGGTGGACCAGTCGGCAATGCTCAGAAAATCTCGCTTCATGTGCTGTCTCGGTGTTTGGGTGTCCTATAAAATGTAGCGGCTGTAATCCGGATCTTCGCTGATCTTTTTGAACGTTGCCTGCACCATGCCCGCGGTGATGGTGATTTTGCCGGTTTTGGTTTCGGGCACTTCGAAGAGGATGTCTTCCAGCAGGGCGCTCAACACGGTGTGCAGCCGCCGCGCGCCGATGTTCTCGGTTTTTTCGTTGACATGATAAGCGGTCTCCGCAATTTCCCGCACCGCTTCCTTCTCAAACTCCAACTCCACGCCTTCGGTGGCCAGCAGCGCGATATACTGCTTGAGCAGCGCGTTCTGGGGCTCGGTGAGAATGCGGACAAAATCCTCGGCGGTCAGGCTCTCCAGCTCGACGCGAATCGGGAAGCGGCCCTGCAGCTCGGGAATGAGATCCGAGGGTTTGGAAATATGAAACGCGCCGCTGGCAATGAACAGGATGTGATCGGTTTTCACCATGCCGTATTTGGTGAAGACATTGGTGCCCTCCACCACCGGCAGCAGGTCGCGCTGCACACCCTCGCGCGAAACATCCGGGCCGACGGTGTTCTTGCTGCCCGCCACCTTGTCGATCTCATCGAGAAAGACGATGCCGGTGTTTTCCACGCGCACGATCGCTTCCTTCACCACCTGATCCATGTCAATCAGCTTGTTGGCCTCTTCCTGGATGAGATGCGCGCGCGCCTCGGTCACCGTCATCTTGCGGCGCTTCATCTTCTTGGGCAGCATGTTGCCCACCAGGTCTTGCAGGTTGAGGCCCAGCTCCTCGACGCCGATGGGCGAGATCACCTGCATCATCGGCATGCTGTCGGCGGCGACATCGAGCTCGACCAGGCGCTCTTCGAGTTTGCCGGCCAGCAGTTGTTCGCGCATTTTGTCGCGCGTGCGCTGCCGCCGCTGCTCCAGCTCGTTCTCACTTTCCTCCTCGCTGATCGCGGCCTCCTCGCCGTGTTCGTTGTGATCGCGTGCCGCCGCGGACTTGCGCCGCGGCCGCAGGTTGGGCAACAAGAGATCGAGCAGCCGTTCGTTCGCCAGCTTTTCCGCCTGTTCCTGCACCGCGGCGGTCTTCTCGGAGCGCACCATCGCCACCGAGAGGTCGGTGAGATCGCGGATCATGGATTCAACATCGCGGCCGACGTAGCCGACTTCGGTGAACTTGGAGGCTTCGACTTTGATGAACGGCGCCCTGGCCAGGCGCGACAGCCGGCGCGCGATTTCGGTCTTGCCCACCCCGGTGGGGCCGATGAGAATGATATTGTTCGGCATGATCTCCTCGCGCAGGTGCTCCGGCACGTGCTGCCGGCGCCAGCGATTGCGCAGCGCGATTGCAACCGAACGCTTGGCCCGATCCTGGCCGATAATATACTTGTCCAGCTCCGCCACGATCTCGCGCGGCGTGAGCTTGGCCATTTCTTCCAGTGTGCGAGCGGGTGATATCACCGTGGCATCATCCATAATTGAGTTCTTCGATCATCAGGCTCTTGTTGGTGTAAATGCAAATGTCGGCGGCCAGCATCATCGCCTCTTCCACGATCTCCCTGGCCGACAGGTTGGAGTAGCGCACCAGGGCACGCGCCGCGGCCATGGCATAGCCGCCGCCCGAGCCGATCGCGATGATGCCGTCATCCGGCTCGATCACGTCGCCGGTGCCGGAAATGACGAAGGTCTTCTCCTTGTCCATCACCACCAGTTGCGCCTCCAGGCGGCGCAAATAGCGGTCCGTCCGCCATTCCTTCGCCAGCTCGACGGCGGCGCGGCTGAGATTGCCGCGGAATTTCTCCAGGCGCTCTTCGAATTTCTCGAACAGCGCGAAGGCATCGGCGGCGGCGCCGGCAAACCCCACCAGCACGGTGTCTTTGTACAAGCGGCGGATCTTGCGCGCGTTCATTTTGAGGACGGTATCGCCGTAAGTGACCTGGCCGTCGCCCGCCAGCGCGCAACTGTTCTTGTGGCGGACGCCCAGGATGGTGGTGGCATGAAGCACAGGTAGCATGGCTGCCCTTTGGGTAATGACTGTCGCAGTGGTTGGTTGCCGCCGGCGGTCACGGCGGCCTCAAATTTTCCGGCGCAAACGCGAAACCGGAATCATCATTTGCTCGCGGTATTTGGCCACCGTGCGCCGCGCCACGTTGAAATTCTCGCGCTTGAGAATGTTGGCGATGGTCTGGTCGTTGAGCGGCTTGTTGGGATCCTCGGCGTTGATGATTTCCTGGATGCGCTGCTTGATGCGGCGGTTGGAAACTTCATCGCCGTCATCCGATTTCAACCCTTCGCTGAAGAAATATTTCAATTCGAACACGCCGTGCTCGGTTTGCACGTATTTGCCGTTGGTCACGCGCGAGACGGTGGAGATGTCCATGCCGATTTCGTCGGCGATGTCCTTCAGGATCATCGGCTTGATGTATTGCTTGCCGTTCTCGAAGAACTCGCGCTGCTTCTGCACGATCGCCTCCATCACCCGCAGAATGGTGAGGCGGCGCTGGTGAATGGAGTTGATCAGCCAGCGCGCCGACTCCAGCCGTTTCTTCACGAATTCACGCGCTTCGCGCGCCTGCTGGCGGTTCTTGGCATTCTTGAGCAAAATGTCCTTGTAACGGTTGTTGATGCGCAGATGCGGCACGTTGGAATCATGCAGAATGATGCGGAAATCTTCGCCGTCGCGCTCCACCGTCAGGTCGGGTACGATGGCATTGTCCTGCGCCGAGAAATAGCCCTCGCCGGGTTTGGGGTTGAGTTGGGTGATCTCCTCCATCGCCTCTTTGATGTCGTCCAGGCTGATCTCGAGCTTCTTGGCGATTTTTTCGAAGCGCTTGTTGGTGAAATCGTCGAAGCAGTTCTTGATGATCTTGATGGCCAGTTCGTGGCGCGGCACCTTGTCCTCGAGTTGGATCAGCAGGCATTCCTGCAGATTGCGCGCCGCAATGCCGACCGGGTCGAAATGTTGAATCTGGCGCAGCACCGCCTCGACCTTTTCGACGGAGGTGCCCAGGTTTTGCGCCACCAGTTCCACCGAGCAGGCAAGGTAGCCGTCTTCGTTGATGTTCCAGATGAGGTATTCGCCGATGGTGATTTCTTCTTCATCCAGCCGCTGCATGTGCAACTGGGTCAGCAGGTGCTCGGGCAGCGTTTCAGGCGAGGCTTCCTGCTGCTCGTACACTTCCACGCTGTTGTCGCGCGGGGCGCGGTATTCGTAGTTTTCCTCATCGCCCAGAATCGCCTCCCAGTCCACCTCGTCCTTCTCGATTTCCTCTTTTTCGGGTTCCTCGGCGGTGGCGGCGGCCTCGATCTCCGGTTCCGGCGGCTCCTCTTCCTTCTGCTCGAGCGCCAGCTCCTCGTCCTGTTCCTGCTCGGTTTCCATCTCCATCTCGTCGACGACTTCGAGCAGGGGATTCTGTTCGATCTCCATGCGCAGCTTTTGCTCGAGCATGATCGTCGGCAATTGCAGCAGGGAAGACAGCAAGACTTGCTGCGGCGACTGCCGAAGCTGCTGGCTCAGCTTTTGGGATAGGTTCAACATGTCACACGCTTCTCCGAAATTCCTTTCATCGATCCAGACGAAACTTGTCTCCCAAGTACAGCTTGCGCGCTTCCGGATCATTGGCGAGATACTCGGTGGTGCCGGACTTCAAGACCGTGCCCTCATAGAGCAAATAAGCGCGGTCAGTGATCGAAAGCGTCTCATGCACATTGTGATCCGTGATCAGCACGCCGATGCCGCGGCGTTTCAGGCCCCGCACGATCTCCTGAATGTCTTCCACCGCGATGGGATCCACGCCCGCAAACGGCTCATCCAGCAGGATGAATTTGGGATTGGTCACCAACGCCCGCGTGATCTCCACGCGGCGGCGCTCGCCGCCCGACAGCGTGTAGGCGTAATTCTTGGCGAGATGTGCGATCGCCAGTTCCTCCAGCAACTCCGCCAGGCGCTGCTGCCGCGCCCGCGCCGAGAGCGGCAGCGTCTCCAAAATCGCCAGAATGTTCTCGGCCACGGTCAAGCGCCGGAAGATGCTGGGTTCCTGCGACAAATAGCCCACGCCCAGCTTGGCGCGGCGATACATCGGCATGGTCGTGACCTCGATCTCCTCCAGGAAGATCTTGCCCTCCGTCGGCCGAATCATGCCGGTGATCATGTAAAACGTCGTGGTCTTGCCTGCGCCGTTCGGCCCCAGCAGACCGACAATCTCTCCCTGCTTGACCTCGATGGAGACCTGATTGACGACGCGGCGTTTGTTGTAGACTTTTACCAGTCGTTCTGAACGCAACATAAGTATGCTTGATCCCGCCGGCGTGCTGCCGGCTGCGGCAATGCCGCGGTTGGGTAACTGTGCTCAATGGGGCGCGCGCGTGCCGCGGCCGCTGCTGTCTGCCGGCGCGCTGGCCGGCGGCTCGAACCGGCCGTTCGAAACGCCCGGGCTGCTTTGCACCACCACGCGCTGCAACTCCTGGTCGGCCACAAACAAGGTGATGCGATCACCCTGCACGCGATTCATGCCCTTTTCCTTGCCGTCTTCGATCACATAATAAACGCTGGTGGCCGCTTCTTCGACTTCAACGCGTTCGGCTTGTTCGTTCCGGAAATGCGTGGTGATCCGGCCTCCTTCCAGGGCGTTGAGGCGCTGGCCGTCGCGCCGCGCATCCACCGTGGAGGTGGCAGTGGCCCTGCCGGCGACCACGGATTTTTCGAGCTGTTGATCGTCGTTGAAAAAGAGCGTGATGGTTTCGCCGCGGGTTTCCTCGCCCTCGCGCAAAGCCACCGGCGTTTGGCGCAATTCGATTTTCTTCTCGTCGCGGAAATATTCCGCTTCGCCGCAGGTGGCGCGCGTGCCCTGGCGGAGAATTTCGACGTTGCCCGTGACCTGCGCGCGGCTGCCGCCGCCGTACATTTCGATCGTCTCCCCGCTCAGGCGCATGCGCTCGCTGCCGAGTGAGTCAAACTCGATCAGCACGGGCGCGAGCGTGGCTTTGGCATAGCCGCTGCCACGGCGATACTCCGCCCGGCCGCAGGTAAGCTGCACGCGCTTCTCGTGATGCAGCAGCACGACTTCCTGCTCGGCGAGCGCGACGCTGTCGCGCTCGTAGTAGGTCAGCTTGCGGGCAGACAACCGGCTGGTGCGGTCGCCCATCTGCACCCGGCCGAGCGCCTCCTGCACGCGCAGATGCTCGAAATAGTTGACGCGGTCAGCGCGCAACCATTTGTGGCCTTCACGAATATCGACATTGCCGATCAGCTCGATCAGGTTGCGGTCGGGAATCCGCCGCGCGCGATCGCACGCTACCTGCAGGCTGTCCTGCGTGAAGCGGACATTGCCAATCAACTCCATCACCGTCACGCCGGCTTCGATCACCGAGCGGCCGGAGTCGGCATGTTCCAATTTCAGCGGCGCGGTTTCAGTTTGCGCCAGGCTCAGCGAAACCATGCCGAGCAGGAAGAGTGCCGGCAGCCACGGGCTTTTGTGAGTCCTATCCATCCGCACTGCCTCTATTCATTGTCGTCCCGATCGCTTGCGGGTCGCTGTCGTAGTCAACCAATTCACGGGTCGGAGCAATGCCCCACAAGGGGGGCAGGACTGCGAGATCCCGGCAACGGCACCCTAGCGCTTCGGCAAATTGACTTTCTTCTTGCTGACGCCGGAGAGCTTGCGGATCGACCATTGTCTCATGGTGGCATCCGACTCGAAGCCGTGGCCGTGCAGCGTGTCGCCCTTGGCGGTGGTGATGGTGACGAATTCGTCGCTCACGATTTTTTCGCGCTGGTTGAGCCAGCGCAGTTTCTCGGTGCGCAAGGTCGTGCCGCTGTCGGAGACCACCACCACGTTGCCGAGCGCCTCGACGTCATTGCTGTTTTCGTGCAGGATGCCGCGCGCCGAAGTGAGCCTGGAAGAATGTTCGCCCTTCTTGCCGTAAAAGTCAACCACCACGCCGTCATCGAACAGGACGCGGCGATCCCTGGAATACTTCGCCATGTGGCCGTATTGCACGATCGCCGCAATGCGGCCGGTGCTGGTCACCGTGACTTTGCTGTTCCAGCCCTCCTGATCCGGGCCGTCGAAGGCCTTGTCGCTCGTCGCGGTCTGTGGCGACGACTGGCAGCCGGCGAGCAGCAGGGCGGCAGGGAAAATTGCCAGGCAGATTCTTTTCAACATAAGATCACGGACCTGCGCTCCGCAGGTAGATCACTGCGGCGGTTTGGTTTTCCAACGTTCGTGCATCCACACCCATTGCGCCGGGTGGTCGCGAATGAAGGCCTCGACCGCCTGTGAGCAGCGCTGCACGTTTTCGGCGCGTTGCTGTGGCTGCAGCGCAATCTCCGGTTTGATCGCCACGGTGTGGGAAAAATCCTCATTCATCCAAATTGCCAGCGGCACCACCGGCGCGCCGGTGCGCTCCGCGAACACCACCGGCCCGGCCGGCGTGTAGGCCGGCTGCCCGAAGAAATCGACGAACTCACCGTCGACGCGGGTGTCTTGATCGATCAAGATGCCGAGCACGCCGCCGGCCTTGAGCCAGCGCAGAATTTCGCGCGCCGCGCCGGCATTGCGCGGAATGTTGTGACAGCCGGCCTGCTCGCGCTCTCTTACCAGAATGGCATCCAGGCGCGGATCGTACAGCGCGGTTCCAACCACCGCCAGCGGAAAATGCTGCGCGATGAACGCCGCCAGCAATTCCCAGCAGCCCAGGTGGCCGGTGATGCAAATCACGCCGCGACCCTTGGCCAGCGCCGCCTCGAGATGCTCGCGGCCGGTGAAGGAGACGTAGCGCTCCAGACCGGCGCGCCGAAGCTGCCGCAAGCGCACCGCCTCGGCGGCATTGCGGCCGAGATACCGGAAGCAGTCCCGGGCCAGCGCCGTGATCTCCGCCTCGGAACGCTCGCCGCCAAACGCCAGCCGCAAGTGACGCAGCGTTTTCTCGCGCTCGCGCCGCAACAGCCGAAAGGCGAGCAGCCCCAGCCGCTCGAACAACGCCAGCGCCGGTCGCCGCGGCAGGCGCTGCATCAGCCCCAACAGCATGCGGATGAACCAATAGAGGCCGCTATTCTTGATTCTCTTCAGCAGTGGCTTGCGATTCACGGCGACGATGGGGCGCGCTCCCGATTGATCGAGTTTTCACGGCCGTTGCCGGCCGGCTTGCTGCTTATGATTTGATGCGGGTATACTTCGTCTCCACCGCCTTGGCCTCCTCGCCCTCGGGGGTGACGTTATAGGCCGTGATCGTGAGATGATCATTGTCGATCAACTCGAAAACGGTGCGCCAGCCCCACTGCGGCACATTGGGAGCGGCATCATATTTTCCCATCACCGCGAAGCCCCGCGCGGTTGCTTCGCCTTCCGAATACATGATGGCATAGTTCATGTGGAAGTCATCAATCCACACGATTTGGATTCGCTGCGTGATGGTATTCAGCGCAATCGTCTCCTCGCCGTGCCGCGGTTTGCCTTGCATCATACCGGCGTAGGTGTGACGGAAGAAACGGCCATCGAGCAGCGGCCGGATTTCGCCCTGGACCTGGGATTCGTCGGCGAGTTTGCCGGGTTCAAACCAGGTCTGGCAGGTGCCCTGCCAGGAACCCACGAGTGATTGCAGCAGCTCCTTGGGCATGATTTGCTCCCTGGGTGTTGGTGTCGTGGTGACTTCCGGCAGACCCTGCGCCAAGGCCGCCATCGGCAAGCTCAGAGCGAGACCGACGGCCATCGCACCGGCAACCCCGCGCCATGGATTTGCACTCGCCATGCCACCCTGCCTTTTCTTTGCTTGATGAGAAACTCGAAAGCCGCGCTGAGACAGCCTTGCGCCGCCGTGGACTTCCCTGCTGGGAGGGGGACTGACGGATCTTGTCCCCTCGCTGTTTTGCCGGGGCGACCGCGCGCTTGTGCTAGGCCACGCCCGCCTTCAACAAGTCATGCAAATGCACCATGCCGACCGGGCGCTGCTCGGCATCGACGATGATCATCTGCATGATGTCGTGCTCTTCCATGATCTCGAGCACCTTGGCCGCCAGCGTGCCCAGCGGCACGGTTTTGGGATGTGGTGTCATGATCTGCTGCGCGGCCAGATCATAGACGGCCTGGCGGCGGCGCAGCAGCCGCCGCAAATCACCGTCGGTCACGATGCCGGCGAGCTTGCCGTCGGCCGCGACCACGCAGGTGGCGCCAAAGCGCTTGCTGGTGATTTCCAAAATGACTTCTTCCAGCGTGGCGGTCAAGCCCACGCGCGCGACGCGATCGCCGCTGTACATGACGTCGTCGATGCGCAGCAGCAGCTTGCGGCCGAGCGTGCCGCCGGGATGCCGCAGCGCAAAATCCGCCTGGGTGAAGTGGCGTTTCTCCAGCAACGCGACCGCCAGCGCATCACCCAGGGCCAGGGTGGCGGTGGTGCTGGCCGTGGGCGCGAGATCATGCGGGCACGCCTCGCGTTTCACGCTGATGTCCAGAATCACATCGGCGCGCTCGGCCAGCGGCGAATGGCGGTTGGCCGTCATCACCAGGATGGGAATTCCCAGCCGTTTGAACAGCGGCAGCAGCAAATGAAATTCGTGGGTCGTGCCGCTTTTGGAAATGCAAATCACCACGTCTCCGGGCATCACCATGCCGAGGTCGCCGTGCGCCGCTTCCGCGGGATGAATGAACATCGCCGCCGTGCCGGTGCTGGAGAGCGTGGCCGCGATTTTCTGGGCGATGATCCCGCTCTTGCCGATGCCCGAGACGATCACCCGGCCGCGGCAGGAGTAGAGCAATTCCACTGCGGCTTCGAAGCTGGCATCGAGACGGGGCACCAGCGCGGCTACGGCCTCGGCCTCGATGCGGAGAACCTCGCGGGCGATGTCCAGCAGGTTGGGCATGGACGTTTGCTGCTGCGCCGGCACGGGGTCCGCTCTCACCAAAACTTCCTGGTCAAGTCCGCGATGGCTTTCGCCTGGGTCAGCAGTGCTTCCAGCCTGGCAATTGGCCACTGGCTGGCGGCGTCGCATTTTGCCTCCGCGGGATTGGGATGGGCTTCAATGAACAAGGCCTCGCAGCCGGCGGCCATGGCCGCGCGCGTCAGCGCCGGGACGAAATGCGGTTTGCCGCCCGCCGGGTTCGAGGAGGGCAGGCCGTAAACGCGCACCGAATGCGTCGGATCGAACATCACCGGGTAGCCAAGATTGCGCATGGTCACCAGCGCGCGCATATCGACGACGAGATCGTGATAACCGTGGCAGGCGCCGCGCTCCGTCAGAATGATGTTGCGGTTGCCGGCGCGCTCGATTTTGCCGATGACGTTGCGCAGGTCTTCGGGATCGAGAAACTGTCCCTTCTTGACATTGACCACGCGGCCGGTTTTGGCGACCGCCAGGGTGAGCGTGGTTTGCATGCAGAGATACGCCGGAATCTGGATCACATCCAAAACTTCGGCGCAGGCCTCGGCATCATGCGCGTCGTGAATATCGGAAAGCACGGGCACGTCGAATTGTTCCTTGATGCGGCGCAGCAGCGCCAGCCCGGCGCGCAAGCCCGGACCCTGATAGCTCAGCTCGGAGGAACGATTGTCCTTGAGATAAGACGATTTGAAAATCAGCGGCAGGCCGACTTTGGCCGCGATGCCGCAAATGTGCTCGGCGGCCGTCATCATGGTTTTTTCATCTTCGATGACGCACGGCCCGCAGATCAACACCAGCGGATGCTCTCCGCCGAGTTTGATTTTTCCAATTTCAATGGTACGAGTCATGAACGAGCGATCCTTAAGCGAACAAAGCGCGCGAGCGCAATTTCGGATGACACGGCACGCCGGCGGCGGAGGAATGGCCTTCTTGTTCCCTTGCCGACACAAATCGCCTCTTTCAGAAGGTGGCTTCTGAGGCGAGGCTTCATGTCCTGCTCCCGGCAGATAACGACTTTCCGATGGAAAAAGACCCGCAAAAACTCCCGTAACCCTGTTTTCCCTTCAAGAAGAACATCGGCGCGGGTTCATACGCAACCAACAGGTCGATATCGCCCTCTCTGTCTGGTCGCCCCGGCCCGTGGCAGCGAAAAGAGGCGATCGTACAATGCGAATATCGGTTCTGTACGTCTGGTGGTGCCAGTGCACGAACTCCAGAACCTGATTGGCGTCCTGCCGGTGTTGCGGGGCAACGGTTGCAGCACAAAGACCGCTGGCCGGCGCGCGGCGCCGCCGGTCTTCACTTCCCTGCGAACTGGAGCGCCGCTGCCACGAAATCGCGAAACAGCGGATGCGGATGCAAAGCGCGCGAGCGCAATTCCGGATGAAACTGCACGCCCACGAACCAGGGATGGTCTGCCAGTTCCATGATCTCGACCAGCTTGGTTTCGGGATTGACGCCGCTGACCTGCAAGCCGTGCTCGATCAACTGCGGCAAGTAACGGTTGTTGACCTCCCAGCGGTGGCGGTGCCGCTCGAGAACCGTGCCGGTTTGATACGCCTGCTGCGCGCGGCTGCCCGGCTTCACTTCACAGCGATACGCGCCCAGCCGCATGGTGCCGCCCATTTGTTTGATGTTGACTTGCGTCTCCATGCGGTCGATCACCGGGGTGGGCGTCTGCTCGTCAAATTCCGTGCTGTTGGCGCCGGGCAGGCCGCACACGTGGCGCGCGAACTCGATCACCGCGCACTGCAGCCCCAGGCAAATGCCCAGAAACGGCATCTTGCGCTCGCGGCAGGCTTGAATCATCTTGATCTTGCCTTCCACGCCCCGGCTGCCGAAACCGGGGCAGACCACCATGCCGTGCATGCTGTTGAAGCTCTCGGGAATGCCGCTCTGCTCCACCTTCTCGGTGTCGATCCAATGCAGCTCGACGTGGGCGTCGTTGGCGACGCCGGCATGCACGAAGGCCTCGACGATGCTCTTGTAGGAGTCTTTCAGGCCGACATACTTGCCGCACATGGCGATGTTGACGGTGTGGCGCGGGCCTTTGATTTTGTCGACCAACTGCCGCCAGGCATCGAGATCGACGCGCCGGGCGCCGGGCTCGCCACGCTGCAGTTGCAGGCGCTGCTCAAGAATCGCGCCCAGACCCTGCTCTTCGAAGATGAGCGGAATTTCATAGATCGAGGAAACGTCACGCGCTTCGATGACGCATTCCGCCGGCACGTTGCAGAACAGGCCGATCTTCTTGCGCAAATCGAGCGAGAGATGGCCGTCGACGCGGCAGAGCAGAATATCCGGCTGAATGCCGATTTCGCGCAGCTTCATCACCGAATGCTGCGTCGGCTTGGTCTTTAACTCGCCGGCGGCGCCGATGTAGGGCACCAGCGTCAGGTGGATGTTGATGCAGTTTTCGACGCCGGCTTCCAGGCGGAACTGCCGGATGGTCTCCAGAAACGGCAGACTCTCGATGTCACCCACGGTGCCGCCCACTTCGGTAATGACGACGTCATAAACGCCATTGTCGCGCGCGACGTCGAGGATGCGGCTCTTGATTTCGTCGGTGATGTGCGGAATCACCTGCACCGTGTTGCCGAGATAGTCGCCGTGGCGTTCCTTGGTGATCACGGTGTAATAGATTTGGCCGGTGGTGGCGTTGTTCTTCCGCGACATGTCCACTTCGATGAAGCGTTCGTAGTGGCCCAGGTCGAGGTCGGTTTCCGCACCATCATTGGTGACAAACACTTCGCCGTGTTGATAGGGACTCATGGTGCCGGGATCGATGTTGATGTAGGGATCCAGTTTGAGCATGGTCACCTTGAGCCCGCGCGCTTTCAGCAACACGCCGATGGCTGCCGAGGCTACACCTTTCCCCAAAGCCGAAACCACGCCGCCGGTGATGAACAGATACTTGGTGTTCTTGCAGGGAGTCAACTTTTCTTTCCTGGTTGAGGGTGCGATGGGTTCAACGGCTTTTGGTCGACAAATCGCGCGTCAGCGCCTCGAGGTCTGTGGGGGTGTCGATACTCCTTCCGTCATATTCGGTGCGCGCCACATGAACTTTGATGCCGCGCTCGAGCAGGCGCAATTGCTCGAGGCGTTCCACTCGCTCGAGATGGCCGGGCGGCCACTTGACAAACTTCAGCAACAGCTCACGCCGAAAAACATAAACGCCGATGTGTTTGAGATACTGGTAGTGCTCCAGCCACTCCCGGCCGGAGCGGCAGTCGCGGCAATAGGGGATGGGGGAGCGGGAAAAGTAAAGCGCGGTGTGATCCTGCGCCAGCGCAACCTTGACCACGTTGGGGTCCTGCAGATCCTCGACCCGCGTGATCGGACAGGCGAGCGTGCTGAATTCGGCGCTGGCATCGCTCAACACCACGCTGACCGCCAGATCGATGGCGCGCGGATCGATGAGCGGCTCGTCGCCTTGAATGTTCACCACCAGATCCGGTTTGGGCTCCAGGCCGGCGGCGACTTCGGCGATGCGGTCGCTGCCGCTGGGATGATCCTCGCGCGTCATGATGGCGCGGCCGCCAAATTCCTCCACCGCTGCCGCGATGCGGCGGTCATCGGTCGCCACCCACAGCGCACTCAGTGTCGCAGACTGGCTGGCGCGTTCATACACCCACTGAATCATCGGGCGGTCCAGCAAGCGCGCCAGCGGCTTGCCGGGAAAACGCGTGGAAGCAAAACGGGCCGGAATCACACCGAGAACATTCATGGCCACACCCGGTCAGGATCAGTTCGTTGCAGTTCATGGGGATCAATCTCTTGCCAAATCATGTGCGCCGCCGGCTGTCCTGCCGCCTGGCCATGCGGTCGGGATCACACGTTGCCGGCGCCAGTCAGCCCGCCGCCTCAAGCTTGCTGCCCGAGCCGGCCCGCGGCGGAATGCGGCGACCAGGAAAGCGCAGGCCCTGATCATGCACGCTGCGCGGAATGGGCCGGCCTAGCCGATGACTTTCGGCACCGAGAAATAGCCGAGCTTGTGCGCAGGCGCATTTTGCAGAATTTCTTCCACTGAGTTGTCCTGCGCCACCCGGTCCTCGCGAAACACGTTGTAGAGGTCGAGCACATGCGCCGTGGCCGGCACGTTCTCCACGTTAAGCTCTTTGAGCTGTTCCACGTAGCCAACGATGGCATCCAATTCCCGGGCAAGACGGGCCAGTTCCTCCTCACTGAAAGTGAGCTTGGCGAGCCGGGCAAGATGCCTGGTTTCTTCAATGGAGATCGACATTATAACCGGAATTGTTGCAGTCCATTAATTCTTGGCTCGACGTTTGCTGAACGGCAGCGCACTAATATAAAAGAAGCCGCGTCAGAGTCAAGGTTTAATCCCTCGCCACGCGCGTGCTTTTTGTCTTTGTTGAGGTTAAGCGCGAAAGGACGCGCTGCTCGTGAATCAGAACATGAAGCCACCGCCTGCCGTGACCAGTTTCCCCTCGGCCGAGCTCGCCATTCCGACGGAAAACGTGAAAGTGCGATAGATCGGCGCCAGCCACAAACCGCCGCCCAGGCTGGTATGCCAACCGCCCGGACTTTGCGATTCGAACCAAACGCGGCCGGCATCACCAAAAACAAAAAGTCCGAAATCGGTGGGAAAAACGATTTTGGTGCGCAGGAGATAAGCACGCAACTCAGCGTTGCCGACAGCGGCGGCTTCACCCGCAAAGCGTTCCCGCCGGAAGCCCCGCACCGAGGCATTGCCGCCGGCATAGGCCGCTTCGTAATAAGGAAACGCCCCGCCCCAAATCTTTTCGCCGGTGGTGCGCAGCGCCAGCGTCAACCGCGGCAACGGGGAATGGTAAAGCCGCAATTCCGCGGCACCCTTGGTGAACGCGTTGTTGTTGTCGAAGACCGCCGGCACGTGCGCCACCCGGCTGCTGACGTACAAGCCGCGGGTGGTGGCCACCGGCCGGTCGCGCAAATCCAGCTCCAGGCGGCTGCTCAACTCTGCCAAGCCGTTGATGGTCACCCCGAAAGGCCGGGTCTGCCGGACGAAGGTGTTTTCCCTCGCCTCTGTGTCAGTGTATTTCAGAGCGCCGGCCACGCTGGCGTGCAAATACGGCAGCAAATCGAAACGCAAGGCAGGTTGCAGCCAGTATTCGTGCGTGCGCACGCGATAATAATCGGTGAGATCGGTTGTTCCCGCCTGCGCCACCGTGCGCGGCGACTGGTTGCCGAAGCCGTGAAAATTGCGCACTTCGCGCGGCACCGTGGCGCCGGCCTCCAGACCGAGGCGAACGTGCTTGAACACGTCCACGATGTCAGCGGTGTAGCGCAGCCGAAAAGCGCCGGTGGCAAAGGCCAGATTGCCGCGCAGCGTCATCTTGTAGTCATAGGGATGTTTGCGGAAGGCGTACCGATACCAGGCTTGGCCGTGACCGAGGAACAGACCGTCATCAGGGGTGTAGGCAAAAAACGGAATCGGCCTGGCTTCTGCGCCATAGTCCGGCCAGGCGGGTTTGTCCTCGTGGCGATTGACGAGCGAATCGCTGGTGCCGAGCTGCAGGCGCATGCCGCTGCCGCTGATGCGGGTCGTGCCGGCGACATCATGGATGACGATTTCACTGCCGGCTTCATTGACGAATTCATCTTCCCCCGCACCGCCAATCAGGCGCACGGTGATGCCTGTGCCGGCATGGCCGCGCGCCACCGCTTTGTCCCGCCCTCCCATGAGAAAAAGCCGAACCTCTTTGGTCTCCCCGCGGTGAAACGTGCGCTGGAACAGCAGGTCGTCACGTCGTGTGCCGGCGGCCTTGTCGAGTTTGAAGATTTTGATCGTGAGTTGATCCCGCACGGCGCGGTCGAGCTCGGCATACTCCGGTTTGTCGCTCATTTTGATTTCAACATGCTCCGCGAGCAGGCGATAGTATTGCCGCGCCGCCTCGGGCATGTACGCGCGGCGTTGTTTCAGCCTTTGCTCCAGCTCCGGCCCATTGATTTCATACACCGCCGGGGGCAATTGTTTCACGGCATATGCCAGCACGGAATCAGTGAGGCTGGCGACAAACGCCTGCGCCACCTGCTGAAATTCCGGCCACGACAGCCGGTTCAGAAATTTACGATCAGTGTGGCGGCCGGAATGAGTCAGGCTCACGATATCGGGTTTCTGCTTGGCAAAATTTTCGAGCTGCTTGACGACGTCGCGCCGCTCGGCAAACGCAGGCAGCAGGCCGTCGAATTTGGCAAAGGCTTGATCGCGGTCGCGCGGAATCGGCAGCCAGACTTTCTTGGTGCCTTCGCTGAAACGCGCCCAGCGCCACTGATCGGGATGGCGATCCCAATCGCCGAGAAAAATATCCAGCAACCGCGCGCGCAAATAGGCGTGCGGCTCCACGTAGTCGTCGTGGTCTTCCTGCAGTTCCGCGAAGAGCTCATCGCTGCCGACGATTTTCTTGGAGCCGGCAAAGCCGGGTTCGCCGTTTGGCCCGTCAGCCGGACGCTCTTCGATCATGCCCAGCAGCCCGCCAAACTCCTGCCGGAATTCTCCCAGGCGCGGATCATCCGGCATGATGACGAGCAGGGGATTGGCGTGCAACACGCCCGCAGCTTCGGCAATGGCCGGTACCACCAGCGCGGCGTAAGGATGCGCGCTGCTGATCTGATCCTGGATGATGTCGGCGGCAACGGTTTCGTGCAACTCCGGCGGCAGAGTTTTGCTCGGGTCTTTGTCCAACGAGCGAAAGGCAAACTCGCGGCCGTCTCCGGATTTGAAGCGCAGCGACTTGGTTTGCAGACCACCGCCTTTTTTCGAGGGGGTCAGGCCGCCGGCAAAATTCGCCAAATCGAGAACCGGCACGGTCACCGGCGTGGCCCACACCTCACGATAGTGCGCGCCGAAGAAGAAGCGATGCAATCCGCCGCGAACATAACGGCCGCCCGGCACGCGCACCTCGCTCTTTGCGCCTTGCGTGGCAGTTTCATTCGCATTACTTTGTTGCCCGGTGCTCGCGTGCGGCAACGCGAGCAGGCAAATCAGCAGCAACTGCGTGGCAAGCTGGCGTGGCATTGGTTTCCTCTTGGGGATGGCAGTGATGCGACAAGCCCTGGGTGCCGGTGCGCAGCGCCGGACTGGCATGCCGCCGGTTCGCGCCTGCTGCAAGGCTCCTGCGAGAATAAACATGGCCGTCAATAAGCCAAACCACCCGTGAAAAGTCAAGCACAAAGCCGTCACAGGCCGGTGCCTCACGCGTCCGCTGCGCCCTCCGCATCGTCGCCGGCCGGCCGCAGAAATGTCGTCACGCTCGGCGTGGTGAGCCTGCTGAACGACATGGCAGCGGAGATGGTTTATCCCATCATCCCGATATTTCTCACCACCGTGCTGGCCGCGCCGGTGGCCATCGTCGGCTTGATTGAAGGCATTGCCGAAGCCACGGCCAGCGTGCTGAAGGTCTTTTCCGGCTGGCTGTCCGATCGCTTTCAATCGCGCAAACGTTTCGTTACCGCCGGATACACGCTCGCGGCGGTTGCCAAGATTTTGCTGGCGCTGGCCGCCGCCTGGCCGCAGGTCTTGCTTGCGCGTTTCGTTGATCGCGCCGGCAAGGGCGTGCGCACCGCCGCCCGCGATGCGCTCATCGCCGATTCCACTGCCGCCAGCCGGCACGGCGCCGCGTTCGGTTTGCACCGCGGACTCGACACCGCCGGCGCTGTGCTCGGCCCGCTGCTCGGACTGGCCTTGCTGCATGTCTTGCAAAACGATTATCGCACCATCTTCATGATTTCCGCGATTCCCGCGCTGCTGGCGGTGTTGCTGCTGATCGCGTTGGTGCGTGAACCGCAACGCCGGACCGGCAATCTGCCGGCGGCGGAATTTCTGAAGTGGCGGCGATGCGACCCCGCCTTCAGGAAATTTCTGCTGGCCAGCGCCTTGTTTGCGCTGGGCAACAGTTCCGACGCGTTTCTCATTTTGCGGGCGCAAACGCTCGGCCATTCCACCAGCGCTGCCGTGCTGCTGTTTGTGGTCTTCAATGCCGTCTATGCTCTGCTCGCCTTCCCGCTTGGCAAGCTTGCCGACCGCTTCGGCGCGCGACCGCTGCTCGCTGCTTCATTCCTGCTATTTGCGGCGATCTATGCCGGTTTTGGCCTTGCGGGACACGCGACCTGGCTGTGGTTGTTGTTTCCGCTGTATGGTTTGTACATGGCGATGAGTGAGGGCGTGGGCAAGGCTTACATCGCGGGCTTGGTACCGGCGGAAAGGCGGGGCACGGCGCTGGGCTTGTTCTACACCGTCACCGGCGTAATCACGCTGCTGGCCAGCATCGTGGCCGGGCTGTTGTGGAGTTATCTCGGGCCGCCAGCGCCGTTCTACTTCGGTGCGGTCCTGGCGCTGCTGGCGTGCTGGGTCTTTGTGAATTCGAAATAGGGTCGACTTCCAATACGGGAGGAATCATGCGGGGCATCGACCGGATTCACCTGATTGACAGGATTGGGTGGCCGGTCAATCCGTGCGGGTTGCGATCAACAACAAGAGATCCAGTGAAAGTTTAGTCATTTGAAGAGCCGCCCGGGTGCTTGGAGCCCGATGAAACCCGTTCGACAAAGAAATTCAACAACCAAAGTTGCTTCGGATGAAGAGCGACCGGGCAGTGGGTTTCTTCAACCGGCTGGACATTTGCGAAGACCAGTGCATCCTGTTAATCTTGTCCAGCCATTGTTGGCGCGCAAAACAACAAAGCCCCGCGGTGTGGCTGCGGGGCTTTGTAATTTTCATCCGCAATCGTGCCTCAGCGCAGGAACACCAGCCGTCGTGTCACCACTTGCCGGCTGCCGGATTCCCCTTCAAAAAACAGCCGCAACAGATAGATGCCGCTGCTCACCGTCCGTCCCGCGCTGTCTTTGCCCTCCCAACGCAGCGTGTGCCGGCCCGCCTGCCAGCGTTGGTCGGACACCTCGGCGACGCGCTGGCCCTGCAAGTTGTAAATCTCCGCGCGCAACAGCCCGTCCTCCGGCAAATCCAGCGGCCACCGCGTGCCAGCATTGAAAGGATTCGGATAGTTTGGCGCCAGCGCGAAGGCCTGCGGCAGGGCGGGGCGGTTGGCATCCGGGTTTTCTCCCCGTTTGACCTCCGGCACGCCGTTGCGTGAAAGATCAACCGCCCACAAAGCCGGATTACCGTCATCCGTGTCGCCCTGATTGACCGCCTCGCCGGAGAGCACAGTGCCGTCATCGAAATGAACGGTGATCTGCACCCGCCGCGTCAGCCAGTCCAAATCATTATCTTCGCCGTTGCTGTCGCTCGCGCCCGGGGCCAGGCCGCCGCCGGCAAACGTGAGCGTTACCGTCTGGGAGGTGACGTTATCATTGTTCTCTTCCACGTCGGGCGTCACCGTGAAGCTGTTGCCGTTGCGGAAGAGGTCGAACGCGCTTTCGTCCTGGCCGGCGATCACCACCCGGGTGAGGCGCGCGACTTCCGACCGGTTGAACACCCGGCAGGTGAAAAATTCCCATTCATTGTGCGGATCGATTTCCACACGCGCCGCCACGCGCACCGGTGTGAACGCCAGCGTCGTGAACACACTGTCGGCGGAGTTCACTTCGCTGCCGTCGCGGTCGCGGTTGCGCACGCGAAAATGATAGCGCGTGTCCGGCGTCAAACCTGACAAGGTGGTTGCGTGGCGGGTGAGAAACGTCCCGGTCCACGGCGTTTGCTGGCCATAGGCCGCGGTCGTGCCGTATTCGATTTGCGTCTGCGCTGCCTTGCTGGTGCGCCACGCGATGGTGGCGGCCTCGGCAGTCACCGGCCCGATTCTCAGTTCGGAGATGAAAAAGGTGTCGGCTTCCGTGCTGAAGATCGCCTGCAGCGCGAGGTCGCGGTTGAGGGGCAGGGAAATTTCGGCCTGCGCCGGCAGGCTGGCGTCGCTCCAGCGTTCGAACGCGTAACCGGGGCTGGGCGTTGCCTTGACGGTGAGGGGAATGCCGCGGAAGTATTCACCCTGCCAGGGCAGGTCAGCCGGCGTGATCGTATTGAGCGTCACCTGGCCTTCGCCTTCCGCCGGCAGAATTGTGACCGTGGCCATGCCGGACAAACCGAATTTCTGCATGAGCTGCTCGCGTTGATAGGCCGGCCGCTCGTGAATGAAATTCCGCACCGCGTTGAGGTTGCGCTCCCAGACACTGTGATCTTCGACGCCCCAGCGCGTCAGCTCGCGATCCATTTCCGGCGCAATCAGCGCGACGAGCTGGTTGAGATGGGATTCGACATTCCGGCTGGCCAGCGTGGTGTTGAGCAGATCGGCGAAGCGGTTGATGAAGTAGCGGCGGTATTCCCCGTTGGCCAGCAGCCGGCGCAGCATCAGCGTGCTCCACAGCAGGCTTTCATCGTCGTTGAATTTGATGTCGGTGCGAACCTGGTCGCGCGTGGCCCAGGCCAGCGTGGGATGATCGGGCGCGGCGTGCCGCCAGGCTGCGCCCGTGTCCCACATGATCCAAAACCAGCGCGGATCGCCGGCGCGATCATGGCAGCGGTCAAGGTTGTTGTGCGGCCAGTCCCAGTTCGCGCCGAAAATGTTCATGATGTGATAGTCGGTGAAGTTCTCCAGGTTGGCATAGCGGCTCTTGACGCGTTCATAATTCGCCGGCACGCGCAGATCGTTCTGTTCGAAAAAGGCAAAGGTTTCGTCCCAAAACACGGCATCGCCTTCGCGCAGCTCGGGATCGGACGTGCCCCACTGCGAGCGGTGCAAGTCCATGTCGCTGATGCCGTAATTGGATTTGATGTACTCAGCGTCGATGCGCTCACGGATCCAATAGACGCCCCAATACTCGTGATTTAGATAGAGCGCCACCGGGCGAAACGCCGAGATGGCGCCGCCGACTTCATGCCAGAGAGAATGCGTCAAGGCATCGTTGACCATGGTGAAAGTTCCGCTGCCGGTGGCTTGATCGCCGGCGGGCGCATAGAGCACGAGCCGCTTGAATTGGTTGATGGGCTTCTGCGGAAAGACGCGGTAGTCCAGCGTGCTCTGGCCATAGTCGCTGCGAAAATACAGCCGCAGGCTCTTTTTGGCGTCGACGCGCGAGCTGTTGCCGTGGATGCGAATGCCGGCGGGCGCGGCGAATTGCGTGACGCCATTCTCGATGGGGGCCACGTCAACCGGCCGTTCCCAAGCGTCGCCTTCGCCTTGCGGGTTGACGTAGATGCCAATATCAGGATCCCACAGGTTCGCGGGCGCAGTGGCAACCACGACGATCGGCAAATTGGGCTGGTCGTTCAAAATGTACGTACCCGAGACAATGCGCGTTTGCGCTGCGCCGCCGGCAAACACCCGTGCGCGCAACACCGTGGTGCGCGTGAAGGTCAATGGTTGCGTATAGTGGCTGCTTTGCGCGGTGGGTTCGTCGCCCGTGAGCGTGTAGCGGATTTCGCCGGTGGGATGATTGGTGCTCAGCGCCACCGTCACGCTGCCCGAATAAACGCCCTGGGGCTGGGAGAAGGACAGGTTGATCTGCGGCGGCACCTCACCGCGGTTGGCGGCGGCCGGTGTGGGCGTCTGCATGAAGACGAACGTCGCGCTGCCGTCCGGCAAACGGCCGTAGGAGACGTCCGTAGTCTGTGCGCCAAACGTGAGCGAGTCCACCACGGCGCCGGTGGGATCGAACAGGCCGAGGAACTCGCCGCTGCCGCCGAGTTTGAAGTTGGTGTGCAAATGCGCCGGATCCGGCCGGTCCTTGCCCGAGGCCCAGACCAACAAATAAGAGGCGGGCGCCAACGTGACTTCCGGAAAGACCCACTGCGCCGGCTCTCCGGCCTTGTCGGTGATCGTGTACCCGACCAGATTGACAGGTGCCGTGCCGGCATTGTACAGCTCGAGCCAGTCACTGGCGTCGCCGTCCTCATCGAGAATCACAGCCTGGTTGGAAGCCAGCAATTCGTTGATGACGATTGCTTGTGCCAGTGTGGCCGTCGCGCCTGCGAGGCAAGAGAGGCATAGCGCCAGCAGCATCAGGCAGGGCGGGTGGCTGAAACGAAAACGAGTCATGGTAGACCCCCTCTGGTTTAAAGGTCCCAAACTTCAATGGAGTGGAAGAGCGGACGAACAATTGTCGCCCGCATGATTGGCAAAGAGCGTCAACGCATTCGTGCCAGAGCTGCAAGTGCTGTCAATTGTAAGTCGTCTGTCGCAGGCGGGTGCAACCTGAATTCACATGGGGAAGGAGGAAGGATGAGCATTGCCGCGACAACCGGCCGGCATGATCACCCCCCGACGCGGACAAGCCGCAACCAAAAAAAGAACTCCAACGGATCTGATTTTTGGCAGTTGGATTCTTCTCTCACTTGGAGATCAAAGTCTTTCCAACGGATTGACGAACCCAACGGTTGAGACTTCATCGGCTGGGTTCTTCCATCTCCTGGAAAATAGTCAGAATCTTTTTCCCAGTCTGAAAAGCTAATCCCCTGATGACCGCAAGCGCCCTCCACGTGCAAAAGCTTCAGGTCTTCACACCATTGCGTTGTTGATGGTTCGGCGCCGGCAACCTGCGGCGACTGTTGTCTGGACCTGAGATGAATGTAAAGCTTTTCGCCGTCCTGTTCAAGCACAGCGTGTGCGTGTCTGCCGGGCGTGCCGCAGCGGCCGCAAGAACCAGTGGGGCAGCTCCAGGCAGGCACAGGATCAGACCCCTGCGCCGCGGCGGGCCCCGGTTTGGCCGGGCTTGTCGCTGCCGCTCAGTCAGTGGCCTCGTCTTCTTCGGACCCCTCCGGCGGCAGCGGGTGAATGTCCCAAATATCGCGGGCATACTCCATCACCGTGCGGTCGCTGGAGAATTTGCCGATGCGCGCGACATTGAGAATGGCCTTGCGGGCCCACAGTTTCTGGTCGGTGTATTCGCGCGCGGCGCGCACATGCGTCTCGGCATAGGATTCGAAGTCGGCAATGTGAAAATACTCCTCGCCGGGCTGCATGAGTTTCTCGTGGATGGGGCGGAACAGGTCAGGCTCGTGCTCGCAGAATCGGTTGGCACGCAGGCTGTCGATCACGCGCCGGATGGCCGGGCTGCGCAAGTAATAGTCCTGCGGCTGATAGGAATGATTCTGCCGCATGGTTGCGACCTGCTCGGCGGTCAGGCCGAAAATGTAGATGTTCTCCGCGCCCACTTCGTCGCGAATCTCGATGTTGGCGCCGTCGAGCGTGCCGATGGTGAGCGCGCCGTTCATCGCAAATTTCATGTTGCCGGTGCCGGAGGCCTCCTTGCCGGCAGTGGAGATCTGCTCGCTCAAATCCGCGGCCGGCATGATTTTCTCCGCCAGCGAGACGCGATAGTCGGGCACGAACACCACCTTCATCTGCTCCCGCACGCGCCGATCGTGGTTGACCACCTCGGCGATGTTGTTGATGAGCTTGATGATCAGCTTCGCCATGAAGTAGCCGGGCGCCGCCTTGCCGGCGAGAATGTAGGTCTTCGGCACCTCCAGGTCCTTGCCGTCTTCCACGATGGTGAGATACTGGTGCATGATGTGCATCGCATTCAGGAGCTGGCGCTTGTATTCGTGAAAGCGCTTCACTTGAATGTCGAACATGGTGTCCGGGGAAACGCTGAGATGGTTGGTCTGTTGAATCACCCGCGCCAGCCGGGCTTTGTTGGCACGTTTGATCGCCATGAACTCCTGCTGGAACGCCGTGTCCTCCACAAAGGGCTCGAGGGCGCGCAGCCGCTCGAGATCCGTCACCCAGGTATCGCCGATGGTACGGTTCAGCAGGCCCGCCAGGCGCGGATTGGACTGCTGCAGCCAGCGCCGCGGCGTGACGCCGTTGGTCTTGTTGTTGAATTTGTGCGGCCACAGCTCGTAAAAATCCGGCACCAGCGTCTTCTTCACCAACTCGGTGTGCAGCTCGGCCACGCCGTTGATCGAGTGGCTGCCGACCATCGCCAGGTGTGCCATGCGCACCTGCTTGGGCTCGCCCTCCTCGATGATCGACATGCGCCGCGCCCGCTCGGTATCATGCGGCCATACCCGCGCCACCTGCTGCAAAAAGCGCTGGTTGATCTCGAGAATGATCTGCAGATGCCGCGGCAGCACCAACTCCATCAGTGGCATCGTCCAGCGCTCCAGCGCCTCCGGCAGCAGGGTGTGGTTGGTGAAGCCCAGCACTGACTCGGTGATCTGCCAGGCCTTGTCCCACGGCACCTCGTATTCGTCGAGCAGAATCCGCATCAACTCCGCCACCGCCAGCGCCGGATGCGTGTCGTTGAGCTGCATGGCGATCTTTTCGGGAAAATTGTCGAAGGACTTGTAGTGCTCGCGGTAGGCGCTCACGATGTCGCGCAGCGCGCAGGCGACCAGGAAGTATTCCTGCACCAGGCGCAACTCCTTGCCGGCCTGCACCGCATCGGAGGGATAAAGCACTTTGGAGATGCGCTCGGTGGCGACTTTGTCGGCCATGGCCTTCAGATAATCGCCCTGGTTGAAAATCTCCATGTCGAATTCGGAGGAGGCGCGCGCGGTGAACAGCCGCAGGAAGTTGACGGTTTCGCCGTCGTAGCCGACTATCGGCATGTCGTGCGGCACGCCGATGATCAGCTTCCAATCCAGCCAGACGGACTTGGGCTTGCCGTCCGGGCCGGTCTCTTCGACCATTTTCCCGTAGATCGGGATCAAGCAGGCGCGGTCGTTGCGTTCGATCAGCCAGGGCGTTGATTCGCGCGACCAACTGTCGGGTTGCTCACGCTGGTGGCCATTGACGATCTCCTGCTTGAACAAGCCGAACTCATAGTTGATGCCGTACCCAAAGCCCGGCATGTCGAGCGTCGCCATCGAATCGAGCAGGCACGCCGCCAGCCGCCCCAGACCGCCATTCCCCAGCGCGGCGTCGCGCTCGGTGTCGCAAATCGCCTCCAAGTCGATCTTCATCTTGGCGGCAGCCTTGCAGGCCCAATGATAGATGCCAAGATTGTAGAGATTGTTGCGCAACAATTGCCCCATGAGGAATTCCATCGACAGGTAGAACACGCGCTTGACCTGCAGCTTTTGATAGCGTTTCTCGGTGGCCATCATGCCGTCGATCATGCGTTCGCGCACCGCCAGCGCCACTGCCATGAAGATGTCGTAGTTGGTCGCTTTCTTCCACTCCAGGGCCATGGAATACTTCATGTGATAGCGCACCGCGGCGCGCAGGGCTTGCATCAAGCGCCGGCGTTTTCCGTTGGCATCGTTGTTGGATTGCGCGGCCGCGTTTTCCGGCTGGGAATGGGAAGTTGATTGCGGTTTGATTGGTTCCGTCATAAGCTTCGTGTGCTTCCTTTCAGCTTCTTGGTGATCCCACGGGCAGTTCCGGGTCGACACTCCGTCGCATCTGCTTCTGTGTGGGCCGGTCAAGATAAGCAAGCGGCGGCTTCAGCGCAATGACTATCCGCAGCTCGCAAAGATCAAGGGCCACCTCCACCTCACCACGGCATTTCACGGCAGCAAGTGGGCGTCAGCCCCGCCGCTGCGTCATACTGCGCTCTGGCCGGATCATGCCTCGTCATGCAGTACGAAATGTTTGTATCCAAAACGCGGCACGCCAAAGCTGATCAGCAGGGCGCGCTGCAGTCCTGTGGCCTTCACCGGATTGATGATTTGCGCTGCCGCAATTGTCGTGAGCTTCGACAACGCCTTGGTTTCGACCACGGCTTCGTTGAAATGAATGAAATCGGTATTGTACAGGCAAGTCAGAACCTGCCCCCTTGTCGCTTACCGGCAACGGAACGTCGCGATTGCACGGAAGCTGCCGCGCCGCGCTTGCGAGCGCCCAAGCTGCTTGATTGACTGCTGCGAGAAAAACAGGCCCCGGTGTGCGGTGCACCTCCCTCGCAGCGCCGCTGGTGGCATCAATTTGCGGGTCACGTTGACCTTGCTCGCTCATTCTTTGATGCCTCTCTTTGTTCATCCGCCGCTGGCGCAGAAGGAGGCAGATTTGATTTCATGACTTGCGCTTGTCAGTGCCAGCCGCGAACTGGCAGGCTCATCCCCACAGCCGGAGCGCGCTCGTCAAGATCGTCTCGAGATCGCCGTACCGTGCTTTGTAGTCTTCCTGGCTGCGCCGAATGATCTCCTCTGCCTCGGCGCGATCGTAAACGTCGGTAATCTCGCAGGTGCCCTGCTTTTCACCGGGCGCCTGCTTGTAGGTGAGAAAATAATGCCGCAGGCGGTCGATCACATCCGGCGGGCACTCGCCCACATCGCGCCACTGGCCGTAAACCGCGTCGCCCTGCATCACCGCGATGATCTTGTCGTCTGCTTCGTTCTTGTCGATCATGCGCAAGCCGCCGATCGGAATCGCATGCAGCAAAATATCGCCGTGCGAGATCTGTTTCTCGGTGAGCACGCAGATGTCGATGGGGTCGCCGTCGCCCACGATGCCGGCGCGGCCGAGGCGCTGCATGCACAGCTCCGCCACGCGCTCGGCACAATAGGTTTGCGGAATCAAGCCGTAGAGCGTGGGGCAGTGGCTGGAGAATCGCTGCGGCCGGTCGACGCGCAAATGGCCGGTGGCTTTGTCGATTTCATACTTCACCGTGTCGGTCGGCACCATCTCGATGTAGGCGGTGACCACCTGCGGCGCCTCCGGCCCGATCGGTATGCCGTGCCACGGATGGGATTTGTAGAGCACGCCCATGAGCTGCCAAATGGGATCGGAGCTCGTGGCCCGGGCTTTTTTCATGATCGCTCTGGCTTCAATGGCGTTCATCATCTTGCGACGTCCTTTCGGGTTGGGTTTCTTTCCAGTTCCTGCTGAATGGTGCTGAATTGTTCCATCGCCGCCTCGAGGTTGTCGGCAATTTCGCGCGCCAGCACCTCCGGGTCGGGAAGATTTTCGGAGTCTTCCAGGCTTTCGTCTTTCAGCCAAAAAATATCCAAACTCACTTTGTCGCGCTGCAGCAACTCGTCATACGTGAAAGCCTTGAACCGCTCCGTCGCGCGGCGCGCGAAACGGTTGGCCGGATGATAGCATTTGATAAAATCCTGCAAATCCTCGAAACGCAGCGGATTCGTTTTCAGCGTGAAATGCTGGTTGGTGCGCAGATCGTAAATCCACAGCTTTTCCGTCCACGGCTTCGATGACGCCGACCGCAACGCGATCCACAAACAGCAAATAATCCGCGGCGCCGGCTGGCAGCGGAAATTCCCGCACCGCCACGCCGAGCGCAGCGCCCAGGTTGATTTGCCGCACGTCTTGAATGTTCCAGCCCGCCGCCGCCAGCAGACGGTCGATGTCCTCTCTGGCCGCTTGCTCAGGTTTCATGATGCCATTCCTTTGCCTTGGTTATCCCACGCACCAAGCGACTACGCAAAGTGCCCGGTCGCGTTCACGGCATTGTTGCGCACGCGCGACTTCAGAAGCAATGCACAAGCAAATTCACCTGCGCGTACGCGCCGGCACGCCCGCGATGAAGTCGTGGAAGAGGCGGCGGGAGAAGGCATCGCTTTGCCACAGCCGTTCGGGATGCCATTGCACACCCAGCACACGGTGCTCGTCCCAGTTTTCGTTTTGGAAGCCCTCGATCAGGCCGTCTTCCGACCAGGCGATGGGTACCAGCCCCCGCCCCAGCTCGCGGAGAGCTTGATGATGCGAACTGTTGACCGGCACGCGCAGTTCGGCGGCGGCATCATTCAAAACCGAATGCGGCGCCAGGCGAACCTCGTGAACGAAGGCAGTGGGCGCGTCATCCCGCGCGTGCGCAATCGGCGAGGGCCGCTGGCTGGGCAGGTCTTGAATCAGCGTGCCGCCGCGAAAGACGTTGAGCGTTTGAAAACCGCGGCAGATGCCGAACACCGGCAGCTTGTCGGCGTGGGCGCGCTCCAGCAGCAGCCAGTCGAAGCGATCCCGTTCTTCGCTCACCGGCCCGAGTTTGGGATGCGGGGCCTCGCCGTAGCGCCGGGGATCGAGATCGGTCTGGCAGCCGGAAAGCACCAGGCCATCGAGCAGTGGCCAGAGGTGATCGAGATAATCGGGTTCTGCAATCAGCGGCAGCAGCACGGGAATGCCGCCGGCGGCGTAGATTGCTTCGGGGTACTTGCAGGAGATGCGGTAGTAAAACTGCTCCGGCAATCTCTGCACTTGAATACCGATGAGGGGTTTTGGCATAGGGGCAGGTGCGTTGCAGGCGGAGTGTTGCGGCGCGGAAGCCCGGCGCGACGGCGCCGGACTTCCGATGGCCGCTTATGCTTGTTTCAATTCAACCCGAACTTGGTCGCCAACTTCAGCGACGGCGTAATAGCCGTTGCGCGCCGGGCCGCAATTGACGATGGTCGTGCCGTTGATTTCATCCAGGCTGCGCGCTTCGTGAATGTGGCCGCACACCAGCAGCGCGGGCCGGTGGCGATCCATCCACGCGCGCACCGCGGTGCTGCCCACGTGCTGGCCTGCGGAATTGCGGTCCGCCTTGGTGGCGCGCGGCGGCGGGTGGGTGAGCATGATGCAGCGCGGCGCGGCCTGCACCTGGGCATGGCCTTCCGCCAGAAAACCGTCCAACTCGGCTTCGGTGAATTCGTACATGTTGCCGCGCCACGGCGGCATGGCGGAGAGTCCAAAGAAGCCCACGCCGTTGACGACAGTCCCGCGGCGATGCAGTGAAACACCGCGACGCACCAGCATGTCATCGATTGCCGCGCTGTCGCAATTGCCGGCCACCGCCAGCACGCGTGGGCAGTGCAACAAGGCGAGGTCGAGCAGCGCTTCCGCCTCCTGGGGCGGGCCGAAGTTGGTGAAATCACCGCCGATCAGCAACACATCAGGCTCGGGTTCGCGCAACAGAATCCGTTCGAATTTCTGTCGATCGCTGTGAATATCCGTGAGGCAAAGCAGTCGCATAGGCTTTCGCAAGGGTTGAGGGTGGAGGGCTGTTCTTGAGCGGGCGCAATATAATGAGAAATGGCAGGGGAGTCAATCGCAATTTCCCCGCCCGGTTGCAACCGGAAGCACCAGACCCGCACACGGCAACCACCGATTCCCAGGGTGAAGCGAGCGATATGAATCTGCGGTGCCGGATTGCAGCAGCGGACTACATCTTGCCTTTGCAATTCACGCTGCGCGAGCGCGGCCGCCGCAAGGTGCAGTTGTGATCAGGCCATTTTTCTTGACATTCGGGTGGGCGTTTGATACATTCGCCTCGCCTTTGCGATACGAAAGCACAAACCGGCCAGCGGCCAGACCACGAGAGCCATTCCACGCATGCCTGCTGACATCATTCGCCTGAATCGCATGATCTTTCACGCCTACCACGGCTATTGGGATGAAGAACGCCAGGTGGGTCAGCGTTTCGAAGTGGACGTCGAGCTGCAGGTCAACGTGCAGCAGGCCGCGAGCAGTGACAACATTCGCGACACGGTGGATCTTTACAAAGTCTACCAGACGGTCGAGCGCGTGGTGACCAAGAACACCTTCAAGCTGGTGGAGACCCTCACGCAGGTGATTGCCGACACGTTGCTGCGTGAATTCAATCTCGCGCAAGTGCGGGTGCGGGTGCGCAAGCCCAATTCCCCGGTGCCCGGCATCAGCGACGGCATCGAGGTGGAGATTCAGCGCACTGCGGCCATGGCCGGGTGAGAAAAGATGAGTGCGAGTGAGGCCGCGGGGGGCGGCGGTTGGGTTGCGAACGTGTTTATCGGCCTGGGCTCCAATCTCGGGGACCGGCGGCGCTGGCTGGAGCAGGCGCGGGCGAAGCTGCAGGCACATCCCGCGGTGAACGTGCAGCGGCAATCCTCTCTTTATCGCACCGAGCCGGTGGGGCTGCGTGAGCAGCCGGAGTTCCTGAATCAAGTGGTGGAAGTGGCGACCCGGCTGGCGGCGCCGGCGCTGCTCGAGGTGCTGCTGCAGATCGAGAAAGACCTGGGCCGGGTGCGGGAACGGAAGTGGGGGCCGCGCAACATCGATCTCGATTTGCTGGCGTATGATCAACTCCAGCTTGAATCCGCGGCGTTGCGGCTGCCGCATCCGGCGCTGCGCGCGCGCCGCTTCGTGCTGGCACCCTGGGCGGAAATTGCACCGGAGTTCGTGCTGCCCGACGCGAAGCAGACCGTGGCGGCGTTGCTGCGGCAATGCCCGGACCGTGCCGCGGTGATCAAACTCGAGACCTGAGTCGGCGCAATCCTTGCTTCTCATTCGTTCGCTTTGACCCAGAGGGTGGTTGTGCGTCTTCAATATCTTGCCATCGAGGGCGTCATCGGCGCCGGCAAAACCAGCCTGGCCCGCAAAATCGCCGAGCGTTTTGGCGCACGGCTGCTGCTGGAACAGCACGAAGAGAATCCCTTCCTGCCGGATTTCTACGAAGACCCGCGGCGCTTCGCCTTCTCCACGCAAATGTTCTTTCTGCTCAGCCGCTACCGCCAGCAGCAGGAATTGCCGCAACGCGACCTGTTCCACGACCTGCTGGTGGCTGACTACATTTTTCAGAAAGATCGCATTTTCGCCACCCTGACTTTGGAAGAACGCGAAATGGCCTTGTACGACAAGGTGGCACGGCTGCTGGAACGCGACATCCTCAAGCCGGACGTGGTGATTTACCTGCAAGCGAGCAGCGAACGCCTGTTGGCCAACATCCGTCTGCGCAACCGGCCCTACGAAAAAGGCATGAGTGAAGCCTACATTCGCGACTTGAACGAGGCCTACAATCAGTTCTTCTTCAACTACACGGACACGCCGCTGCTCGTCATCAACGCCACCAATATCGACTTCGTCAAGCGCGACGAAGATTTTGAAGACCTGCTGGCACAACTCAGCCGGCCGATATCGGGCGTGCAATACTATTCCCCGCCGGCGCTCAAAGCCTGAGTCTGCGCGCGCCCCCGAGAGTGGCACGCCTGCCTGAGAAAGGAGTATCCATCATGTTTCGCCTGTTATTCTGGGCCTTGCTGCTTTATCTCGCCTACCGGGTCTTGCGCGCGGCTCTGGCCCCCAGACGCAGCGCCCCGCCCGATTCGATTCAGGGGGAGCAAAGCAACAAACCGCTTGATCTCTCGAACCAGGACGTGGAAGACGCGAAATTCGAAGAGGTCAGGAAGAAATAGGCGCCGGCCCGCCCCGCGATGATGCGAACCTATCTCCGAATCCTGCGCTACCTGCGTCCTTATCGATTTTCGCTGGCCGGCTCGATGGTGTGTATTTTGTTTTTTACACTGTTGAGCAGTGCTTCGCTGTTTTCCATTCTGCCGTTTCTCGATGTGGTCTTTTACGGGGCCGATAAAGCCGAGCTCACCAGTGGCGCGCCGGCGGCGCGCGCGCCTCACCTGCCCGCGGCGCAAACCCTGGCCGATGCCCGCCAAAAAGTGATGCAAAAATTCTACGGCCTCGTTCTCGGTGAAAATCAAAAAAGCACGCTGGTGCGGCTCTGCGGCTTGATCATTCTGCTCATCTGCGGCAAGAATCTGTTTGATTATCTGCAGGCCTATTTGATGGCGCGCGTCGAGCAGGGCGTGATTATGGATGTGCGCAACGATCTCTATCGCCATCTGCAACAGCTCTCGCTGAGTTATTTCAACCAAAATCGCACCGGCAACCTGATTTCCCGCATTACCAACGACGTGACGCTGCTGAACAATGGCGTGTCCGCGAGTTTTGTCACGCTCATCAAAAATCCGTTGTTGATTGCGGCCTATCTCGGCATGGCGTTTTTTCTGAGCTGGAAGCTGACGCTCGCGGCGCTGCTCATCGCGCCCTTGAGCTTCGCGGTGATCGGCAGCCTGGGGTCGCGCCTGCGCCGCGCCTCACGGCAATCACAAACCAAGATGGCGGATTTGACTTCGATCCTGCATGAGACCATCAGCGGCGCGCGCGTGGTGAAAGCGTTTGCCATGGAAGATTTTGAAGTGCGGAATTTCACGCGCGAGTCGAAATCCTATTTTCAAACGCTGCTGCGCGTGACCCGCATCAGCCGCCTGGCCGGCCCGATGACGGAATCGCTCGGCGCGATGGTGGGCGTCGGCATTTTGTGGTTCGGCGGGCAGCAGGTGCTGGCCGGCGGCGCGCTTTCGCCTGCGGAATTCCTCTTGTTCTTGCTTGCCGTCTTTTCCGTGATGCAGCCGGTGAAAGAATTGTCGACGGTGGGCAGCCGCCTGCAGGAGGCGATGGCTGCCGGCGAGCGCATCTTCAGCGTGCTGGATACCGAGCCGGAGATTGTTTCGTTGCCCGGCGCGATGAAAATCGCGGGTTTCGAGCAGAACATTCGTTATGAGAATGTCTCCTTCGCGTACGAACAAAATCCGGTTCTGCAAAATATCGACTTCGAAGTGCGCAAGGGCGAGATTCTCGCGATCGTCGGGCCCAGTGGCGCCGGCAAATCGACGCTGGTGGACTTGCTGCCGCGCTTTTATGATCCGACGGCGGGGCGCGTGATGATCGACGGCATCGATCTGCGCCACATCGACGTCAAGAGTCTGCGGCAATTGATGGGCATCGTTACCCAGGAAACGATTTTGTTTCACGGCTCGGTGCGCAGCAACATCGCTTACGGCTTGCGTGAGATGCCGGAGGAGAAATTGCGCGAAGCGGCGATCGCCGCCAATGCGCATGGTTTCATCATGGAATTGCCGCAGGGCTATGACACGCTGATCGGCGAGCGCGGCCTCAAACTTTCCGGCGGCCAGCGCCAGCGTCTCGCCATCGCGCGCGCGCTGCTGAAAAATCCGCCGATCCTGATTCTCGACGAAGCCACTTCCGCGCTCGACAGCGAGAGTGAGATGCTGGTGCAGCAGGCCATCGAACGGCTCATGGCGAATCGAACTTCATTCGTCATCGCGCATCGTCTCTCCACGGTTTTGCATGCGCACAAGATCATCGTGCTCGATCAAGGGCGGCTGGTGCAAGCCGGCGTGCACGAGGAATTGCTGCAGCAAGACGGGATTTATCAGAAATTGTATCGCATGCAGTTTCGCGCCTGACGTGCGCGGCCGCGCCTTCAGGTCTGCGCGTTTGATCCCCTGGACGTGATCCATGCGCTGGAAAGACCTCCAGAGATATTCCACAAAAGAAAAGCTGAACGTTTACTGCAAGAAGGAGCCATTATGCGCGAAGTGATCAAAACCTCCTCGGCGCCGGCTGCCATCGGGCCGTACAGTCAGGGTATTCGCGTTTCTGCGGGCAGGATGCTGTTCACCGCCGGCCAGGTGCCACTTGATCCCGCCAGCGGGCAGATGATCACCGGCGACATCAAGGCGCAAACCCGGCGTGTCCTCGAAAACGTGAAAGCGATTCTGCAGGCCGCCGGCGCTTCTTTTGAAAACGTCGTGAAAACCACCGTGTTCATGACGGACTTGACTGAGTTTGCCGCGATGAACGAAGTTTATGCCGAGTTTTTTGCAACGAATCCCCCGGCGCGCAGCACGGTGGAAGTGCGCGCCCTGCCGCGAGGCGCGAAGGTGGAGATCGAGACAATCGCAGTTCTTGAATGAAGCATGAAGTTGAGCGGCTGAAGGCGTTCACCACGCGTGTCAAAATGAAAGCACTCTGAAAAATTGCCACGATCAAGAACAGTACAATGTTGTTGAGCGAATGGGCAAAATGGGAAAACCCGGAAGTTGAGGTCATCGTTCAGCCTTTGGCGAAGCAACAATCAAAGTTTTTTTCGCCGGAAGGAGGCACTCTGCCAAGATTTGCAGGTGCGGGCGAAAGCCAGTTCCCGGACGGTTCATCAAGAAGTTGATGAGCTGATGTATGGCACGTGACTTTTTGTCTGTCGATACGAGCGCGTCCCATGCATTCTTGCTAAGAGTGATAGTCAGCATGGTCGAGTCGTTCAAGCGGTGCAGTCTGCGCCCGAGGATTTGGTCACTTCGAATGATCTCTTGGACGAATTGGCAACATTGTTGCGCGTCCGAAATTTTGCGCTTGTGACTTAGCCGGTGCCCATCCGAAAACACCACCGCCGGGCGGTTGCACTGCCGGGGGATGGGCACAAGATCGTTTCGTCACGCCATTGTTTGTTGTGCCATGAAAGCCATGTTCCCGATGAAATTTTTCCTGGGTTTTCTCCTTCTCTGCACGAACGCCCTCTCACAGGTTGTTTCCTCCGATTCACTGCAGGAGGTCTCGACGCAGAATCAGCGGGCACGAAGCCCGTCCGGCGCAGCCCTGCGCTCGCTGTTGATTCCCGGCTGGGGGCAATATTACAACGGCCAGAAAATCAAAGCGGGCCTGGCGCTGGCGGGCGAGGTTGGCCTGCTCAGCACGGCACTTTATTGGAACAGCCGCGCCGCTGCAGCGCAACAGCGCGGCGATCAGGCCAATCAACTGCTTTATGAAGATTGGCGCAACGGCAGCTATTGGGGATTGGCGGCATTGATCGTCTACAGCATGCTCGACGCGTACGTTGATGCCCAGCTTTCCGATTTTGATGAATCGCCGGTGCTGGCGCCTCCGGCTTCGGCGGCAGTGCTGATTCGCATCAAATTTCACCTTTGAATTCTGCAACGGAATTGCTAAGATGCCCGCACGAAAGGAGGGGCGTGTTGCGGACAGGTGTTCGAACCTCCGCACGGCCGGCAGGTTTCGGGACAGCAGCCACACCGGCGCTGCGCTTGTTGCTGTTGATCGTTTGCCTGCCCTGTGCCCTCGGCGCACAAACGCCGGCGGACACCAGCGCGGTCAAATCAGTTTGTCGCGCCGCTGATCCCTGGTTCGGCCGGGACAAGGCAGATCATCTCGCGGTGAGCGCGGCGTTGACCGCGGCGCAATACTATGCGCTCCATCGTGAGCGCGAGCTTTCCTCCCGCCGCAGCCTGCAAGCCGCTGCGCTCAGCACGCTGGTGCTCGGCGTGGCAAAGGAAGTCTACGATGCCACGGCGCGCCGGCGTTGCGCAAGCGCGAAGGATTTGGCGGCTGATGTGTTGGGGGTTGCATTAACCATCTTCCTGATTCACAAATGAGGCCGTTGATTTTCCCGCATGAACATTCCTGACATCTCCTTCACCGAACTCGACAAACCCCGGTCCAACTGTGCCATTGTCGGTGTGTACGGCAGCCGCGAGGCGGCCAAGCTGGTTTATCTCTCGCTCTATGCCCTGCAGCATCGCGGCCAGGAAAGCTCGGGCATCGTCGCCAGCGACGGCGAGCATCTGCACCGCCACGTCGGCATGGGCCTGGTCACCAATGTCTTCTCCGATGCCAAGCTGTTCGACAAATTGCCGGGCACGCTGGCCATCGGGCACAATCGCTATTCCACCACCGGCTCGACCCAGGTGGTGAATGCCCAGCCCTTTCTCACGCACTTCAAACACGGCACGCTGGCGGTTTCGCACAACGGCAATTTCACCAACGCGCGCACGCTGCGCCGGCACCTGGAGAACGACGGCTCGATTTTCCAGACCACCAGCGACACTGAGTTGATCCTGCATCTGCTGGCGCGCTCGCAGGCGCGCGACATCGTCGGCCGCCTGCAGGATACGTTCGATCAGCTTCAGGGCGCGTATTCCCTGGTGATGCTGACGCGCAACAAACTGATCGCGGTGCGTGATCCGCGTGGCTGGCGGCCGCTCAACCTTGGGCGCAAGCGCCGCACCTGGCTGGTGGCTTCGGAGACGTGCGCCTTCGATCTGCTCGACGCCAAGTATGTGCGCGAGATCGAGCCGGGCGAGATCGTCGTGCTCGATCACACCGGCCTGCAGAGTCACCGCTTGAGGGAACGCGCGCCGCGCGCGGCCTGTATTTTCGAGTTTGTCTATTTCTCCCGGCCCGACAGCAAGATTTTCGATGAAAACGTTGATCGTGCCCGCCGCCGCCTCGGCAAGAATCTTGCGAACGAGCATCCCGCCGAGGCCGACATCGTCATCGCGGTGCCGGATTCCTCCAACACTGCGGCACTGGGCTATGCGCGCAATTCCAACATCAAATATGAAATCGGCTTGATCCGCAACCATTATATCGGCCGCACCTTCATTCATCCCGACCAAAGCGTGCGTGATTTCAACGTGCGCATCAAATTCAACACCGTCAAAGGCGTGCTCAACGGCCGGCGGGTGGTGGTGGTGGAAGATTCAATCGTGCGCGGCACCACGCTGCGCAATCTCGTGCGGCTGTTGCGCAAGGCGGGCGCGAAGGAGATTCACGTGCGCATCAGTTCGCCGCCGATCATCGCGCCCTGCTACTACGGCATGGACTTCCCCACCAGGGAAGAGCTGATCGCCTCGCATCAGAGCGTTGCGCAGATCAAAGACTTTCTCGAAGTGGACAGCCTGGAGTATCTTTCGCTCGAGGGTTTGTTGAAATCCGTGCCGCATGAAAAGGGCGGCTATTGCACCGCGTGCTTCACCGGCAACTATCCGATCATCCCCGAAGACTTGATG
>JBBIKM010000031.1:38352-42250 GCA_037445455.1 bacterium | reverse complement strand
GCGGTGCGGTACCCCAGAACACGCCGTTCGAGCCGAAGAAGGCGATCTCCTGCTCCGGCGCCATGACCAGGCGGACGTCGGTGTATTTCTTGAATCGGTAGAGATGGTAGGCGCCTCCCTGATAGAGGGTCACCACGTCGCTGCGCAGGCCCGTCTGGTCCAGGGACTCCTTTTCGATGGCCGCCATCACGCCGGTGCGCGCCTGGGCGGCTTCCTCCGGGGCCATCCCCGGGCGCACCGCGGCCTCCACCCGATCGTCAGCGGCATGCTCCACCGTGAAGAGCCCGCGCAATTCCTGCCAGTCCTGTGGCGACTCAGCGTGAAGAATTCTCATGCACCGCCTTTCGCAAACGATTGATGAGATCGGTGATCGCTGCCAGTTTGAGCTTGTGGCTCGCTTTGTTGACGATCAAGCGCGCCGTGCTCTCGCCGATGGTTTCGTGGATGAGCAGGCCGTTTTGCCGCAGGGTCTCGCCGGTTTCCACGAGATCGACAATGCGATCGGCCAGCCCCACCTGCACCGCCAGCTCCACCGAGCCGTCGAGTTTGATGATCTCCACCTGCGCACCGCGGCCGGCAAAATACTCGCGCGTGAGACGCGGATACTTCGTGGCGACACGCAATTGCGATTGCAGAATGTAGCCCTTGCCCGCGTCTTCCGGCCGGCCCGCCACTGCAATCCGGCAGCGCCCGATCCTGAGATTCAACGGCGCATCCACTTCCGCGCTGCTTTCCAGCAGCACGTCCAGCCCGGCGATGCCGGCATCGGCGATGCCATACTCGACATAAGTCGGCACATCGCTGTTTTTCACCAGCAAAAAGTGAAAAGCCGGGTGCGCGTCGGAATCAAAACGCAAGCGCCGCGAGCGGAACAGCCCGGCATCAGCGACCAGGCCGGCACGCTGCAGCAGTGCCACCGCCGGCGCGAACAGTTTGCCTTTGGAGAGGGCGAGGGTTATGTGCGCAGCATCAGACATTCTTGGGCGTCATTTTTCTCTTGCTCTCGCTCCTACTCCTATTGCGCCAATGGGAATGCGAGCAGGAGTAAGAGTAGGAGTAGGAGTTGAATAAGAATCCTACCCCGCGGGTCTTGCAATCGCCTCCACCAGCCGATCGACGTCGAACGAGAAGCCGACCGCCGGGCAATCGTAGCCGAATTGCGACAGCAGATGATCATAGCGGCCGCCGGAGCCGACCTCATAGCCCAGTCCGGGCACATAGGCCTTGATCATGATGCCGCTGTAGTAGCCCATGCCCTGCACTTCGCTGAGATCGATGACCACGTGATCTGACAAGCCCAGAGTCTCCAGGTGATCATAAACCGCGGTCAAATGCTCCACGGCTGCACCTGCCTGCGCATTGGGCGCTGCTGCCCGGGCCTGCTGCAGAATGTCACGGCGGCCGTGCCATTGCATCAGGCCGGTGAGCGCCTGCCGGACTGCGGCGGGTGGCGCCACCTGCTGCAGGAACTCGCCCAGCGTGTCAGCATCTTTGTGGCTGAGCAGCCGCCTGATTTCACTGAGTTGCTCCGGCGTGAGGCGCGCTTCCAGCACAATGCCGTTGAAATAGCCGATGGTACCGAGGTTGATCTGAAACGCGCCCAGTTGCAGCGCGCGCAGGGCCTGCGCCGCCAGCGCCACCGCTTCGACGTCGCCCTGCAATCCGGTTTCGCCGAGCAATTCGAATCCCACCTGCCAGCATTCGCGGCTGCGGCCGGCATGCAGTTCTTCAAAGCGGAACACTTTGCCGGAATAAAACAAGCGCAGGGGGAACGTGAGCGCGGCGTGTTTGTGCGCCACCAGGCGCGCCACTTGCGCGGTGAAATCCGAACGCAGCGCCACGAGATTGCCTTCGCGGTCGAGAAAGCGGTAGATCTTGTCCTGCCAGCCATTCCTGCCGGCGGCGGCAAAGACCTCCCAATGCTCGATGGTGGGCGTGATGATCTCGCGATAACCCTGCGAACGCAGGGCGGCCGTGATCTCGTGTTCCACCCCGCGCCGGCGCTGCGCCTCTTCAAAGAGATAATCCTTGAGGCCGGCGGGCAGTTGGTGAAGGTGATATGGCTTCATGTTTTTGGTCGAAGATGTGCCAGTCACCGGCGGCAAACCGGTGAACCTGATTGACTCCCGCGAAAATAGGGCGGCCGCAGCGAAATATCAAGCAAAACTCCCGTTGCAACTTTTCTGCGGATGTGATATGATCTCCCGACCATAATGCCACTTCCGGAAGGCCGCAATGACAACTTCATCACACCTTGTGGCGCCGCACGGCGAATTCCGCCCGGCATTCATTCACTGGCTTGCCGGCCGGCATGACACCGTGTTGCTCGAAACGACGCGCCGCGACGCCGACAATCGGCACAGCTTTCTCTTCGCTGCCCCGCGGGCAACAGTTTCCTGCCACGAGCTTGCGCAAGTGGAAGCGACTCTTGCCGAGGTCGAGTACGTGCTGCAGCAGGGCCATCATGCCGCCGGCTTTCTGACCTATGAAGCCGGCTATGCCTTTGAGGAACGATTGCCGCCGCCGGCGAGCGGCTCGCTGCCGCTGCTGTGGTTTGGCATATATGAGCAACCGCTCATTTATGATCATGCGCGGGAGGAATTCACCGAGGGGAAGGAGTTCCTGCCGCAGATTCTCGAGCAATTGCCCGCGGTTGATGCCGGTGCCGCCCTATTCGAGCTTTCCGGCCTCCAACCCAACCTCACCGCGGATGAGTACGACCATGCTCTCGCACAAATCAAAGAGCGAATCGCGGCCGGCGACACCTATCAAGTCAATTTCACTTTCAAACTCAGGTTCACCTGGCCGCACGCGCCGGCTGCGCTGTATTGCCGACTGCGCCACAACCAGCGCGTGGGTTATTCCGCTCTGGTGACCTTGCACGATCATGCCCTGCTCTCCTTTTCGCCGGAGTTGTTCTTTCGTCTTCAAGAGGATCGTCTCACCCTCAAACCGATGAAAGGCACGGCCCGCCGCGGCCGCACGCTCGCCGAGGATGAAGCGCAGCGCCAATGGTTGCAGCATTCTGAAAAGAACCGCGCGGAGAACTTGATGATCGTCGATTTGCTGCGCCATGATGTTGGCCGGCTGGCCCGCACCGGCAGCGTGGCGGTGCCGCGCTTCTTTGAAATCGAGCGCTATGAAACCGTGCAGCAGGCCACTTCCACCATCACGGCCGAGCTGCGGCCCGGCGTCACGGTGCCCGAGTTGCTGCGCTGCCTGTTTCCCAGCGGCTCCATCACGGGTGCGCCGAAACTGCGCACCATGCAGATCATTCACGCCCTGGAGCGCGAGCCGCGCGGCATCTACACCGGCAGCATCGGCTTCTTCTCGCCCCGGCGCCGCGCCGTCTTCAACGTCGCGATTCGCACGGTGAGCCTGGAGACGCGCAGCGGCGCAGGAGAGATGGGCATCGGCAGCGGCGTGGTGTGGGATTCAGAAAGCAGGGCGGAATACCGCGAGTGTGTGTTGAAGGGCCGTTTTCTCAGCGAGCCGGGAACGGATTTTCAATTGATCGAAACGCTGCGCTGGGATCCGCAAGAGGGCTGGCTGCTGCTCGACGCGCATCTCGCGCGGCTGCAGGATTCGGCGGCGTATTTTGATTTCAGATGCGACGCCGGTGAAATCAGGCGCCGCCTGGCAGCGCAGCTTGCAATCTGCCGGCGCGAGGGCATCGCCTGCCGCGTCCGCCTGACGCTCGCGCGCGAGGGCGAAATCACTCTCACTCACGCCCCGCTGCTGCCGCCGGTTGTGCCGGTCACCGTGCGACTGGCCAACGCCCGGACGAATTCGCTTGATCGTTTTCTCTTTCACAAGACGACCCAACGTGAGTTGTATGATCGTGAACTGGAGCGGGCTGTGGCCGCCGGCTTTTTCGAGGTGATCTTTCAGAATGAGA
>JBBIKM010000031.1:33256-38335 GCA_037445455.1 bacterium | reverse complement strand
GGAGGGCGCGCGCACGAATATCATCATTAAAAAGGGTGAGCGCTATTTCACGCCGCCGCTGGCGTGCGGCGTTCTGCCCGGCATCTACCGCGCGCATCTGCTGGCCACGCAAACGCTGCCGCTGAGCGAAAAGGTTCTGTCGCTCGAAGAGCTGAACGCGGCGGATGAGATTCTGCTCTGCAACTCGGTGCGCGGCGTGCTGCCCGCGAAGCTGGGCGGCGGGTGAAATGTTGCCATGAGAAGCATATCTATAACCCGCGCAAGACCGAACCATTCAAGTTACAAAACTGAGCGGCCAGAAAAACTGCTTTGTATGCTTTCAGTTTTGTGTCCCGGAATTTTTTGCTTTTGGCAGCGGGTTTGCTCTTTCGTGACTAAAGACCAAGCCACGGATGGACACGGATTCTCACGGATTTCGTGTTTGGGCTTCATCCGTGCCAATCCGTTGCTAACGCTCTTCACTCCCCTTCCTGAATGGTCATTTCCCCATTGGAAGCACACAGGCTTTCAGCCTGCAAACGAAGGCAAGCCGGCAGCTTGCGCCACAACATCTTCGCGGTCGTGATAGTCTTTCCAGGGTAGTACTATCGAAATTTGCCGAAGTCACCGAGCATCGCTGCAAAAACTTTGGCAGGACGATTTATCGGCAGAATTTTCTTGAATCGTTCGGCCGACAAATTATTCTGCCACAGACCTTCAGAATGCCACTCTCTCTTCGCGCGCCTTGCAGCCTCAGATACGGATGAACACGGACAAGGCTGCGGCGATGATTCAGGCCGTGCGTCGCAGCGTTCTTGCTGTCCAGGCGGCTCTGATCTTTTTCGCACGAATCAAGGTCACATGACACGGGATGATTGCCGGTTCCGCAACTCCCGTGCTGGCGTCGCGATCAAACCAAAGGGCACACGGCCGGGGCGGCCATGTGCCCTCTTCTGCTGATACGTTGTTGCACGGCGCAGGGCGCAGCGATTCACGCTTCGATGCGCGTGCCCAACACTTCGAGAAATTTGGCCAGCCAGGCGGGATGCGCCGGCCAGGCGGGCGCGGTCACCAAATTGCCGTCTTTCACGGCGTCATCGATGCGAATGTTGGCAAATTCGGCGCCGGCGATTTTGACTTCCGGACCAACCGCGGGATAGGCCGAGACCTTGCGGCCCTTCACCACGCCCGCGGCGGTGAGCACCTGCGCGCCGTGACAAACCGCCGCCACCGGCTTGTTCTTGTCGAAGAAATGGCGTACGATCTCCAGGACGCGACTGTTGAGGCGGAGGTACTCGGGCGCGCGGCCGCCGGAGATGAGCAGGGCATCATAGTCTTCCGCTTTGAGATCGGCAAAGGTGGCGTTGAGCGTGAAGTTGTGACCGGGCTTTTCGCTGTAGGTCTGATCACCCTCGAAATCATGAATAGCGGTGCGGATCTTGTCGCCCGCCTTTTTGTCGGGGCAGGCCGCGTGCACCGTGTGTCCGACCATCTGCAGTGCCTGAAACGGCACCATGACTTCGTAGTCTTCCGCAAAGTCGCCGACGAGTTGCAGGATTTTTTTGGGCATGGATGACACTCCTTTCTATGGCTGAATGTTCTTCATGGTCACTTCAAAATCCCAGTCATTGGCCAGTTCACGAACGCGGGATTCCAGGTATCTTTCAATTGCATAGTTGATCCAATAGAGCAAAACGTGCTTCTTGCGTCCAGCGGAGAATTGGATTTTCAATACGCCATTTCTGCCCTCTGATCGGCCAAATGTCCGCCACAGAAACGGCCTGGCCTTGGGGCCCAACGCCGCCAAATCGGATTCCGCGAGCTTGAATTTCACCGGCTGTGTTGTGGTCGCCCCGCGGTAGAAGAACAATCCTGCTTCTCCCCTCCCGGCATCGTAAGTTTGTCCTTTCTCGATCCCATTCTCCAGGCAAATGATGTCCAGTATGGAAATATGAAACCCCTCTGCCTTGCTAAGGTCCTGTTCGACGCAACGGGGACACTCAAAGAGGGGAGAGAGCTCGCTGCCAACATCCCGCAAATCTGATACGGCGTCAGCGATTTCTTGAAACACCTTCGAATATGCGCCGGTGCCGGCTTTGACACCGCGAAAATCCACATACTTTCTGGCCCTCAGAGTGAGAGGAATTTCCCCGTTTTTGACCGTGCCGATGACGATGGGAATTACAATGGTTCGACCACGTTCGATTTCAGAAACAAGCGCGTCATTTACTTCACGTTGCACCCAGCGCGAATTGATCGAATTCTCAGAGATGACGATCACAAAGAAGTCACACTCTGAAATTCCCTGCTGAATGCGGAGAGCAAGAGATTCTCCCGGTCTGATTGACCACTCATCATACCAGACGGAGTGGCCAAGCTTGCGAGGATGATCGGCGAATCTGCGGACAAAAACCTGCTTGTCCAGATTCGAATGGCTTATGAAAATGCGGCTCAATTGTCACTCCCCAGCGAGTTGGTCGCCAAGGAGTAAACGCGCTGCCAAAAAAGCGGAGAATTGTTCGGTGGCCGCGCTTCGGACCTGTCTTGATGTCGGTATTGCATCACGTCTGAGAGTCTTCGGCATCTGCCACTCTGGGTCAAGAAAATCGCGCCCGCCCGCAATGCCGCAAGAGTTCGCAGGGATTTCGCGCTCAGCAGTTGCCCGCAATCGCCAAACACAACACTCGAATCGTTTCTTGGCGTGCCTTTGCGTCTCGCAGGAAGCTTCTCCTTTGATCGTCATGCTGCGGCAAGAACATTGGTGTCCCTTGCCATTCGATAATGCATCCCATCTGCAAACTAAGAAATACCTTCGCAACTGTCAATGCCCGTGCTGGCTTCGGCGCAGCAAACACAAGACCCCGTTTTCTGTCACGGCGGCTGGAGCGTTTGTTCGACGAGCGGCCAAACGTGCCCATGAGGCTTTCGGTCATCCGCTGTTACTTGGCCAGCACCAGCTTGCGCCGCACCACCACCGCGCCTGCTTCCATGCGAATGAAATAAACGCCGCTGGCCAGCCTGCTGCCCGTCGCGTCACGGCCATCCCAGGTGACGGTGTAATGGCCGGCGCTGCGCCAGCCGTCTGCGAGCGTTTTGACCAGCCGGCCGGTGGCGTCATAGACTTTCAACCGCACGAGTTCCGCGGCGGGCAGACTATAACGCACCGTGGTGGCGGGATTGAAGGGATTGGGGAAATTCTGCGAAAGCTCCGGCCGCGACGGCAGGGGCGCAAAGCCGGGATCTTCGTGCCGCAGAAAATCGCCCGCCCCCACTGCCAGTTTGAAATGGTGCGGTTGCGAGCCTTGCAGGTAGAAGACATACTCGCCCGCACTCGACAAGGCGACGGTTCTCTCGCTGCTCACATCATGCAGGATGATTTGCCAGTCTTGCGGCAGATTCCAAACCTCCTCCAAGCGAATTGTGATCGCTACATCCTTGCGCTCGTTGCGCACTTCGAACGCGAAAGCCTTTCCGTTGGCAGCAAGCGAACGGAAATCGCCGGCGTAGCGTTGAGCGTCTTGCTGCGCCTCGTCAGGGAGGAACGAAAGCGCAACGAAACCTGGCAGCAGGGGCGGTTCAGTGAAATCGTGGGCATCCCTGCCCTCGGCCGCGGTGGACAGACAACCGGCATAGTTGTCGGGATCCACCTGATTGCCGGCGCTGGCGGACAAACGCAGCAGCCACTCGCCTGGTTGCAAAGCGCGCGCAGCCGCAAGCGGGCCAATTGTTTTTTGCGCCGGCCTGGTGGCCGCATGCGGCGGAATTTTGATCTCGGCCTCCGTCGCGCTTTTTACGAAGTAGGCCTGCCACGGCTCCATGCGGAAAACCTGCACGGGGTAAGATATGCGCTTGCTCTCGGGATCATAGCAGTGGGCATTAAGATGGGCATCTACGCCCGCCGGTCTACCAACTTTGTTCCAATCGATCGCAAAGTCGAACGGTGTGCCGATTTGATTCCAGCCCTTGCGCAGGTTCAATGTGTAACTCTCGCCAGTGGCCACACTGATGGCTTCCCCCACGGCTATGGGCTTCTGTGCCTTGGCTGTGATCAGCCAGAATCCCAGGCCTGGCGCCAGGCTGTCGACATTCGGATACTCGACATAGTCGGAATTACCTCGGGTGTCATCATCCACCCAGCGCAGCAGACGCCAGCTTCTCTTGTCGTATTCCGGGAATTCGTCGAAATAGTCCTTGAAAACCTCCCGCGCGGAATTTTTTCGCAGTTGATTCGGCACCGAGATCATTTGATAAACGGAATTGACCGTGCTCCATTTGCTTGTCAGATTCAGCGTTCGCACGCGCATAACTTTCGGTTTGGCCGCCGCCTCATTTTCAGGATAGCTGGCCAACTGGCGGTCATACGCCGTAGTGATGAAGTACTCCAGCCCACGACTGGTCACGGCGCTGTCGGGAATCGTGGTGGAGATCGGACCGCCCACAACCCCGGTCATGCGCAGGCTTTGGTAAATCGCGCCGCCACCGGCGCGATAGTGCAGCGTGTGTTGCAGCGAGTCATGATCATTTTGAATCGTGGTGACAACCATCATTGGCACGCCGGCTTCGGCAATGGTGTCGGCTGGCGAAGAAATTTGTGGCAGCGGAAAAAGCGTATAGCTCGCCTCCGCCACCGCGCTGGAATCGCATGGCAGAAGATAAGCCCTGGCCTTGATCAGCACGGTGTCGGGAGGAGTGAACCGCAAGGGTCCACTATAAAAGGCATCAAGCAGGGTTGGATAATGGCCGTCGAGCGTGTAGTATATCAAGGCTCCCGGCGTCTCTGATTTCAGGCTGATTGTCAGCGCGTCGGCGAAATGTAGCCCCGCTTTCTCGCTGTAGTCAGGGGCGGCGACCTGGCGCGCGCTCACGATGACAGTATCCGAATCGGGTTTTATGGAATGCATTCCAGTTGAATCTTCAGCAGAGAGCAACACATCAAAGGTATCGGCGCGGATGTAGGTATGCGATTGTGAAAAGGTCGAGCCAGCGGGCTGGGGTCCCAATGTGTCCCGTTGGCCATCGCCCCAGTCGATGGTCAGAGACACCGGATCGCCATCGGCGTCATCGACGCGAACTTCCAGGCTGATGGCTTCGCAAAGATTC
>JBBIKM010000031.1:0-33234 GCA_037445455.1 bacterium | reverse complement strand
CCGGAATGAATCGAAGGCGGGTGATTCGGGCAGCGCAGTTCCTTCCCGTCCCACCAGACGCTGTCCAGCGAAAGATTGGGCACGTTGGCAATGAGCGCATCGACGGCGCGGTGGCCGGCGCAGCCCTGAATGCCGGCATTTCCCCGCAGGTCGAGCCAGCGCAAGTTCCTTAGATCATACAGGCTGGTGAGATCCAAAGTGTCAAGTTTGTTCGCGCGCAGATCGAGGCGGGTCAGGCCGGTCAACCCCGCCAACGCGGCCAGCGCTTCGATCTGATTCTCCGCCAGTGAAAGCGAGTCCAGGTTTTCGAGCTTTTGCAAGGGTTCGAGCCGTTGGATTCTGTTGTTGTCGAGGATCAACACTTTCAAGTTGTACAGCGAGTCCAGCGGCGCGAGATCGGCAATTTCGTTGTTGGGCAGCTCGAGATGGGTAAGGTTGACGGCGAATTCGAGGCCGGCGAGTGAGTCTTCGGAGGTGTCGCTGTCAAGAGCATCGAGACGCAGGGCGGTCAACCCTGCAATGTCACTTTTCGTCATGCAGTTGAATGATCTGCCGGGGTATTTGCGGCGCAGCGCCTGTTTCACCGATTCGAGCAGCGCTGGATTGGTGAAAAATGCATCAACCCCGCAACATCCCTCCCAGTCGATTCCTTCGCATTCGAGACTGTCGAGATTCTCGGCGAGCCGGAAGACAGCTTTGCCGTCGGTGATGCCGGAATTATCGCGCAACGAGAGTGTCTCGAGTTTGTCGAGATGATAAAGAGAGGGAAGATCATCATGATCGAGAAGGTTGTTGTTGAGCGCCAGATGGCGCAGCGCCGGCAGATTGCCGAGGCCGGTGAGCTCGATGAGCTGATTGTTGCCCAGGCGCAGAGTATCGAGCTGTGCCTTGTTGCCCACGCCGGTGCTGGTGGTGAGTTGGTTTTGACTGAGATCGAGCGTGCGCAAGTTCCCGAGTCGAGCAAGCGCTTGGGCGGAGGTGATGTGGTTTTGGCGCAGTTGCAGATACTCCAGACCGGTGAGGGCCTCGAGGCCGGTAAGATTTGCGATGACATTCTTAGCCAGCGAGAGCGAATCCAGGTCCTCGAGCAGTTGCAGGGGCTCCAGCGACTGGACGCGATTGCTGTCCAGTTTCAGCACCTGCAGGTTGTAGAGCGAGTCCAGCGGCGCGAGATCGGCAATTTCGTTGTTGGGCAGCTCGAGATGGGTAAGGTTGACGGCGAATTCGAGGCCGGCGAGCTTGTCTTCGATTGCATCTCTGTCGATGCGGCTCAGGCGAAGAGATTCCAGAAGTGTTATCTCCTTTTCGTCAATGCACTCGAACGAACCATCAGGATCTTTGCGCCGAAGCGCCTGCTTGATCGAGTCGAGCAGTGCGGCATTCTCGAAAAACACGTTGACTCCGCAGCATCCCTCCCAGTCGATTTCTTCGCATTCGAGACTGTCGAGATTCTGAGCGAGCCGGAAGACGGCTTTACCGTCGGTGATGTTTGGATTGCCGCGCAAGACCAGCGAGTTGAGCGCGTCCATGTTGTAGAGATGGAGCAGCTCGCCATGGCCGCGCAGATTGGTGCCGCCAATGTCCAGGATCTTCAGATTCACCAATCCATGCAAATGAGTCAGGGAATCAATTCTGCAGCCATTGAGCCAGAGCTTGGTCAGTTTGGTCAATTTCTCCAGCGGCTTGATTACTGTGACTGCCGTGTTGCTGAGCGAAAGTGTTACCAGGTTGGTTAGTCTATCCAGCGGATTGAGATTGGAAATGCCGGGGTTGTTGTTGAGATAAAGAGTTTCGAGTGACGTGAGTGACCTCAGGGGATCGAGAATAGGCCTGCCCCCACGTGGTTCTGTGAGTTTGTTGTTATCAAGTCTGAGAAAACTCAAAGACGATTTGCCTTGTAACCCCTCGATTGACGTTATTTGGTTGTTTTGTAGTGTCAGATACTCTAGTTTTGTCATGCCAGCGAGGGCAGTGATGCCGTCAATTTTATTGTTATACAGCTCGAGGTGGGTCAGGTTGATTAGAGATGCGAGAGAATCGATGTCATGAATGCCATTATCGGTGAGACGCAAGTTTATTAAGTTTGTCAAATACCAGAGCGGCCCCACACTTGCAACTTGATTCGCATTCAGGATCAGCGTTTTAAGATTGATGGCGTACTGCAAGCCTTGCAGATTTTTGATTCCTTTGCCGCTACAATTCAGGCTCGTGAAGGTTGGGTCTGCCATGTTACTGGCGCGAATCGGCGTAGGCCTGAGAATATTGAGAGCATCCCTCACACAATTCTCCAGAGTTGTGTCAGCGAAGGTCACGATGGGATCGTCAGCCAAGGTGGGGGGGGCAGGTGGCAGGGTAGCCGCGGCGTGAGATTGCGGGGTTTGCTCCCCCGCTATCGCGAAGCTCTGTGCCGGCAGCCACAACGCCAGCATTGGGCCGGCCAGCAATGCCAGGATAATTCTTGCCTTCATATTACCTCACCGGGGTTTTGAGGTTTTTAGTATTCACAAGTACCGTCACCTCGCCGGGTCTGGCAGGGTTGCAGACTTTACCTCCGGTCTAACCGCCGTCCGGGGGTGGCGGGGGATCGGGGAGAATGCCATTTTCCGGCGGTTTGTTTTGAAGCCGGGCGAGTATTGCCCCTCCCACTGTCAAGCCAACGGGCAGGGCGATCTTCCCTGCTTTCTCCCAAAATGTCTCCCGCAACGTGGTGCTCGCGCGAGAGGAGGCGTTGGTCTTGGTGTTGAGCAAAGGAAGGTGAAAACCGATTTGTGAGCCGTGAAAGAAAGTGACTTCTTCGCTCTGCAGTTTTGGGCCTGAGCCAAGCAATCTTGTTATCCGGGTTTCGAGAAACAGGCTGATTGGAAATGAGTCGTGGAATCTCCAGCGCAGGCCCGTGCCGAGGGCGATACTGGGAGCAAATTTGCCACTGATGTTTGTCGACAATGCCCACGAGTCCGATGTTTTCGACCACGTTCCGCCCAGTGCCGCGAGACAATAGACCGGCACGGCGGCGTCCCGCTCGCGCAGGTGATATATCAGTTCCACAGACGAGCCATAGAGCACGAGATTTTTGTGACCGCCCTGCTCTTGGGAGAGGGGAAGTGTTGCTGCCGTCATTGTCAGCCCCAGATCAGCCCGTTCTGCGATGCGAATTTCCGCGCTGAGCAGCGGGTCGTTTGCCCACTCTCCCTTCGGCCAGGATCGGCGCAGCGCCTTTGGGAGATCGAGGGCGTGGAGATAGCCGGAGGTGAGGCTAACGCTGGCTCTCGTGGATACGACGGGATGTGATGTATCTGTGACGGTCGCTGGTGCGCAATCGGAATCTGACTCGACCTCAGTGAGTAAGTCACTGAGTTTTCTGCTTATCATACTGTCATTCAGAGGTTGGAAGAAACCTAATTGTCGTGTTTTGCAAAGCCACTCCTTTGCCTTTTGTCTCTCAACTGGATTCTTAAAATTGCGCGAATAGATGACATAAGCCATGACCTCAAATGCCTTGGCAGAATCTTTTCGCGTGCACCGCAGTTCCAGGACTTTTTCTGCAATTTCAAGCGCTTCATTGAAGTGCCTCAAGCCGGTTGCATTCTTCGCTTTGACCATGGCTGAATCGACGAGAGCAGCACAAGAATCCTGAGCGAGTGTCGTTGAGAAGGCTGACAACTGGCTCAGGACGAGAACGGTCAGCCAGAGCCCTATAGCATGCAAGATGTCTGGCAATGATCCGGTTCTATTTCGCTCGTCATGATGAATCATACTTCACACCCCCAATACCAGTTGCTTTTCCAAAGCCGACGATCATCAGTTTTGATGACTTCCACTGGCACTTTTCTTGGTTGACAGGGTGTCATGCTTGACCCGCCTTGCTTGCAGGCTTTTCTCAATTTCGTCTCCCTTGCGGGGAGCGTTGAATTGCAGGACTTCGAACTCATAGTTCTTGTGATAGAGCTTCAATTCCCTCCAGCCAACTCTCACCGGAAGGCGTAAGGGGGTTTTCTGTGCTTCCCCCTTGTCTCTGACAGTGTCGCCATCGACGATGACAAAGGCATCAACAGGCTCGTTTCCATAACGCGCCGAAACGAAAACATATGCCGTGTCCTCAAAGTTGATGTGAAGCTTCGTGGTCTCATTTTCTCTAATCTCTATAGTTTCCTGCCACAACAGTTTGTTTCTGGAATCACGGATTGGGATTGTGTGCGACCCAACGCACATGACACTGTCGGGCAGCGAATTGACATACTTATGGCGGCCGACCCATATTGTAAATTCTGTGGGGCCTATTGTGACTGAAAGCCTCCCCTGCCGGCATGGTAATTTTTGGTCGATCTCATATCCTGCCGCAGTGAGATTGAAGTTCGCACTCCAATCCTTGAAGCCTATCTTGGTCAGTGTGAGTTCATACCTTCCTGTTGGATGATCGCCGCTGTACGGTGTTACTCCTACAGAATCGCCGTTAAGTATGACTGTGGCGCCCGGAGGTCTGGTCTGAATTCTGACAGCACCAAACAATGAAGACGAATCGCGTCGAAGCTGGCAATGAAGGACACTATCCCTTTGCGGAACAATCAAGGTGAAAGTCGTGTCGTGATAGCCTTGCTTCGCCAGTGTCAGCTTGAACTCCTGCCCAGGCTGCAGATTTGGGAATTGATACTCGGTTCTGTCAACATACTGCCGCTCTCTGTAAATCCTGGCTCCCGAGGGAGTCGATTTTAGTGTGATTGTTACAGTTGTGATCTTACGTGGCTTGAGAACGTAGTGATACGTGCTGTCTCTTGGCGGCGCCGTTAGTGTGACCGTGGAATCGTGATATCCGCTCTTCCTTAGGCTGAACGTGACTGGAATTCCAACCTGAAGGTTCCTCAATTGCCATGCAGTCTTGCCGATATATTTTCCTTGCTGGTATATATCAGCGCCATCAGGAAAAGTGGCAACCGTCACTGTTACAGTCACTGGGGGCGGAGTAGGTGGTTGGCGGTTAATAATTACGAATACCACGACGGCTAGTAAAATCATCAGTGCGCACAATATCGCAATGACGGAACCCTTTGCCGCCTCTTGACTCCCCTGAAGCCCTTTGGGCGTCGCTGGATTCTTGTTTCCAGGTTTCTTTGGCCCTCGGTTTGACTCTCGCATCATTATCAGTGTCCATTTTTTGTCGTGATTAGTGCAATATGCTCCTGGGGAATGGCAACAAAGCTGCTATCTTGTTTACGATAGAACAGCTTGTACGCACTTGTCGATCCCATGAATCGAAGTGTTTGGGGTTCAGGATTCATGCCTTGATCCGATTTGATGTATACCAAATAGTCAATGTCTCTGCTTTTCGACTGATTTACTTGATCGGCAGCGATGCTTTGAAGCTGGTCCCGCAGCAGGAGAAAAAAGAAGACCATTACTATTAATGTGCTGCCATACAGAACTCGCCGTCTTATTCTCTTGCGGTGCTCACGTTTGTTTGGTTGTATTGGAATGAGTGATAAGAAGGGATGAAGCATAAAACCAATAATGATTGTGCAAATTGTGTTCGCAGTATAAATAAGGAATTGCCCGCTAAGTTTGCTTGTTACGGCCCTCGGCAAGGCCAGATCAAAAAGTAGAATCACAATCAAGACAACAACCAACACAGTGGATGCTACTCCAAGTCTTGTGAGCACTGCGCTTCGAACAAGTCCCTGACAAACGAAACGTCTTCCCCACTCACTGCCCCAGAAGAATCCAATCATCGCAAGCGTGGAACCAAAGACAGCGTAAATTGCCGGTCGGTGCTGCAGCCAGCCAAAAAAGAAGTCTTCCGGGCGGGAAAAATTAACTATGTTGATCCAAAATAGATCATAAAAGGTAATTTGGTAATAGAAACCAATTATCGTTGCTATTGCAAAGAACATGGGGATGATCAACGCCGGATGCTCCCACAGAATGTGCAGAAAGTAGCCAAGAACTCTTCCGTGCGATCTGCTGCGACGCTGGGCTGATGCGGCTGTCGGCGTATCGACAATGTTTACCCTTTGTTCTCGTCCCATTCTTCACTCCCTTCATTATCTTGATCAAGAAAAAAAACTCAAATTCATCAATTCACGCCACGACGCCCTCACGCTTCACCATGGCACATGCGCCGAATCCTGCCAGCAGGGGCGGCTAGGTTGAAAAGTTCAATTGTCAAGAGAGAGCAGGATCGCAGGAGCAGTTCGTGCAGGAGGGACAGCTTCATTTGCCGCAACAGCAATTGCAACGGCCCGCGCCGCAGCCGGCGCGGTTCTCGAGGTCAGCCCGGGTACAACCTGTCTCAGCTTCGATCGTTGCTGTGAGGCGATGCTGTGTTCTGAGATGCCAGAATGATTACATCCCGCCGAGAAGCTGCTTCTCTGCCAGCCGCAGCCACCGGCCGTGGTGCGGCTTCCGGATCACTCACGCGGACGAATCACTTGGCGATTGGAGAGGGGGAAGGAATTTTGCCTTTGTTTTAAGTGCCTGGTTGAAGTACACGGTCCGTTTCCGAACTTCGCATGCTGCGAGTGGCCTCTTTTCGGGCTTAAAAGATGCCGGCGAAACGAACCCTCCCCTGGACAATTATGCCACCACGTTTCCCACGACCATTCATGAAAAACGAGAAGCGCGGCAGTCAGAAAATGCGATTGTAATGAGATTTGAAGGTGAGACTTGTTCGCGCAAAGACATGCAACCAACTGCTTTGGTGGCGCCTAGATGCAAAGTTTTTTTTAATAAATCAAGGACAAATTTTGTGCAATTGTAACATTTGCGTCTTGAGGATGGGAGGAGTCTGGCATGGGAAAAACTCTTGCAAATCAAGCTTTTCGGCTTGGATGCAAGAGCACCTACGACATGACAGGTGGGCGGGGTGCTTTCACAGAAAACTGTTGGGTCCTACCAACGCTCCCCCTCCTCCTCAACTCACCAGCATAATCTGCAAATCCATCACGTTCGTGCCGGTCGGGCCGGTGATGAAAAGGTCGCCGAGCTGGCTGAAGAAGTTGTAGCTGTCGTTGTCGCGCAGGAAGCTGGAGAAGAAGCGCATGCCGCGGGTGCGGGCGTGGGCGATGGTCCAGCCGTCGGCAAAGGCGCCGGCCGCGTCGGTGGGGCCGTCGGTGCCGTCGGTGCCGGCGGAGAGAAAAACGCAATTGGGCAGCCCGTCAATGTCGAGCGCGACCGACAGTGCCATTTCCTGGTTGCGGCCGCCCTTGCCGCGCGGATTGCGCAGCGTCACCGTGGTTTCGCCGCCGGCGAGAATGCAGGCGGGCGGCGCGATGGGCTTGCCGCAATCGACCACGTGGTGCAGCAGCGCGGCATAGAAGCGGCCGATCTCGCGCGCCTCGCCCTGCACGCGATGGCTGAGCACCATGGTGTTGTAGCCCAGGCTGCGCGCGTGCATTTCGCAGACCGAGAGCGCGTCAGCGTTGCAGCCGACAATGTGCGCCAGGGTCTTGGCGAAGATGGGATCGTTGGGCTTGGGCGTTTCCGGCACGTGGCCGCGGCAGCCGGCGGTGAGGTAGTCGCGTACGCTTGCCGGCAGCTTGGGCCAGACGCCGTAGAGCACCAGCACGCGCTCGGCATCGGAGAATTTGGAGGGATCCGGCACCGTCGGGCCGGAGGCGATGATGTCGAGCGGATCGCCGATGACGTCGGACAGCACCAGGGTGACGAGGGTGGCGGGATAAACCGTGCGCGCGAGCTGGCCGCCCTTCAAGCGCGAAATGTGTTTGCGCACGGTGTTGATCTCATGAATGGTGACACCGTGACTGAGCAGCAACTCGGTGACCTGCTGTTCGTCCGCCAGCGTGATTTCGCCGGCAGGCAACGGCAGCAGCGCGGAGCCGCCGCCGGAGATGAGACAGAGGACGAGATCATTGATCTGCGCGGTTTCGGCCAACTGCAGCAGCCGGCGCGCGGCCTGTTCCCCGCGGCTGTCGGGGATGGGGTGGCCGGCTTCCAATACCTGGCATTTTTGCAGCGGCCGGCCATGGCCGTCTTTGGTGACGATCAAGCCTTCGGCAATGCGATCGGCCAGGCGGGTTTCCACTGCGGCTGCCATGGCGGGCGAGGCCTTGCCGGCACCCAGCACCAATACGCGGCCAAATTTGTTGAGGTCGAAGGTTTCGCCGGCAACGTGCAGCAGGGCGCCTTCACGCTGCAGCGTGCGCAAAACGGCTCGTTCAGGATCCACGGCGCTCAAGCCGGCGAGAAAAATCTCGCGGGCATGATGCCGGAGTTTTTTGAGCTCGGGGGCATGCATGATTCCGACTCATGATGACTGGGCGTATGGCTTGGCAATCTGCCGCATTGGGGCTTTGCTTGCAAGAGTCCCGGCTGCTCACAGAGTGCTGCGCAGTTTCGACATTTCATCTTTCAGACAACCGCCCACAAGCGACGGGAGTGCATTTTGGGCGGCTGCGGCGTCCTGCAAGAAATCCTGAAGCAATATGGGACAGGAGTGCAGGATTCTCAGAATCGGGCTTGAAATCTGGCAAAGAAACTGGCGCATCCGTCCCCATCTTCCCCCTGAAAAAAAACAGCATGGTCGACCCACCGCCAAAGTATCTGCAGCGGATGGAGACAACCCAACTGATGAATGGTCCGACTCGAATTCTCCATCACAGGGAAGATTCCTGCAACAATGACAGTTAACCGTGCGCGGTAATTGGCGGTTATTGCCCTACGGCCACACGCTGGGGTCGGCAGCCAACTGCTCCTCCAGCGCTTTCATGCGATCCTTGTACACTTTGATATTGAAATTGAAATGATAGGCAATCTGCAGGAAGAGCGAGCTGAGTTCATAGGCCTGCCGGTTTTGCGGATCGGCAGCGACGGTGTCAATCAACGGCAGCACCCGCTCCTGCAGCAGCTCGAAAATGATGTTTTGCAGGTGATCGGGAGTCAGATGCAGTTTGAGTTTTTGCGCGATGTCGATCAGGCTGAGGATTTCCTGGCAGCACGCCGGACTGAAGTCCGCGGAGAGGGCATGCAGCCGCTTTTCCAGCATGGCCTGCAGATGCTGTCCCGCCCACTCGGTGTTGAGTTCGATGCCGAGCTTCTCGGCCAGCCGTGAGATTTCCAGGCAGCGGCGGTAGGCTTCCGCCTCGGTGGATTCGCCGAGCCGTTCGATTTCGCGGCGCAGCTCGAGGCTGAGGGTGTAGCGCGCCGGCACGCTGAGTTCTTCGGGAATGGTGGCGCCGAGGTCGCGCAGGTTGCGGATCAGGGTGAGATTGTCTTCGTAGAGCCGGCGGTAGGCTTCGCCGATTTCATCCAGGCGATCCTGCAGCATGAGACGGATCAGTTGCTGGCGCTCTTCGAAAAAGATGTTCTGCAGGCCGTAGCCCTGCGTCGCCCAGTGTTTTTGCAGATGGTCGGCCAGTTCGCCGCCGGCGTGAAAGCGCTGAACCAGCGCATCGCGCTGTGCGTAATAGTTCCAGCTTCCCGTCACGCGGCGGATGAAGCACTGCGCGGTGTCGGCGCTGCCGTGCTTGATCAGGGCAAAGCCGTAGCGCAGGCTCTCGGTGGTGATGCCGGACTGCGCCTGTACCAAACCGGTGAGCAGGGCAGCGCCGGCGGCGGTGGTGGTGGTGAGATCTTCGCGCTGCAGGGAATAATGATAGAGCTTCTCCTGCGCGGGGGCCTCGAAGAACAGCGCCCGAAAGGCATAGGTGTTGATGACGCGCGTGAACGAGACGATCGCCGGTCGCACCAGCTTGTCATAAACGCCTTCGCCGTCGCGGTAGGTTTTCACGTTGCTGGGCGCGGCCTTGAGGTTCCGCAGAAAATTCTCTTCGAACGGCCGCCGGCTCAGGGCCTCCGCCAGTTGGATCGCGCGCGCCGCATATTGGATGATCTGCACCGTTTCGATGCCGGACAGCTCGGTGAAGAACCAGCCGCAGCTCGTGTACATGAGCTGGGCGTTGCGCAGCATCTCCATCAATTTGATGGCGGCGATTTTTTGCTCGGGACTCAGCGGCCGGCGCTGGTGGTGTTCGAGAAAGCTTTGCAGGCGCTCGGGCGTGCGCTGCAAGATGACGGTGATGTAGCCGTCCCGTGCCGCCGGCAGGTCTTTGAACAGCGGCTCGCCGAGTTCGAGCGCGAGCTGGTTCAGTTCGTCGCGCAGTTGATCCAGGGCTGCGCGCAGGGGCGCGCGCCACTCCTGCTGCCACTCCGCGGGGCCGCCGCTGCGGCAGCCGCAATTGCGCGCCCAGCGGCCGACGCCGTGGGCGCAGCTCCAGGCCGTGCCTTCGCCGTTGGGACCCGGTTTCAAATCCACTTCCTGCTGCGGCGGATGCTCGGCGAGATAGGCGCCGTAGGTGGTGATGGCAATGTCACGTTGCGGCGCCGCGCGCTGCAGCAAATAAGCCAGGCCGCGTTCGGCAAAATGTTCGTGATGGCCGTAGGTTTCACCGTCGGTGGCGATGGAAACGAGCTGGGGTTGATTGTTGCCGTGGTTGCTGAAGGCGACATCCACCTGGGCGGCAAAATGCCTCGCATCCCGCACCAGATGTTCGAACCCGACGCCGCGTGCCAGACCGCCGTGATAGAAGAAAACGTCGATGAACCGCCCGGCCAGGCGTTCGCCGCCGGCGTTGCGATCGAACCAGCGATAGGGCTGGGTGATGTCGATCTCGCCCTGCTCGACGGCGCGCCAGTCACCGCCGGTGAGCGGCCGCACGCGCCGGGCCTGATAGGGCGAGAGAATCACATACTTCATGTGATGATCGATGAGCGCCCGCATGACGCGCTCATTCACCGCGGTTTCCGGCAGCCACATCGCTTCCGGCTCGCGGCCGAAACGGTAACGGAAATCCGCCAGGCCCCAGCGGATTTGCGTGTTCAAATCCTGCTGGTTGCACAGCGGCAAAATCGCGTGGTTATAAGCCTGCGCCAGGGCGGCGCCGTGGCCGGGATGGCGGCGCAGGCTGTTGCGGTCGGCGGCTAGAATGCGTTCGTAAGTGCGGGGCGAGAACTTCTCCAGCCAGCTCAGCAGCGTCGGCCCGAAGTTGAAGCTGATCCACTCGTAGTTGTTGATGATGGTGGAGATGCGGTTGTCGTCGTCGTTGATGCGGGCGTAGGCATTGGGCGTGTAGCACTCGTGGTCGATGCGCTCGTTCCAATCAAGAAACGGCGCGGCGCTGTCTTGGCGCTCAATGGCTTCAGTCCAGGGGTTTTCGCGGGGCGGTTGGTAGAAGTGGCCGTGTATCGTCAGGAATTTTTTGGGCATAAACCGGCGGTGAATTGTTGCAATCGTGTCACCAGGCTGTCGAAGTGCGGTGACATTACTGAATTTCATCTCAAAGCGCAAGCGCTTTATGGCCACGCGGCTGCGACAATTTCTCGGCGGGTTGCATGCACCTGCTGCCCTCTGCGTGTATAGTAGTGAACACGTTGAGTGGGGAAGAGATTACAGAACTTTCATCGGCGAAAACACGAGAGGCGGACAAGGCGGTTGCCTCCCCATCCACCCGATTCACCAAACCAATAGGACGGACGCAAGCTTATGAAGCGAATTCTTTGTGCTGCGATGACGGTGGCCCTGGCTGCCCTGGTTGCCCCGCCGGCGCACGGCCAGACCTTCAGTCTGATCGGCGGCCGCGGGCTGCCGCATCTGCACTCGGCATGGACGCTGCCCAAAGGGCAACTCACTCTGCACGGCTTCGGCTCTTCGTATTATCAAACCGTGGTGAAGCCGCGCCCCGGCCAGCCTCCCACCAGCTTCACCTTCTGGAATGTGCAAACGGCGCTCGGCCTGCACTTCGCCAGCGGCAAGCATGTGGAATGGGCGGCGACGCAGGTGATCTATCAAGATGCGCACCGCGGCAGCCAGCCGCGCAATCTGCCGGACGATCTTTACCTCAGCGCCAAAATCGGCTCGCTCGGCAGCAAGGTCAGCCCGCTGAAATTCGGCGCCAGCGGCAGCGTGCGCCTGCCTTTTGCCAAACATCACAACATCCTGTTCGAGCCTTACAGCGGTGGCGGCTATGAAATCGGCTTGATGACCGCGGCCTCCTACAGCCCGGATTTGCTGCTGCCGGAAAACGAACCGAACTTTCATGTCAACTTCGGCTTTCTGCATCACAATGATCTCGGCAAACTGCTCACCGGCGCAGCCATCGATACGCAAGCGGTGCTGAGTCCCTCGCAGGAGTTTCAATTGGGCGCCGGCCTGGCAATTCCCACCGCGCAATTCGATTTCACTTTCGAACTGTACGGCCGCATCTTCACGCAACGGCCGCCGGTCACCGCCTACGCCCGGGAAGATTTCTTCTATTTCTCGCCGAGCGTGAGCTACCGCCCGAAGTATTGGGCCGCCTTCAATGTCGGCTTCGATTTCCGGCTGTCGCAGGGCAAGGAAACGACGCGCTACATCAGCGGCCTGCCGCGCCTGCATCCCGATATTCCCAACTATCCCGCCTGGCGCGTGAACTTCGGCGTCAAGCTCAATCTCAACCAGGCGCCGCCGCCGGACAACAAGCCGTTGTTCGTCAGCTCCGGCGGCCGGCTGGTCTCGCGCCAACCCGAGTTGGAAGCGCAACTGAGCGCGGAGCAGCAGAAAACCGCCAACGCCGAAGAGGAGCTGGAACGCATTCGCAGCGAACGCAAACGCATGGAGGCCATGCTGGCGCGGCTGCGGAATTTGCTCAACACCGACGCGGAAGCACCTGCGGCGCCGGCCGACGAAAAGAAGGACAAACCCGCCGATCATCCCGACGAGAAGAAAAACGACGCAGGCGAAAAGCCGTAGGCTTTGTCCTGATGAAATGGAGCGCTGGATTGATGGAGACCACACCGCCGGCAATCCAGCGCTGCCGCAAACCACATTTCAACTGCGCCGCAAATCTGCCTCCCTGAAAAACGCCGCTGGTGGGTTTCACTCCGACCAAACGAGGGAATCTGGCTGCGCACACCTAAAACGGCCAGAATTGCGGAATCAGCAGCATCGCCAATCCCCAAAACAAAACATTCAGCAGTGTACCGGCGCGCAGGAAATCGGCGAATTTATACTGGCCCGGGCCATAGATCAGCGTGTTGGTTTGATAGCCAACCGGCGTCATGAAGCTCAACGAGGCGGCAAAAGTCACGGCCATCAGCAAACGCAAGTGCACAGGCCCGGCAATCATCCCGAAGAATGGTACAGCGCGGCCGGCGAAGAGCCGGCGATTTTGCCGCCTTGGAGAAGGCGCCTGCTGCGGTGATCACGCTGCCGTGAGCAATTCAACCTCCCACTTCACTCTTCTTCCTCCTGCCATCTTCCGCTTGTATGTTTCCCCAACTTTCTTAATTTCTCCGTGCCAACCATGAAGAACCATGCAAATACAAAACATTGCCCTTGCCCAAGTCGATCTCAGCTCCGCAGGCTGGGATGAGTTCATTTTCACCTACCCGTTTGCGCCCGGTCCGGTGAAGGAGTCCATCGCCGCCATCGGTTTGCAGCAGCCGGTGGTGGTGACGCCGCTCAAGAAGAAATTCCGGCTCATCATCGGAGTGCGCCGCGTACTCGCCTGCCGGGAATTGGGCTGGCAGGAGATTCCGGCCATCGTGCAGCCGCCCCAGAGCCGCGAGCAACTCTTATGGCTGAGCCTGCACGAGAAGGCCGCCAGCCGGCCGCTTAACGCGCTGGAGAAATCGCGGGTGTTGCAGCGCTTCGCCGAGTTGTGGCAGGGCGACATCGAACGCCTGCAAAACGAGATTTGCCCGTTGCTCGGCCTGCCCGCCACCGCCGCCGCGGTCGAGAGCCATCTTTTCCTCAAGGAATTTCCCGCCGCGCAGCAGGAGGACATTGCCGCCGGCCGCCTCACCCCGCAACACGCGGATTTGCTGCGGCTCCTGCCGCCCGAAGATCGCCGCGCGGCGGCGGAGCATCTGTTTGGCACACAGAGAATTCCCCTGCGGGAGGCGCGTGAGATCATCGAAAACGCCGCCGGCCTGGCCGCACGCCACGGCACGCGCGTGCTCGAAATATTCGAACGGCCCGACGTCAGGGAGATTTTCCTGCGCGATGACTGGTCGCCGCGGCAGCGCACGCACGAGTTGCGCACGCTGCTCCACCGTGAGCGCTTCCCCCAGCTCCGCAGCCGGGAAGAGCGCTTCGAAGATCTGACAAAGCTGCTGGCCGGCGGCCACCGGCTGGACATCAAGCCGCCGCGAGATTTCGAAGGTGATGATCTCACCGTCTCCTTTCGCGCCCGCGCGCCCGAGGAAGTCGCCGCCGTCCTCCAGACCCTCACCGAAGCCGAACGCAAAGGCCTTTGGCAGAAGTTGTTCGCGCTGCTGCAGGCCGGGGGCAGGCCGGCGGAAGAGGATTTCTGAGAGGAAAACATGAAAATCTGTGCTCGTAAGTAACCTGCCGCACAAAGCTGGAGGTGATTTCGTCAATTTGGATTCGCATCCCAATTCTCCATTCTCCTTAACAGGTGCGCGAGCAGCGGCTTTGCAAGCGCGGGCAGATCATCGCTTTGGAACGAGCGCGGCATTTTGCTCGGGCAATTGGACGGCACCCACGAGGGGATCCTGCTCTTTGACACCGCGACCGAAGCAGTTTTGGAAAAGACGATCCAGCGCAGCACGCCGGCGCAGCGGCCGCCTGCTGCCCCACCGCGGCCAGGCCGGTGCGAGCGCCTGGCACGCCGCAGTCATGAGCCGTGAACCCGGTGCGCCGGATGCTGCTGCGGTGTGATCGGGCAGGGGCAGCCGCGAACCCGCACGGAAAAAGTAGTGGCATCCGTGCCGGGCTTTTGCTATCCTCTGCTGCGCCGAAATCGGGCAGGAGGCGCGGCGCGTGCAAAGAAATCGCCGAACTCGCGGCCGCGGCGTGCGTAGAAGACGCTGAAAATTCCGATCTTCAAAATAGCGGAGGTGCCTATGTCAATGTGGACCGAACCCGCGGAGCTGGCGTGGTTCATTGTCGGGTTGGTGCTGGCGCTGGCAGAGTTCATCATTCCGGGGTTGATCGTGATCTTCTTTGCCGTGGGGGCGTGGATCACGGCGCTGGCCCTGATGGCGGGCGTGATCGAGTCGTTCAACGAGCAGTTGCTGGTGTTTCTGATTTCTTCGATTCTGTCGCTGGTGCTGTTTCGCAAACAGGGCCGGCGCTATTTTGAGGGCAGGGTCTCGGGGAAGCTGCTGCCCGGCGAATCGCTGGATGAAGTATATGGCCAGCGGGCGGTGGCGCTCACCGCGATCAAACCGAACACGCTGGGCGGCAAGGTGGAGTACAACGGCACGCCCTGGGCGGCGGAGGCAGAGGTCGAGATTGCGCCCGGCGCCGTGGTGGAAATTGTCAGCCGCAACAACCTCACGTTACGAGTCAGACCGCTTTCCTGAAAGGAGAAAGGGATGTCGCTGCAAACCATCATTATTTTGGGATTGATTCTGTTTGCGCTGACCACGCTCGCGCGCACCGCGATTGTGGTGCCGCAGAAGACCGTGTTTATTGTCGAGCGGCTGGGCAAATATTCCGGCACGCTCGAGGCGGGCTTTCATATTTTGCTGCCGTTTGTGGACCGCGTGGCGTACAAGCATTCGCTCAAGGAGATGGTGATCGATGTGCCGCCGCAAACGTGCATCACCAAGGACAACATTCAGGTGGAAGTGGACGGCGTGCTTTACATGCAGGTCATCGATCCGGTGAAGGCTTCCTACGGCGTGAGTGATTACCGCTTTGCTTCGATTCAACTTGCGCAAACCACGATGCGCAGCGAGATCGGCAAGATCGAGCTGGATCGCACTTTTGAAGAGCGCGAGAAGATCAATCATGAAATCGTCAATGCGGTGGACAAGGCCTCCGATCCCTGGGGGATCAAGGTCACGCGCTATGAGGTGAAGAACATTGTGCCGCCCGCCAGCATCCGCGACGCGATGGAAAAGCAGATGCGCGCCGAGCGCGAGAAGCGCGCCTTGATTGCGGAATCGGAAGGCGACAAGCAGGCCAAGATCAACCGCGCCGAGGGCGACAAGCAGGAGGCCATTGCCAGGTCGGAAGGCGAAAAGATGAAGCGCATCAACGAGGCCGAGGGCCGCGCCCAGGAGATTGAGCGCGTGGCCATGGCGACCGCCAGGGGGATTCGCGAGATTGCGACGGCGATCAATGAAAAGGGCGGCCTGGATGCGGTGAATTTGCGCATTGCCGAGCAGTATCTCGGCGAATTTGGCAAGCTGGCGCAAAAGAACAACGCGATGATCATCCCCTCCAACCTTTCCGATGTTGCGGGCATCGTGGCGGCAGTGGGCAGGATATTCAGCAGCATGAAGCCCATCGAGGCCGCGGAAATGCGCAAGGCCTGAGCGCCGGCCGGTTCTGCCGGGGCGCTTCGCTTTGCGAGACACAACCAGGCTCGCGCATGGCTGGCTCTGATTCACCAACCGCAGCAGCAAGATGGTTTCCCATTCGGTTGTCCGATTGGAGCCAGCCGTTGATTGAACGAGTCCGTGAATTCGTCTGGCAGCTCCCAGTCACACGCGCATGCTTTGGTGCCTGAAAGGAAGCGAACCACCGAACAGGGAACTCCCAACCACGCCTGAACCACCCTGCTGCCGGGCAGGCAGGGCCCTTCCTGCTGTTTTCGTCTGAAATGGGCGACATGCTTTATTGGTGCTTGCAGTCGCAAGTGGAAGACGTCGGGCTGGAAGCAGATTTTTGAAATTGAGCACTGGCCTTGATCAAAGGGGAATTCCTCCTGAATGACAGCAAACCATCGCTGGCGTCGCGGTTCCACCTATTCAGTGAGGCAAAACTCAAAAAGGGCATGCCGGCTTGCAAATTACCCACAGCCTACCACAGCGATCTTGCCGATATTCACGACCGCGGCTTTGGCGATTTCGCTCGTACGGCTGCGCCGGCATTGTTGGAGAAGCTGCGGCGGCACGGCATCAACGATGGCCTCGTCGTCGATCTCGGCTGCGGCAGCGGCATCTGGGCGCAGGCGCTGACGGCCGCCGGCTATGAAGTTCTCGGGATCGACATTTCCGCGGCCATGATCAAACGCGCGCGGCAGCGCGCGCCGCAGGCGAGATTCAAGCGCGCCTCTTTTTTTGCCATCGCTTTGCCGGCCTGCGCCGCAGTCACCTCGCTGGGCGAGTGTTTGAATTATTGTTTCGACGGCCGCCCTCATCCCGCGGCGCTGGCGCGCCTGTTTGGCCGGGTGCATGCCAGCCTGCCGCGCGGCGGCGTGTTCATTTTTGACTTTCTCGAACCCGGGCAATGGCGCAGCCGCAGGCCGGCGCAGCGCTGGGCGAGCGGCCGGGATTGGGCCACCCTGGTGCGCGCCGAGGAAAATTCGGCGCAGCGCATGCTGACGCGCCACATTACCAGCTTTCGGCGCATTGGCCGTTTCTATCGCCGCCGGGAAGAAATTCATCGCCAACGCCTCTATTCGCGTTCGGAGATGGCGGCAATGTTGCGACAGGCCGGCTTTGCGGTTCGCTGGTTGCGCGGTTACGGTGCAATGCGATTCCTGCCCGGCCACTGCGGCTGCCTGGCGCGCAAACGCTGAGCGCTCCTTGCTTCTGGTGCTTTTCGAACTTCAAGTGCGTTGCCGGCGGATGATTCCGGCTGTCCCGTGAATAAGGTTAAACAGGAGGTGCCATTTTATGGGTGTGATGCTGCAAGCATTCTACTGGAATGCGCCGGGAGAGGAGGGCCGCGATCACAAGTGGTGGGAACATGTGCGGGCGCAAATCCCCGGCCTGGCGGCCGCCGGCTTCACCGCGCTGTGGCTGCCACCGGCGCACAAGGCTGCCAATCTCGGCGGGCCCTCGATGGGCTATGATCCCTACGATTACTATGATCTCGGCGAATTCGATCAAAAGGGCAGCGTGCCCACCTGGTTCGGCACCAAGGCAGAATTGCTTGCTCTGATCGCGAGCGCGCATCAACACGGCATGACCGTTATCGCCGACATGGTGATCAATCATAACAGCGGCGCCGATGCCACCGAAGTCAATCCCATCACCCAACAGGCGCGCTGGACGCTGTTTCGGCCCAAGAGCGGCCGCTTCCCGCGCAACTGGGAATGCTTTCATCCCAACATGTATGAATCGTGGGACGAAAGCACGTTCGGTGACATGCCGGATCTCTCCCACCGCAATCCCTACGTCTTTGGTGAGATTATCAATCTCGCGCGCTGGCTGGTGGAAGAAATCGGTTTCGACGGCTTTCGCTATGACTTCGTGAAAGGATATGGCGCGGGCACGGTGACCGCAATCCAGGAATATCGTTATCAACGCAACGGCCAGTTGTTCAGGCCCTATGGCGTGGCGGAACACTGGGACAGCGCGCGCGCCATTGAGCAATGGGTCAACGTGACCAATTTTTCCAACACCAATCCGGTGGACGCCTTTGATTTCCCCCTGCGCGAGTTGCTCAAAGGCCTGTGTGATCAATACGGCTTCAGCCTGCGCAATCTCGTCGCCGGCGAGACGCTGCTGCAGGAGCAACCAGACTCCACCGTCACGTTCGTCGAGAATCACGATTTGCGCGACGAGGGGCGCGCCATCGCCAATGACAAACTGCTGGCCTACAGCTTTATCCTGGCGCACGAGGGCTATCCCTGCGTTTATTGGAAGGACTATTTCAATGCCGGGCTGCACCTGCGCGGCACGCCGCACGGCATTGCCGCTCTCATTCAGGCGCACGAAACCTATGCGACGGGCACCACGGCCGTTCTGTACGTAGACGACGATTTCTACCTCATGCAGCGCACCGGCGCCGGCGGCAGTCCGGGATTGATCTACGCCCTCAACAATCGCGGCGACACCTGGCGCGGGGCATGGGTCACCACACAGTGGCGGAACACGGCCTTTACGCCGGTGGCGTGGTGGAGTTCGATGGATCGCAATCGTCCCAACGACCAGCAAGCGGCGGCGGATGGCCGCGCCGAGTTCTACGCGCCGCCGCGCGGCTATGTCATCTATGCTCCCCAGATTTGAAACAGCGCCGGCCGGCGCAGGCGGTGCATGCTGCCGGCCTGGCAGCGGCTTCGCGAATTTGCCCGCGCGCGAAGCGATCCGGGTCGTTTGCCAGGAAACTTGTCAGACCGCAGGAGAGTTATCACTCAAAACACTGCAAGTCGGGGTGTGGTTGTGCAAAGTTCCCCTAATTGCGATGGCATCACGAAAGCTTTGGGCTCTGCCTTTTAGGGTTATGGAATCCGACGGCTTTGTTCCGTACCGGGCCGCAGCCCGGTTGCATCGAGCTTCAAACCATGACGAGGGCGAGGCTTCTGCCCGGCAGCACGCACGCCCTGCCCGCCGGCAGAAGTCGGCGGTGGGAGAGGCGATTGCGCCTCTTCGTCGGGTTTGAGCCGCGTTATCGGAACCAACCTCGCGGCTTGAAAGAAGCCACTCAGACGTGTTCTGAGACAGAGGGAGTCAATAACCCTAAACAAGGAGTGCATTATGGCAGACTATGCGAATCCAGACGTGTTGGTTTCGACCGACTGGGTCGATCAACACAAAGGTGATTCCGGCCTGGCAATCGTCGAAGTCGATGTCGATACCAGTGCCTACAGTGAAGGCCACATTCCCGGCGCCCTGGGTTGGAACTGGCAAACGCAGTTGTGCGACACCGTCCGGCGCGACATCATCAGCCAGGCGGACCTGGAAAAACTCCTGGGCCAAAGCGGCATCAGCAACAATACCACCATCATTCTCTATGGCGACAACAACAACTGGTTCGCCGCCTGGGCTTTGTGGCAGTTGAAGATGTATGGCCACGAGGACGTGCGGCTGATGAACGGCGGCCGCAAGAAGTGGCTGGCCGAGGGCCGGCCGCTGACCCTGGAAGTGCCGGCCGTCAAGCCGGTGAGCTATCGTGCCAGCCTTCCCAACCTGGCCTATCGCGCTTTTCTCAATCAGGTGCAAAGGGCCATGACCTCCGGCAATTCCGTCTTGGTCGATGTCCGCTCGCCCGATGAATTCACCGGTAAGATTCTCTCGCCGCCCGGATTGCCGGAAACCTGCCAGCGCGGCGGCCACATCCCCGGCGCCAGGAACATTCCCTGGGCGCAAGCCTGCAACGACGACGGCACGTTTAAAAGCGCAGACGAGTTGCTCGCGCTTTACGGCGGCAAGGGCGTCACGCCGGACAAGGAGGTGGTCGCCTATTGTCGCATCGGCGAGCGCTCCAGCCACACCTGGTTTGTGCTCAAGTACCTGCTCGGTTTTCCCAACGTGAGCAACTATGATGGCTCGTGGACGGAGTGGGGCAATCTGGTGGGCGCACCGGTCGAAAGGGGTGCGTGAGCCATGCATGCCGAAGAATATCGCTCGGAGATTCGCGAAGTGGCGGACGTCAAGCTCAATCTCACCTGCTACAAAATCGGCAACGCCTACCATTGCCATATCGCGAACATGGATCCGGGCGCGACCATTGCACGCGCCACGGCTGCCACTGCCACAGAGGCAGAAGCTCTGGCCATGCAAAGGGCGCGGGTTCGGCTCAAGATCAATGCAACATGACTCCCCGTCGCAGCCCCAAGCCCTGCGCAACCATAAATCCCCGGCCCTGCTCCCTGGTCGGGGATTTTCTTTTGCCACCTTGCAGCGACTCAGTTTTTCACCAGCAAGCCCACCACTTCACAATGCGCGGTGTGCGGAAACATATCCACCGGCTGAACTTTTTGCAGATGATAGTGCTGGCGGCACAGGTCTTTGAGATCGCGCGCAAAGGTTGAGGGATTGCAGGAGATATAGACAATGCGTTGCGGCGCCAGCTCCAGCAGCTTTTGGATGACCCTGGGGTGCATGCCGGCGCGCGGCGGGTCGGCAATGACCACCTGCGGCCGGCCCCAGCGCTGGATCAGCAGCGGCACCTGCGCCAGCTCATCCTTCAAATCTCCCAGAATGAAATGGCAATTGCCGATTTCATTGATGCGGCAGTTGACACCGGCGTCGTAAATTGCCTGGGGCACGATCTCAAAGCCGAGCACCTGGCGCGCGCGTTTGGCCACGAAGATCGAGATGGTGCCGGCGCCGCTGTAGAGATCGTAGACCGTCTCTTCGCCGCTCAGGCCGGCATAATCGCGGGCAATGGTATAGAGCTTTTCTGCGCCTTCGGTGTTGGTTTGGAAGAAGGAATTGGCGGAGATTTGAAACTTGCAATCGCCGATCTGGTCGCACACGAAGCCGGGGCCGTGCAGGATGATCTCCTGCTCGCCAACTGCCACCTGGGCCTTCGAGCGGTTGAGGTTGTGCACGATGGTGGTGATCTCCGGAAATTCGGCCACCAATTTGCGGCTCAGCTCAGCTACCGCCTCGCGGCCGCCGGGCGCATCGGTGGTCACGAAATTGACCATGAACTCGCCGGTGCGTTTGCCCTCGCGCAACACCAGAAAGCGCCAGAAGCCGGTGTGATCCTGGGTGGTGTAGGGCAACAACGGGTGTTGCTGCACGGCTTTGCGCACGAATTGCAGCACGCGGTTGCTGCGCTCGGAAAGCAGCCAGCAGGCGTCAATCGCCAGGGTCTTGTCATAATGATTGGCGGCGTGCAGACCCAGGGCAAAATCGCGGCGGGCGGCGGGCTGGTTGTTTTCGATCTCGCTGCGCGTCAGCCAGCGCTGGCGGGAAAACGAAAACTCCATTTTGTTGCGGTAAAAGAAGGCTTGCGGCGAGGCGAGCGCTTCATTCACCTGCGGCTGGGGAATGCCGGCAATGTGCTCGATGGTCTCGATCACCTGGCGGCGCTTGTAAGCCAGTTGCACTTCGTAGCGCAGATGCTGCAACAGGCAGCCGCCGCACTCGCCGAAGTGCTGGCAGCGCGGGGCAACGTAGTTGTCCGACTGGCGCAGCACCTCGAGCGCACGGGCTTCTGCAAAGGCCTTTTTCTTTTTGAGAATCTGCGCGCGCACGCGCTGGCCCGGCAGGCCCTGGCCAACGAAGACGACGTAGCCATTCAGCCGCGCCAGCCCCTTGGCGCCGAATGCCAGACCCTCGACCTCCAGCTCGATTTCACTGCCTTTCTTGAGAGGAATGTCCATCTTTCTGCCAACAGGTTGACCGTTTTGAACACTGCCCATGGCGGCCGCGGCCCCCACCTGCGCGAGCGGCGGGCGGACTCACACCTGCAGCCGAACCAACTCGCGCTGCGGCTCGGTGTAAATCTCCGGACCCTTTTCCCCGGCGTAGACATTGATCTCCAGGCGCACACCGAACTCCGGCAAATAGATGCCGGGCTCGATGGAAAACGCCAGGCCGGGAATGATGTCGCGGGAGTCGCGCGTTTCGAAACTGTCGATATTCACGCCGCTGGCGTGTACTTCGGTGCCCAGGCTGTGACCGGTGCGATGCACGAAGTATTCGCCGTAACCCGCGGCGGTGATGAACCGCCGCACGACTTCATCGACCTGGTAGCCTTTCACGGCCCTGCCCGCCTGCCAATTCTGCCGCAGGAAATCCACGCCCAGATCGCGCGCCTGGCGCACGGTATCAAATACCTTCTGCAGCGCGGCCGGCACGGACTGGCCGGCAAAACCCATCCAGGTGATGTCGGCAAACACGGCGCGTGGCGTTTTCTTTTTGGCCCAGAGATCGATGAGAATGACGTCGCCCTTGCGGATTGGGCTGTGCAGCCCGGCGGTGGGGGCGTAATGCGGATTGCTGGCGTTGCCATTGACCGCCACGATGGGAGGCGAGTCCGTGACGCAATCTTCCAGCGCGAAGCGCTCGAGAATGAACTGCTGCACGTCATATTCATTGAGGGCGCGGCCCGCCCCGAGCGCGGCTGCGATCATCTTGAAGGCCTCCTGCTGTGCCGCGTGCACGACGTGCGCCGCGGCCAGGTGGCTTTGCAGTTGCTCCGCACTCCACCTGGCCATGAATTCTTGAATCAAATTGGCCGAGGTGACGATCTCGACGTTGAAGGTGCGCAACAGCTCGAACATGCCGGCATCGAGATAGGACGCGGTCGGCACATCATTGCCGGGCGAGTATTCCATGGCGATTTTGCCGGGCCGGGGCAGCAACTCATCCAGCCGCTGGCGCATCTGTTCCAAACCGGCATAGAGCGTCATGCGTCCCGGCAGGGGAGGAAGATTCATTTTTTCGATGGCATGGGCGAGCAACACCGGCTCACCGGCTTGCGGGATGAAATAAAACCAGCGGCGGGTGATGTGATAAGCGGCCAGGTTGAACAACTCGCGCGCCACGGCATTGAGTCCGCGAAAGTCATAGATCAACCAGCCGGCCAGTCCGTCACGGCGGAGAGCCGCTTGCACGGCGGCGAGGTCAAGGGGAAACACCGGCGTTTCCTTCATGGAGGTCTCTCCTTTCCAAAGTATCCCGGGGTTTTTCGAGCAGGGCTATCTTGATTGTTCGTTGGCATTGTGCGGCCGAGCGGCTCGAGTTCTGGCCAGTCCGGCGGAACCGGCCAACGCGGGCGGAGTCGGTTGCGGTTCAGGAGCAGGCGCGTGCCGGCATACGTCGGACGTGCCCGCGCTGGCTCGGAGGTGCCGCTGCGCGGGCAAAGCGTGTTGGCGCGAGAAATGACAGTCAGGGATATACCGGCAATTAGGGTCAAGTTCAGAAGCAAGCGCAATCAAACCAGGTAAGGCACCGTGACCGCCCCGTTGGGCAGCAGATAGCAGGAATTCGCCTCCGGCAGCCAGTGGGAGGCAAGCTGCAGCGCTTCGGCCAGGCTGGCAGCCGAATGAAAGCCCAAGCCGCCGACGATTGTCGGTTCCATCTCGCTGAGCAGGATGATGCGCGCCTGCGCGGCCTTCTGCCGCATCGAAACTTGCAGTGCTTCCCGGAAATGAGTCTGGTGGAGAAAGTCAACGGCCATGTTTTGTGGCCCGGGCGAATCTGCGCCGCGGGCAGTTTCTTCCAGTGCGATGCCCTGCTTGCATGCTGCCGCCAAAATCACCACGCCGCCCGGCCGCACTGCGGCCATGGCGTGATGCAGGGCGCGGTGCGCCTCGCTGAAGCTCTGATCATGGGGTGCGCCGCCGCCGCTGACAATCACCAGATCCGCGGGCTGGGAAATGGGAACGCGATAGAGATCATCCACCTGATGGCAGCCTGCAGCAAAAGCCTGCAGCGCCTCGCCGGCCACCGCGGCGATGAGATTGCCGCAATCATTCAAGATCGTGTGCAGCAGAAAGTCGATGGTGAGAAAGCGAAACGCTTCGCGCATATCCTGCTGCAGCGGATTGCCGTCCACCACGCCAGCGCGGCAATGGGGATGCAGGCCGCTGCCGCCGGCTTCGAGCGCCAGGCCATACAGCCGCTCAATGGTCTCGGCGCCGGCACAATCCGGCACGATCAAACTGGGGCCGCCGGCATAGCCGGCAAACGGATGCAGCCTGACAGCGCCGGCCAGAATCACGCGGTCAAAATCCAGCAGCAGACGGTTCACGAAAACCGGTGTGCCGCGCCGGGTGCGGCCGGCGTATTCCAGCGCGTGGGCGTCCCTGGCGTCGTGGTAAATTACCGCGGGCGAATCCCGGCGGGTGTTTGCCAAACCCAGCAAATCCGGAACGCCGTTGCGCCGTGCGCCCCACGTTCCGGCGACTAGAATGGTGAGATCGCAGCCCGCCAGCCCCAGGCGGCGCAACCGCTCCACCAAGATCGGCAGGAAGATCCCGCCGCCTGCAGTTTGCACGTCATCGGGGACAACCAACATGACGTTGCCGGCGCTGCGAAAGACTTCATCGAACGGATGGCAACCCAGGGGGTGATCCAACGCCTGCGTGATGAGAACCTCGGGTTTCTGCAGCGTGGCGATGTATTTGGGTTTCAGCTCGGCGAATTGGCGTGGCGGCCGAAATTCTGCCTGGAGTGCGCCGGTGCCGTATTTCAATTTCAGAATCATGAAGTCTTCTAATCCGGGAAAATGCCCGAGCGGCGGACTGGTTGCATTGAGACACGCCAGCCACCACCCTCCTGCGGCTGGTTTCACTGTGCTGGCGTCTTTGCAGACGGCCGAAGTTATCAGATTTTGCCAACAATGTCAACCTCTTTGCCCGGCTGAAATTGTTTTCAAGTAATACACTCCCAGACCGGCTGTCTTGAGATGAGACATTTTTTTGAAATTTCTGCAATAACTTCGCAGACAGACTGATCGGCATAAAGAGTTGAGCAGTACATGACTTAAAACGAAGACACCGATTTTGATAATCTGGCACAAAGTTGGCTAAGAGTAAAAGCGAAGATTCAACTGACGCAGTTCGGTTACATCTTCACCAGCAGAGAAGGCACCTCGCCGCACCCAACTTGCACGGCAACACCTGAAAACGGCGATGGGGCTACCGAGGTAAAAACACGGAGTTCGGCTACCCCATCATCCATTATACTTCCATCCTTAAAACTCGTTTTTAAGGACACCTACCCCAAAGAGAAGGGACACGGTTTCGCGCGCCGTGTCCCTTTTTTATTGCAAGTCACCTGGACGCGAAGATCGACTTCAGTGCCTTACCCACCTCGATTCTGTGAGGCCTGGAAACCTGTGATACTGCTCATCGAAGTCTACCCTCGCCTGAAACCGTTTGAAGAGGGCGGTTCAGCCAGAATTCACTTGCCTTTTAGGACGCGGTTGGATACTTTGGCGCCACTTTGATCACTCTTCTCGGTGCATGTTTTATTGTTTACTTGGCCTTAATCGGCTGGGTCATGCGCGGCATTTGGCGCTATCGCGCACCGGCTGGCAAGCGTGGCCTGCCTGAGTGGCCGCCGGTTACGATCATTGTTGCCGCACGCAATGAAGCAGCGCATCTCGCGGACCTCAACTCGTGTCTGCAACGCCAATCCTATCCCAATGATCTGCTGCAAATTATTATCGTTGATGATCGCAGTGAGGATGCGACTCCGAACATTCTAGCTGAGTTGCAGCGACACAATCGATTCGAGGCCCTGCGCCTTGAGAATGTTCCAGAGCGATACAGTTCCAAGAAACACGCGCTTGCCAACGGCCTGGCCGCGGCGCAGCATGAAATCGTTTTGCTGACCGACGCCGACTGCCGCCCCGGCCCGGATTGGGTGAGACTCCTGGTTTCATGCTTTCAACCGGGCACGGTGGCGGTGGTGGGCTTTTCACCGGTGATAAGCCCCAGACCGGCGATCAACGGCTTGCTGCTGCTCGACAGCCTGGCCGTGGCCGCTGCCAGCCTCGCGGGCGTGGGCTGGCACAAGCCGTTTCTGGCAACGGGCCGCAATCTCGCTTATCGCAAGTCTGCGTTTGCGGCTGCCGGTGGATTTGCTGGATTCGCGCAGCAGGTTTCCGGCGATGATGATGTGCTGATTCAGCGACTGGCGCGGCACGGCCCGGTCGAGTTTGCCCTGCCGCCAGCTTCGCAGGTGCTGAGCCTTGGCGGCCCCCGCTCGCTGCGCGCCTGGATTGAACAGAAGCGCCGGCATATTTCCGCGGCGCAAAGCTACGTGCCTGCCGCGCAGCTCGGCTATCTGATTTTTCATGGGTGCAATGCCGCGCTCTGGCTCGCGCCGTTGCTTGCCGGTTGGCCGGGGCTGCTGCTGCTGGCGTTGAAAGCCACTGCGGATTTCCTGGCCTTGCGCAGCGCGGCTGTGCGCCTGGCCTGCCGGCCGCGTTGGATTTTCTTTGGGGGATGGGAACTCACGCATCTTATTTTGCATCTGCTCGCCGGTGCCGCTGCCTTTGTGGGCAAGCCCCGCTGGCAGAAGTGACTGAACCGTTTGCCGGCCGGCAAAGCAGGCAGTGTCTGTATCACTCACAGCCCTCGGAGGATCAGGGTGGGAACAAGGCATGCGGTCGAAGCGTCGCCACGATTTTTTGCCAGAATCGCCGGCGTGTTGTATTTGATCGTCATCGCCGGAGGCCTCTTTGCCGAAGTCTTTGTGTTGGAACGGCTGATGGTTTCCGGCGATCCCGCGGCGACTGCGGCCAACATTCTCAGCCACGAAACGCTCTATCGCCTTGGTCTCACCGCGCATGTCATCGTCCTGCTGAGCGCCTTGACGCTGTTGTTTATCCTTTATCGTCTGCTGAAACAGGTTAACGCAGGCCTGGCGCAGCTCATGGTTTTTTTCAACCTCGTGTCGATTGCCATCGAAAGCGCGAGCCTGCTCTATCTCTTTGAGCCTTTGGTTCTGCTGAAAAGTGTGAGCCGCTTCAGCGCCCTGGATCTCGGCCAGTTGCAGGCGCTGGCCTACGCGCCTCTGCGATTGCAGTCAGCCGGTTACGACCTTGCTTTGGTGTTTTTTGGCGTCTTTTGCATTGCGATCGGGGTGTTGATTTGGCAGTCCGCCTTTCTGCCTCGAGTGCTTGGTGTGCTGATGGCCGTCGCGGGTTTGTGCTACCCCATCAACAGCTTTGTGCACTTTCTGGCGCCGCAGTATTCGCTGTTCCCCTACATTCTGCTGCCTTGCTTTATTGGAGAATTGGCGCTCTGCCTGTGGCTGATGGCAAAGGGCGTCAACCTGGCGAAGTGGGAGGAGACTCTCAGCGCGGCGCGGCTGGGCGGCGCTTGATCGCGACGGCGGGCAGCCCGGTGCGGCTTCAGATTTTCGTGAACATGATGGTCAATCCTCTTCACGCGACGTGCAAAAAAATCGACCTGCAATGATCAATCTGCCCATCCTGCCCGCTGCCACGCAAGTTGCAAAGCCATCCGCCGGCGCGCCGGCAACCGACTCCGCCGGCTTCGCTCGCTGGGAAATGCCCTTCGGCAAGGAAGTCGCCTTCGGCCGGCTGTTCAGAACCCTCACGCTAAAGCGCTTGTGGAATGCCGCCCAGACGCTGGCCTCGTTCACACTGTCTGCGCTGCTCAAGAGAAGCATCGTCTGGGGCGTGCCGCCGGTGCTCACCATCGAACCGACCAACATCTGCAATCTGCATTGTCCGCTGTGTGTGACCGGCAACGGCACGATGGAACGGCCCAACGGCCGCATGGATTTTTCCACCTACACCCGGCTGATCGATGAGTTGAGCGACCGCGCCCTGTATGTGGTGTTCTTCAATCAAGGCGAGCCTTTCATTCACCGCCGCTTCACCGAAATGGTGGCGTATGCCCACCGCCGCGGCTTGTACACCACCACCAGCACGAATGCGCATTATTTCGATCCCGCCACCGCTGAGGCCACCGTGCGCAGCGGCCTTGATACGCTGGTGATCTCGGTGGATGGTGCGACGCAGGAGACTTACAGCCGCTATCGAGTCGGCGGCTCGCTGGCCAAAGTGCTGCAAGGCATCCGCAATCTGGTGGCGGCCAGGCAGCGGCTGCGCAGCAAAACGCCCTACCTCTTCCTGCAATTCTTGTTGATGCAGCACAACGAGCACGAACTGCCGGCCATGATGCAGCTTGCCCGGGAACTCGGCGTGGACCGGTTCCTGAAGAAGAACATTCAAGTGGAAACCCTCGAAGAAGCGCGCGCCTGGCTGCCGAGCGAGGAGCGCTATCGCCGCTATCATCTCACCGAGAAAGATTTCATCGTCAAGACCGGCAAAGGCGTGTGCCCGCGGCCGTGGCTGACGACGATGGTGAACTGGGACGGCACGGTGGTGCCCTGCTGCTTCGACAAGAACGGCCATCACACCACCGGTGATCTGCGCACCGCCGGCTTCGCCGAAGTGTGGCAAGCCGGCGCCTATCAGCAATTCCGGCGGCGCATGCTGACGCAACGCGCGAGCATCGATATTTGCCGGAACTGCAATCAAGGTGTCGGCTTGTTTGTTTGAGCGCGGTACGGCCGCATTGACCGAGCGACGCATTCCCTTTACAACCCCAAGAGCAACGTGACGCAATTCTTCCTCAAGCGCTTCGAGCGCATGCCCGAACTTCTCATCCGATTGCTGCCGCGACTGTGGTGCCGCGCGCCGGCGTCGCAGCAGCGCGTTTATCTGACCTTCGATGACGGCCCGCATCCGGAGCGCACGCCGCTTATTCTGGAGGTCCTGGAGGAGTTCGGCCTGCCCGCCACCTTTTTCCTCATTGGCAAGCGGGCGCAGCGGCATCCGGAGCTGGTGCGCACCCTCGCCGCGCGCCATCGCATCGGCAATCACACCTGGCATCATCCCAATCTGCGCTGGCAGGAGGCGAAGACCTTTGCCGCGGAGTTGGAACCGACCCGCAAGCTCTTGGAGGATCTCGCGGCCACTCCCGTGCGTTTGTTCCGGCCGCCCTACGGCGCGTTTGGGCCGTCGCTGACGCGCTACGCGCGCACGCACGATCATCAAATCGTGTTGTGGCAGGTGTTGCCGTGGGATTTCCGTCCCGAGCGCACCGCCGCACAGATTGCCGATTGTCTGGTGCGCCACACCACCGCCGGCAGCATCATCGTGCTGCATGACGGCCATGCCTGCGCCGGCAAGACTGCTGCGGCTCTGCGCGCCTGCCTGCCCGTGCTGCTCAACCGTGGCTTCACTTTCGCGGCGTTGCCCAATGGCGATTTTGCGGCCGAACCTGCCGCTGCAGCCGGCCCGTCCGCCCGGGCTGCGGTTGAATCCCAAGATGCTTGAACGGCGACAACGCGCTCTCCAGCAAAAGAATTGTTTGACTTTTTTCACCCCCCTGTTATCTTGAAAGCCTGTTTTTCCACAAACTGGTGCGGCGTAATAAGTGCGTGTGTGCCGGTCTGATCAATTCGCAAGTTTTCCCACCATCAACAGACTGAGGAAGCGAAGATGAAGAAGAATCTCGCAGTTCTTGTTGCTGGCGTTTGTTTGGCAGCTCTGGCGGGCTGTGAACAAAAGCCGGCAGCAATCGAGCAAAGTCCCGCCGAACGGGGCAAGTATCTCGTCAACGTCGGCGGCTGTCACGACTGCCACACGCCCAAGGTGATGAGCCCGGCCGGCCTCCCGCTGCCGGATTCTGCCAGACTACTGTCGGGGCATCCGGCTGACGCGCCCTACCCCACGTGGAATCTGAGTGATCTGCAGCAAAACAACGCGCTGGGACTGACCAATCCCATGCTCACGGCGTGGGCCGGCCCCTGGGGCGTGAGCTTCGCCATCAACCTCACGCCGGACATGGAAACCGGCATTGCGGAGTGGACGGAAGAATCGTTCATCCAGGCGATGCGCACCGGCAAGCATCAAGGCCAGCCCAACGGCCGCGACATTCTGCCGCCCATGCCCTGGCAGAACATGGCGCAGATGACGGACAGCGATCTCAAAGCGGTGTGGGCCTACTTGCGCACCCTGCCGCCAATTCAAAACCAGGTGCCGTTGCCGGTGCCGCCGGGCACGCCACCGGCTCCGGGAAATTGATTTCGGACCGGCATGCCAACTGCAAAAACAACTGCACGCCTTGGCCTGTGTCTGTGCTGTTGGTTCTTCTGCGGCGGCGCTGGGCTGCATGCCCAGTCCGCCGCCGTTCCTCTTTATCATTCCGTTTATCCCTTTCTGGAAAAACTGGTCGCCTATCTGCCGCAGCACAGTCTTGATCTGCACGTGATTCCGGTGGATCGTGAGCAGGTGCGGCAAATTCTGCTGGCGGGGCGGGCCGCGCGCCGCCAGCTTTCCCGCGCCGATGAGGCCCTGCTCGATCAATACCTTGCGGAATTCACGGATCCGCCGGCCGGCACAACGCGGCCCGCCGGTGCGGAGCGCAATTTCTGGCGCTATGAAGAACGCGGCGCCCGTCTCTTCGTTGATGTCTTCGGCATGCAGCGCTTCGAATTCCAGCGCGGCGATAGCGCCGCGGAAGATTTGGAGATTTCGCGGACGCGCGCCGGCGGCCGGTTGCGCGCCCAGCTCCCGCCGCGCTTGTTGCTGGCGGTGGAGGTGAGCAACATCATGGAGCGCGGCGCGCCTGATTCCGCAGAGGTGCTCACGCCCGGCAGTGGCCGGCCGGTGGTGCTTTCCGGCGCGTCTGCCTTCCAGGAGACCGCGATCGCCTATGCCCGGTTGCAACTGCCCTGGTTTGAAATCGAAGCCGGCCGCAATCAGTTCGCCTGGGGTCTCAGCCCGCTCACGCAGCTCACCCTGCATCGCGAGAATCAGCCCTTTGATCTCGTGCGGCTGGATTCCCGCTGGCGGAAGTTTCGCTTCGTGTTCGTGCACGCCAATCTGCGCGCGGCGCAGCGCAAGTTTCTGGCAGCGCACCGCCTGGAGATCATGCCGTTCTCGAATTTCCTGTTGGGCGCCGGCGAGGTGGTGATCTATGGCGATCGCGGCGCGGAGTTCGAGTATCTCAATCCGCTCATGCTCTATCACGCCGCCGAGCATCTGCTGGGCGACAAAGACAATAATGTGCTCACGCTCGATTTCACCTGGTTTCCGCGGCCGGGCGTGAAGCTCTACAGCGAAATTTACATCGACGATTTGAGTCTGGAATTTCCGCTCGGCACCTACTTTGGCAACAAGCTCGCCTGGCTCGCCGGCGGCTATTGGGCACAGCCCTTCGGCTGGCGCAGCGCGGAGTTGCGCCTGGAATACAGCCGCGTCGATCCCTTCGTCTACACCCACGAATTTCCCCAAAATATCTACGAGCAGGATGGCGAGGGCCTGGGCAGCCGCTTCGGCCCGAATGCCGATCGTCTGGCGCTGGCGCTCGGCTGGCAGCCCCATCGCGATCTGCGGTTGACCAGCCAGGTGCGCCGGCAGCGCAAGGGCCGCGGCGATTTGTTCCGCGCCCACCGGCCGGAAGACGGCAATGCCAAGGGCTTCCTGCAGGGCACCTTGATCAAGACGCTTGATTGGAGTCTGGCCCTGGAGAATCAAATCCGGCGGGAGGTTTATTTGGGGGTGGAACTGGAATGGGAGTCCCGCCAAAATGCGGATTTCGTTGCCGGCGCGACCAGCCACCGCCGGCAAGCCGCATTCTCGCTGCGCGTGGATTGGTGAGACGCCCGGCCGGCAGCATTGAGCGCGCCTGCAAATGATTCACCCCGATCGTGTGGTTGTGCCTGCCTGTTCGGCTGATTCGCCCATTACAAAAAAACACTCGCCACGGATGGCTTCATTTTGTATCTTCCGCCAACTCAAACCAGTGCTGCAATCACCTCCAACCAAGCAGGAGTGAGCGATGAGACGAACGTTCGCCGCCTTCGTGTGGCTGACGCTGCTCGGCCCGATGCTGTTGTGGGCGCAGGAAAGTGTCGACCTGCGCATGGTCAGCCGCATCAAAGCCGAGGGCTTCAACAACTCGAAAGTGATGGAGACCGCTCTTTATCTCACCGATGTGCATGGCCCGCGCCTGACCGGTTCGCCCAACCTGAAGGCTGCCGGCGAGTGGGCTGCCAAGAAACTGGCAGAGTGGGGACTCGCCAATGCCACGCTGGAGAGCTGGGGCACGTTTGGCCGCGGCTGGACGATGGAAAAATTCTCCCTGGAAATGATCGAGCCGCAGTACGCGCCGCTCATTGCCTACCCCGAAGCCTGGACCGGCAGCACCGCCGGCGTGGTGACAGCGGCGGTGGTGCACGCCAGCGTCGAATCCGAAGCAGATTTTGCGAAATATCGCGGCAAGTTGCGCGGCGCGATCGTGTTCACGCGGCCGCCGGCAACCATTACCTTTCACGACCAGCCCGAAGGCGACCGTCACGATGAGAAGGAGCTGGCCGAACTCGCACAGATGGAAATGCCGAACGGCCGCTCCGACTGGCAGGCGCGCCGCGAGGAGTTTCGCCGGCTGCGGGAGCTGCGCGACAAAGCCGCGCGCTTCTTCAAAGATGAAGGCGCGCTGGTGCTGGTTCAACCGAGCCGCAAAGGCGACTACGGCACCGTGTTCGTGCAGGGCGGCGGCAGCCGCACGCTGGGCGCGCCGGTCGACCTGCCCGCGGTGGTGATGGCGGCGGAGCACTACAACCGCATCGTACGCCTGCTGGAAAAGGGCATTGCCGTCAAGCTGGCGGTGCAGATCGAGAACAAATTCCATGAATCCGATTCGCTGGCTTACAACACGGTGGCGGAAATTCCCGGCGTCGACAAGAAACTCAGGGACGAAGTCGTGATGCTCGGCGGCCACCTCGATTCCTGGCATGCCGGCACCGGCGCGACTGACAACGCGGCGGGCTGCGCCGTGGCCATGGAGGCGGTGCGCATTCTGCGCGCACTTGACGTACAGCCGCGCCGCACCATACGCATTGCCTTGTGGAGCGGGGAAGAACAGGGACTGCTGGGCTCGCGCGCCTATGTCAAGAAGCATTTCGGCGACCCCGAAACCATGCGCTTCACGCCCGCTCACGAAAAATTTTCGGCGTACTTCAATCTCGACAATGGCACCGGCAAGATTCGGGGTGTGTATCTGCAGGGCAACGAAATGGTGCGGCCAATCTTCGCCGCCTGGTTGAAGCCGCTGGAGGATCTGGGCGCAACCACGCTCACCATTCGCAACACCG
>JBBIKM010000030.1:25287-43058 GCA_037445455.1 bacterium | reverse complement strand
CCTTCATCATCCTGTCGTTGATCATCATCGTGGCGGCCTTCAACATCGTCAGCAGCCTGATCATGGTGGTGCTGGAGAAAACCAGGGAAATCGGCATTCTCAAGAGCATGGGCGCGACGAATCAAAGCGTGATGCGCATCTTCGTGTTGCAGGGATTGGTGGCGGGCGTGGTCGGCACGGCCATCGGCCTGACGCTCGGCTATCTGCTGTGCTGGAGCCAGCTCAAGTGGAAGTTCTTTTCGCTGCCCGCGGACGTTTACATCATCAATGCGTTGCCGATTCTGATGCGCCCGCTCGATTTCGCCGCGGTGGGATTGGCGGCCATCCTGCTTTCCTTCACGGCAACCATCTACCCCGCGCTGCGCGCCGCCACTCTCGATCCAGTGCAGGCCATACGATACGAATGAAAGTGAGCCCGTGATTATGGCCGCAAGAGAACCCATCATCATCACCCGCAAGCTGAGCAAGGCCTATCCCACCGCCACCGGGCAACTGGAGGTGCTCAAGGGGTTGGATCTGACCGTCTATGTCGGCGAGATCGTTGCCGTGGTCGGAGCCTCGGGCGTGGGCAAGAGCACGCTGCTGCATTTGCTCGGCGCCCTGGATCGCCCCACCAGCGGGGAGGTCATCGTCGGCGACACGCCCTTGTCCAAATTGAACGACCGCCAGCTCGCCTATTTTCGCAACCAGTTTATCGGCTTCGTGTTCCAATTTCATCATTTGCTGCCGGAATTTACCGCGCTCGAAAACGTGTTGTTGCCGGCTCTGATCGCCGGCCGCAATGGCCGCGATTTGCGCGAACGCGCGCTCAAACTGTTGCAGGACGTGGGCGTGGCGCCGCGCATGGGGCACCGGCCCGGCCAGCTCTCCGGCGGCGAGCAGCAGCGCGTGGCCGTGGCCCGCGCGCTCATGAACGAGCCGCAGCTCGTGCTGGCGGATGAACCGTCCGGCAATCTCGACCGTGTGTCCAGCGAAAGCCTGCACCAATTGCTCTGGGATTTGAGCCGCCGCGACCGGCGCACGTTTATCATCGTGACGCACAACCTCGCGCTCGCCGAGCGCGCCGATCGCGTCGTGGAATTATTCGACGGCCAGATTCGCAGCATTCACGTCAACCGGCGCTGACACCCGGCTCCGCTTCGAATGAGACGTGCCGCGCTTGAATTACTTCACTCCGAATCGAAAGGCAGAAAAACCTCCATGCCCCTCAAAACCGCCACGCTTCTTCTGATGATGACATGTGCCAGTGTTTATGCTCAACAGCGTGAATTCTACCGCGCTGAGGCGGCGGCAAGAGAGCGAACCCCGTCTGATGCCCTGGCATTTCTGCCTGCGAAAGAGGGAGAAGGCTCCGCTGATTTGCAACCTGCGAGCCAAAGCAGCCGCACCCTTTATTCTGCCACGCGGGAGAATGGTTGGAGCCGGGAGTTTTCCGTTCCCGGTGTCGTTGATGGTCCGGTCTACGCCATGACCAGTGATGGCGCCAATCTCTACGTCGGCGGCCAATTCTCCGTGGCCGGCGGCGCGATCCTCGAGAGAATCCATGGCCGGCCGTTTCACGGTTTCGTGAAACGGCTATCTCTCATCAAATTCCGTGGCCGGGAATGGTCACCCTGAAGGTTTACGATGTGCTGGGCAAGTTAAAGAAGACGTTGGTGCAAGAGCACAAGCCCGCGGGCAAACACGACGTCGCGTTCGAGGCCGGCGAGCTGGCCAGCGGCGTCTATGTCTCTCGCGTGCAGGTAAACGACTTTGTTTCATCGAACAAGATGCTGCTGGTGAGATGAAGCCGGCTGCCTGTCGAGAGGACGAAGCGATTCAGCGAGGGAAGCAAAACCAATGACGTGTCAATCCTGTCACAACGCCGAAGCCACGGTTCGTTTGCAGCAAGTTGTGAACGGCAAGAAGAGCGAGATTTTTCTCTGCCAGGCGTGTGCAGTCCAACGAGGTCTGCCCAGCGCGGCGACCAACCTGCCGGAATTCTTCGGCAAAGTGGTCAGCAGCATCCTGGGTGAGGCGCCGGGCAAAAGCAGCGGCCGCCGTTCCCGGGGGAAACACGAGCCGCGCAAACGTTGCCAGCAATGCGGCCTGACCTGGGCGGAGTTCGAGTCCGGCGGCCTGCTCGGCTGTGCCGCTTGCTATACGGCGTTTGAGCCCGTGATTAAAGTGTTGTTGCGCAATATCCACGGCCGCAACCGTCACACCGGCCGGCGGCCGCAACGGCTCAGGCCGCGCGCCGGCAAGACTGTGGCCGCCTTGCGCCAGGAATTGGAGCGCGCCATTGGCGAACAGAAGTTCGAGCGGGCCGCCGAGCTGCGCGATCAGATTCGTGCGGCGGAACAGGCCGGTCGAACCTTGCCGCCGCGCACACCATGAAAAACGATACCGACAAACCACAAAACGCCTGGGAGGCGGCGGCCGCCAATTCCAAGCGGCACTGCAATGAGCTGGCGAAGTCCGTGCCCTCGTGGTTGCAGCGCAGCGGCCCGCACGGCCACCTTGTGCTGTCGACGCGCATTCGCCTGGCGCGCAATCTCGCGGCGCACGCTTTTCCCAACAAGGCCGACCTCGCCAGCCAGAACAAGATCCTTGCCGAGGTGTGGGACGCCCTCGCCGGCCTGCCGCTCGGCGCGTCACCGCGCTGCCTCGATCTTTCACGCTTGCCGCGCCTGGATCGGGAAATGCTGGTCGAACGCCGGCTTGCCAGCCCGCAGTTCATCCAGCGCAAAGGGCCGCGCCTGCTCGCGCTCAATGCCGATGAATCACTCAGCCTGATGATCAATGAAGAGGATCACTTGCGGCTGCAAGCCATGCAGCCCGGGCTGGCCATTGCCGCGGCGTGGGAGGCCATCCGCGCGCTCGATGACCAGCTCAGCGAGCGCGTCGAATATGCCTTCAGCGAGCGCTTCGGCTACCTGACTGCCTGCCCCACCAACACCGGCACCGGCATTCGGGTGTCGGTGTTGATGCACCTGCCGGCACTGGCGCTGTTGCGCGGCATCGAGGGCGCCAAGAGCCGGCTGGCGCAGCACGGCATGACGATGCGCGGATTCTACGGCGAGGGCACCGCGGCGAGCGGCAACATGTTTCAGATTTCCAATCAAGTCACGCTCGGCAAATCCGAGGCCGAGGTGATGGCGGTGGTGGCGGAGGTGGCCGAGGACCTGCGCCAGCTCGAAGAACACACCCGCGGCCAGCTCATGACCGGCCGCAACAACTTCCTGCTTGACCGCATCTGGCGCGCCTACGGCACGCTGCGCTACGCCCGCATGCTCAATTCGCAGGAATGCCTCGACGTGCTCTCGATGTTGCGGTTGGGTCACGATTGTGACCTCGAAGAAATGAAGGAGTGGCCGCTCGCCCTGTTTAATGAATTGACCTTGATGCTGCAGCCCGGTCACTTGCGCAAGAATCACAAGGCCACGGCGGGCGCGTACGAGCGCGATTCCCTGCGCGCCATGCTGTTGCGTGTCAAGCTCGGATTACAACCTTGAAACAGCGGGGAAAACCCTCTTTACTTTTGCAAAATTCCTTTGTAGATTGCGCCGCGAAAAAAAATCAGGCAACGCTGGCGCCTACACTTGTGGGAGTTGATCACATGAAAAACAATTTTTCGAGCCGGGTGCAGATGGTCATCCAGTTTTCACGCGAGGAGGCACTGCGCCTGGGTCACGATTATATTGGCACCGAACACCTGCTCCTGGGACTGATCCGCGAAGGCGAAGGCATTGCCGTGGAAATCCTGCGGAACCTGGGAACGGATCTCGATGAAATTAAACGCGCCGTCGAAGACGCCGTGAAGTCCACCGGCTAAACCATGACCATCGGCAACATTCCGTTCACGAAACGGGCCGAAAAGATCCTGAAGATGGCCTATGTCGAAGCGGAAAAATACAAGTCGGACATTATCGGCACCGAACATCTCCTGCTGGCGCTGGTGAAGGAAAAGGACGGCGTCGCCGCCCAGGTATTGTTGAACTTCGACATCACCTACGAAGCCGTGCGGGAGGAGCTGGACAACATTCTGCGCGGCACCCCTTCCAGCAAGGAAGCCAACCCGCAGCGCTCCAAGACGCCGGCGCTCGATCACTTCGGCCGCGACCTCACCGAGCTGGCGCGCAAGAACGAGCTCGATCCGATCATCGGCCGCGAGCGTGAAATCGAACGCGTCGCGCAAATCCTGAGCCGCCGCAAAAAGAACAATCCGGTATTGATCGGCGAACCGGGCGTGGGCAAAACCGCCATCGCCGAAGGCCTGGCGCTGCGCATTGTCGAGCGCAAAGTGCCGCGCATCCTGCACAACAAGCGTGTGGTGACGCTCGACCTCGGCGCCATCGTGGCGGGCACGAAGTACCGCGGCCAGTTCGAAGAGCGCATGAAGGCGATCATGAACGAACTCTACCGCGCCAAGGATGTGATCCTGTTCATCGACGAGTTGCACACCATCGTCGGCGCCGGCGGCGCGAGCGGCTCGCTGGACGCCTCCAACATGTTCAAACCGGCGCTCTCGCGCGGCGAATTGCAGTGCATCGGCGCCACCACGCTGGACGAATACCGGCAGTATATCGAAAAAGACGGCGCCCTCGAACGCCGCTTCCAAAAAATCATGGTCGATCCGCCCAGCCCCGAGGAAACCATCCAGATTCTCGAAGGGCTGAAAGACCGCTACGAGCAGCATCACAAAGTCACCTACACGCCCGAAGCGATCGCCGCCTCGGTGAAGCTTTCCGAACGCTACATTACGGATCGTTTCCTGCCGGACAAGGCCATCGACGTGCTCGATGAAACCGGCGCGCGCGTGCATCTTGCCAACATCGTGGTGCCCAAGGAAATCACCAAACTGGAGGACGAGATCAAGAAAGTCCGCCAGGAAAAAGACCGCGTGATCAAGAACCAGGAGTTCGAGCGCGCGGCGGTGTTGCGCGATCAGGAAAAGCGGCTGAACCGCAAGCTGGACGCGGCCAAACGGCGCTGGAAAGAAACCGAGGACGAAGTCATCGCCACCGTGACTGAAGATGATATTGCCGACGTGGTGGCGATGATGACCGGCATTCCGGTGCGCAAAGTCGCGCAATCCGAAAATGAAAAAATCCTGGGCATGGAGGAGGAACTCAAGAAGCGCATCGTCGGGCAGGACGAGGTGATTCACCTGCTCTGCAAGGCGATCCGGCGCACGCGTGCCGGCTTGAAGGATCCCAACCGGCCCATCGGTTCGTTCATTTTCCTCGGGCCGACCGGCGTCGGCAAGACGCAGCTCGCCAAAGAGCTGGCCAAATATCTCTTCGAGAAGGAAGACGCGCTCATCCGGCTGGACATGTCGGAGTTCATGGAAAAGTTCGCGGTCTCGCGTTTGACCGGCGCCCCGCCCGGCTACGTGGGCCATGAAGAAGGCGGCCAGTTGACGGAAAAAGTCCGGCGCCACCCCTATTCCGTGGTCCTCTTCGATGAAATCGAAAAGGCGCATCCGGATGTCTTCAACATCCTGCTGCAAATTCTCGACGACGGCCACCTCACCGACGGCCTGGGCCGCAAGGTTGATTTCAAGAACACCATCCTGATCATGACCTCCAACGTCGGCGCACGGGAAATCAAGAAGGCCGGCGGCTTCGGCTTCTCCACCGAAGAGGGCGAAATCGACTACGCCAAGATGCAAAGCAAAATCATGGAGGAGGTCAAGCGGCTGTTCAATCCCGAGTTCATCAACCGCGTGGATGAAATCGTGGTGTTCCGCAGCCTGACGCGCGAGCACATGAATCAGATCATCGACATCGTGGTGAGCGAGGTGCTCAAGAAAGTCTCCGACCGCCAGATTGCGATCAATCTTACCGACAGCGCCAAGGACTTTATCGCGGAGAAGGGCTTCGATCCGGTGTACGGCGCGCGGCCCTTGAAACGGGTGATTCAGAAGAACATCGAAGATCCGATCGCCGAACAAATCCTGCGCGGCCAGTTCACCGACGGCAGCCAGATTCGCGTGGACAAGAGCGGCGAAGGGCTGGAGTTTGTCGAAGCCGGCCGCAAAGTGGTGGAAAAGGCGGAATACAAGCCCAAGCCCGAGCCGCCGGCCGACGATGAGAAACCCGAATCGGAAGCGGTGGAAAATTGATTTGGTCTTCCTGAGATGATTTCAGCCCGATCTGCGGCGGCAACTCAAGATCGGGCTTTGTTGTTTATAGAACACCTACCCGTTGAGGCAGCTCATGACGATATCGCGTGTCTTTGTGAGGGCATTCAAGTCGATCTTCGAACTGGCGTTCCCCCTCGATCCCAAGATCACCGCCCTGGTCGGCGCCAATGAGAGCGGCAAGACCAACATCTTGAAGGCGCTGTACGCCTTCAGCCCCGGCGCACAGTTCGACAACACGCTCACCTGCCAGTATTCCGACTACTATTATCAGGGCAAATGCCCGGAAGTGGCGCTGGAATTTTCCCAAATCTCCAAGGAAAACCGCCGCAATCTCCTGCGCTTCAGCGAGGCGTTCAAGGACACTGAAACGCTGCTGGTGAAGAAGGAAGGCCCGACGCTCGAGGACTACCATGTCTTCGTCGGCGAGTCGGAAATCGGCCTGCGCGAGAAGGACATGTTTCTCGCCACGCTGCCCAAGCTGCTCTACTTCGACGAAATCCAGTTGCTCAAGAACCGCGCCACCCTCGATGATTTGCTGGAAGGCGGCGACCATTACCGCACGGAACGCAACCTGCTGCGCATCGGCGGCATCAACAACCCCGAACTCATCTTCGAGGATTCCACCCGCGGCCGCCGCGCCAGCGAGGAAGCCAGCCGGCTGATCACGCAGCAAATTCGCCGCGCCTGGTCGCAGGAGCCCACCATCGAAATCAAACTCAACGTCAACGGCAACATTCTCTATATCGACATTTCCGACGGCACCACGGTGTTCGACACGCCGGAATCGCGCAGCCTGGGCTTTCGCTGGTACCTCTCCTTCTACATCAACTTCATTGCCCAAACGGTGGACGCGCGCGCCAATGAGTTCATCTTTTTGGTGGATGAGGCCGGCATTCACCTGCATCCCGCCGGGCAGAAGGACTTGATCAAAGTGATGGAAGATCTGGCGATCAAAAACCAGATTCTTTACACCACCCACTCGCCTTTCATGATCAACCGCGAAAACCCCCAGCGCGTGCGGCTGGTGGTGAAGGACAAGGACGGCACCAGCGTCGACAGCGAGGCATATCGCGAGAACTGGAAGCCGCTGCGCAATTCAATCGGGTTGATGATCAGCGATCTCTTCTTCTTCAGCGATCGCAGCGTGGGCGAGGAGGTGCAGCAGAAGAAATCCACCTTCTTCCGCCGCGGCTTGAAACCAACCCTGGTCAAATAACATGAGGCCGCGGCATGCCGCGGCGCCACCCTCATACCATCTGACTGCGCTCTCATGCCTGGTTCCCTGTGCGACGTGCCCGGCTTGCGCATTGGTCACGCGCATGATGCGGCCGCGCGCACCGGCTGCACCGTCATTCTGCCGCCACCGCCCGCCATCGCGGGTGTTGATGTGCGCGGCTCCGCGCCGGGCTCGCGCGAAATCGAAGCGCTCAAACCGGTGCGGCTGGTGCAGGAAGTGCACGGCATTCTCTTCACCGGCGGCAGCGCGTTTGGTTTGAACGCCGCAGCGGGCGTGCAACGCTATTTGGAGGAGCAAAACCTCGGCTTCGACGTCGGCGTTGCCAAGGTGCCGATCGTGCCGGCAGCCGTGATTTTCGATTTGCACGTCGGCGATCCCAAAATCCGGCCCACCGCGGAAATGGCGTATCAAGCCTGTTGTGAAGCCTCGACGACGGAATCCCGTCAGGGCGCCGTGGGTGCGGGTTGCGGCGCCACCGTGGGAAAAATTCTCGGCGTGCAGCACAGCATGGCCGGCGGTGTGGGCATGGCCTCCTGGCGCCACGGCGCGCTGGTGATTGGCGTGCTGGCCGTGGTCAATGCTTATGGCGATATCGTCGATCCCCAAACCGGTGCCCTGGTGGCCGGCGCGCGCAACGCCGCGGGCGGTTGGTTGGACACCCAGGCTTATCTGCACACGCATCCCTTCACGCCGGCACGCGCCTGGAGCAACACGACGCTGGTGCTGGTCGCCACCAATGCGCAGTTTCAGCGGGTGGAGATCACCAAAATCGCGCAAATGGCGCAGGACGGGCTGGCGCGCGCCATTCGTCCGGCGCACACGCCGTTTGACGGCGACATGGTCTTTGCCATTTCTTGTGGAAAAGAACAGGCCAGCCTGCTGGCGGTCGGCGCGCTGGCCGCCGAACTCGTTGCCGCAGCGATCGTGTCTGCGGTGCGGGCTGCCAACGCATGACCTGAAAGAGCGGAAGCCCAAATTCAATCGCAGCGTCGCCGGGCACGCGGGAAAAGACGCCCTGCATTGAAACGCCGGGATCTCAACCTCTTCGTCGTGCGAGGGTTTGCTTTTCCTTGCTGCGATTCACTCTTAAAAAACCAGACTGCGAAAGAGCCACATGCCTCGCCTCTCCACTGATCAACAGAAACACACTGCCGCGGTCGCCGCGGTGCAGTACATTGAAAACAAGATGACGGTTGGCTTGGGCACCGGCAGCACCACTGCCCTGGCGCTGCGTGCGCTCCGCCAAAGAATCAAAACGGGATTGCGGGTCACCGGTGTGCCCAGCTCGGCGGCTACGGCGCAACTCGCCAAACGGCTGGGGATTCCCCTGATCAACGACGCCGGCGCCTTTCACAAAATCGACCTCACCCTCGATGGCGCCGATGAAGTCGATCCTGACTGCAACCTCATCAAAGGCGGCGGCGGCGCGCTCGCGCGCGAAAAGATCATTGCCACGCGCAGCGACCGCGTCATCATCATGGTGAATGAAAAAAAGCTGGTGCCCAGGCTCGGCCGTTTTCGCCTGCCGGTGGAAGTGCTGCCGTTCGGCTGGCAATCCACTGCCGCCATCTTGCGCAGCCTGGGCTGCAAGACGGCGCTGCGCGGCAGCCCGGCAAAACCGTTTCGAACTGACAATGGCAATTTCATCATCGACTGCGCTTTTGGCGAAATCGCCGAGCCGGAGAAGCTGCTGCAGCTTCTCAAGAGCATTGTCGGCGTGGTCGAGGTGGGATTGTTTGTCGCGGTCGCGGATTTGGTAATCGTGGGCAGGCGCGATGGCAGCATTGCAGAAAGATGGGCGGCCTAGCTTCCCGCGCTGCGCTCCGGCGGAAAAAAGGACTCGCCGGCGGCCGTGGTGGCCAATTGCCGGCGCGCTGGTGTTGGGCTGGGCGAGCATGCTGCCCAGCCAGCCGCAGCGCACCATGGCGCGCGGCCCGGTGACTGTAACCTTTGCGGCCGGTCACAGCGAAGCGGAAGCCGCCGCTGTTTTGGACTTGGCCGTGGCCGCCTGGCAAACCCTCAACGAAAAATACCCCTCTCCCTCCTCCTCTCAAATCCGGATTCATCTCGCTGCCACCACTTACGCCTTCTGCCAACAGACGCGCTCACCCTGGTGGCTGGCTTCGGTTTATCAAAACGGCATGATTCATCTGCAACCCGTGCGGGTGCTGCGCGAACGCGGCATACTCGCCACCACCATCCGGCATGAAATCATGCACTGCCTGCTCGCGGCGGCGACCGCCGGCGCTTGTCCGCGCTGGTTGAGCGAAGCCCTGGCAGTGTTTCACTCCGGCGAGATCGAGCATCTCAAGCCTGGCCGGCGCGCCGCGCCGGTAATGGAATTTGCCGAATTCGAAACGCGGCTCGCCGCCGCGCAAAATCAGGAAGAGCTGGCTGCCCTCTATTTCGCCCTCTATCGTCTCGCCCGTTTTCTCGAAGAGCAATACGGAACCGCCGGGATCAACTCATTGCTTCGTCAATTTCAGGAAGGCAAGGCCTGGCATGAGGCCTGCCTGGCGGCGTGGAACCTGCCGGCCGCCGAGGTCGAACGGCAATGGCGCCGGTCCCTTCGCGCTGAATAGTACTGCAACGTTAAGTCGAATTCAACTGCCCAGACCAACAGTCCCAAGGGGGCAAAAGGTGGCAGCGAAGGGCAACGCCCTGGGTACGCTGTAAGCAGGAGAAATCACCAAGCCCCACCGGGTCGCGAGAGAGCCCTGTCAGGAATGCCGCCCTCCAAAGTTACATGCGACAAATTCCATCAGTTCCCCCGGCGCTGCCCGCGGGCTTTGACAGGCGACCTCGTCGGCGTCATGCTGGCTTGCTATCGCGATGAGCGGGCATACTTAACGTTGTAGTAATAGTCTGCTCCTCTCTTGCCTGATTGCGCTTTTCGTTGGCATGAAGAGGCGTGGTCTCCTTATGTCATGCGGCAGGCATCTTTCCGGGCACTGGAATGATCGCCTCATCTCGTGGAGACGCTGCGGATTTCGATGCAACGGCCACGCCGTTGCGGGAACATTTTCTTAAAGCTCGTGATTGCAGACGGGCAATCGTTTTTCCTTTTTCTGCATTTTTCTGCGACGCCGGTACTAAAGTGGCATTCTGGCCGGGGTCACACACCGATTCTTGACCCGCCTCACGCGTATCCAACCGCGTCTTCATCACAATCCGTCAATCACCCACGCGCCCGCCGGCACCGCCGGTTGCCATTTTGCAGAATTCTGCGGAGGCGTTCATGCATTGCGAAACCAACCACGAAGACAATATCCTCATCGTGTGCATCCCCACCCGCGAGACGCATTTTGCGCTCGCCAACGAGTTGCGCCGCCAGTTGTTCGATTTCATCGCGGCCGGCGAGCGCCGCCTGCTGATCGATCTGTCGCGGTGTGAATACCTCGACAGCACTTTGCTCGGCGTGTTGGTGGGCGCCGCCCGCAAGCTGCACGCGGTCAACGGCACACTCAAGCTCACCGGCGTGCACCGCAACGTCCGGCGATTGCTGCAACTGACCAATCTCAATCGCGTGTTCGAAGCCTATGACAGCAAGCACGAAGCGCTGGCGGCCTTCCACGGCTGTGAAGAGATTTCGAGGAACTGAGGGGGCAGCAGAGGAGTGTGGCCACTGTGTACTCCTACTTGACATAGATCATCCTGTTCCTCATCACCTCGCTGCCGTTCTGCAAAACGTAGTAATATGCGCCGCTGGGCAGTCCCAAGTCCCGGGGCTGAAAGCTCTCGACGTACTGGCCGATGCCGTAGGGCTTGCGATCGATGACCGTCGCGACTTCCCGGCCGAGCAGATCATAGATCTTCAAACTGAGAATCGCCGGCCGGTGCAATTTGAAGGAGAGATAGGTGGCCTCCTCGAACGGATTGGGAAAATTCTGCGCCGGCGCATGTGTCTGCGGCGGCAGTGCCTGCCGGTCCTGGACGCCGGTAATCTGGTCGAGATCGATAATCGCCGTCAGCAAACTCAATTCGACGTTGTTCAGCCGCGTCCAAAGCGGCCGCACGACGTTGTTGTGCGCCGCGATGCTGGTGTAATCGCCAAAAAAGATCTCGGGCCGCGGGGTGAAGGGCGAGTCACTGACCTGAAAATTGGTGAAGGTGGCGCCGCCGTCCCGCGAGATTGCCATGAAAACATCGGTGCGGTTGTCGCTGTAGTTCCTGCGATCATAAAAAACGAAGTAAAGCGTGCCATTGACCTGATCGATCGTCATCCAGGTGAAGAATTGGTGGCGGCCGGGGCCGTCGTCATTCACCCGGATCGGCGCGCTCCACGTCAAACCGCCGTCATGCGATTTCGCCAGCCAGACATCGGTGTCATGCTCGCCGTTGCGCTGATCCGACCAGTTCACATAGATCGTGCCGCGCAGCGGGCCGTCACTCAAATCACAAACCGTCACCGGAAAACCGTTGCAGCGATAGATGCCGGGCACGGAAAAATTCCAACCGCCGGGCATGGCGTCGATGAAAATATCCTCTGCCAGCCAGGTTTCACCGCCGTCCGTGGACTTGTCGAACACGATGCCGGCCGGGCCGGCCCATGCGACATAGATCTCACCCTGCGGCCCGATTGCCGGCACCGCGCCCTCCACAGTATTGTCGCTGTCAATGGCATCACCCGCAACCTGGTTGATCCGCACCGGCTCCGACCAGGTCTCGCCGCCATCGATGGATTTGGCGAAGCGAATGATCGAGCTGTCCTGCGGAGCGGCACTGCCGTAGCGATCGAACTGCGTCCAGGTGACATAGAGGTGATTGTTGCGATCGACGACAGCCCATTCTTTATCCTGCGCTTTGGCGCCGCCGGCGATCGGCACCAGCCCCATGAACGTCCCTCCTGACCACGACTTGCCGCCGTCCGTGGATTTTTGGCACACGATGCGATCGATCCAATTGCCGTTGGGCGGATTCGAGAGGTGAAAGTAGTAGAAACTGCCCTCGTGATCCGCCACCACCACGGGATCACCCCACACGCCGTAAGTCGAAGTCGCGCGGCCGCCTGTCCACGTCAATCCCGCATCACTCGAGTAATAGAAGTTGTTCAAGTTGGCGGCAGCCACCATGCGGTCAGTGTTGTTGGGATCGATGGCAATGCACGGTTCGTTGGGATAATTCAAATTGCTCACCAGCACGTTTTGATGTTGCGCCGGCAGCGGCGCAGCAAACAACAGCATGCACAACGCGGACCGCCCTCGCATCAGCTTTCTCATTTCCGCACCTCATGGCAAATCAATCATGTTTCTGCGCCAGGCGCAGGTTTTCACGATGGGCTGCTTGATAGAAGGGATCCCAGCCGGCAGGCGGAATGACGGCCGCGCCCTCGCGCAAGCCGCGCAGGTAAGTGAGGTTTTGCCGAAGCAATTCGCGGCCGCCGATTTCACCATGCGCCGGAATGACATGTTGCACGCGCTCGTCCGCGGCCCAGCGCTGCAATGCCGCGCACCAAAGATCGAGCGGACTTGCAGCAGTGAGCAGGGGAAACGGCGTTTCCACCGCATCTCCTGCCAGCAACACCCCCCACTCGGGCACAAAGCCAACAATGCTGTCGCGCGTATGGCCGGGAAGATGATGCAGCGTGAGCGTCGCTTCGCCGAGCTCGAACGCCTGCACGGCTGCGAAAACATGCGTGGGCGGAACCAGCACAACCTCATCCCATTTACCCGGCTCGGCTGTTTGCTTCTCGCGCAGCTCGGCCGGCACCTCCTGTGCGAAACGGGTGAGGCCATGCGCCTGCGCCCAGATCATCTTGTCCGAAAAAGGCAGGCCGGCAGTTCCCCACACATGATCCCAATCGGCGTGACTGTAGATCAGCACAAAATCGCGGCGACCCAGCAATTGCGCCACCGGCAGCATGTCGCGCGGATGCGAGAGCGAATCCCACACCGCTGCCCGCCGGCTGCCGAGCAGCACGGCACCGCGCACGGCAAATTCCTCGAGTTGCAGTTCGGTGAGCCACAAGCCGGGGCGGAATTCTCGCAACGCCGTCATGCGTTTGCCAAAACTTGCTGCAATTGCTGCAGGGTGAGGTTGCCGCCGCTCATCACCAGCACCAGCGGCCGGGGCGCAAGCGCCGCTTTGATTTTCAGCGCGGCGGCCAGGGGCGCGGCCGCCGCGGCTTCGGGCAGATTGCGGGTCTGTTCGATCAGCAAGCGGATCGCCTGCCGCATTTCCTCCTCACTCACCAGCACAAAGTCGTCGAGATGCTCAAGCATGATCGCAAGCGGCAAATCGAAGGGCGCGGCAGTGGCCAGTCCCTCCGCAAAAGTTTCGATCCTGGCTGCCACGCGGCCGCGCGATTTCCAGGAGAGATATACCGCCGGTGCCTTCTCGGCCTGCACGCCGATGACGCGAATCTGCGGGTTGATCGTCTTCGCCACGATACAGCAGCCGGCGGCGCCACTGCCGCCACCGACCGGCACAATAATCGTTCCCACCTCCGGCAGGGCTGCGATGATCTCCAGAGTAATGGTGCCGGCGCCCGCGATCAACCACGGTTCATCGCCGGAGCTGATGAAACGGCCGCCGGTTTCCCGGGCGTGCGCTTCGGCAAAGTGCCGCGCCTCTTCGAAATTCTTCCCGTGAAACACGAGGTTGGCGCCCATGGCGCGAATGGCTTCCACTTTCACCGGATTGGCGCCCTGCGGCACCACGATGGTCGCTGCGACATCAAAGAGCCGCGCGGCGTAGGCAATGGCCTGGCCGTGATTGCCGGTGCTGGCAGTGATCACGCCGCGGCCTCTGACTTCCGCGGAAAGTTTGCTCATGAAAACGATGCCGCCGCGCACTTTGAACGCGCCGACGGGCTGATGATTCTCGTGCTTGACGAAGGTCGTCGTGCCGAGCAAATGGCGCAAACCGGGATAGGAATAAAGCGGCGTGGGATTGAGATAAGGCGCGAGCACGCGCCTGGCCTCAAAGACTTCAACCAGCGTGATCTTTTGCAAGCCGGCCTCCATTGTGAAAAATTCAAGATCGATGCAACCGGGCGACTTCCGCAACCAGGGCAGCTTCCTCCGGCTGCTGGAACCGGCTGAAAATCCACATGGCGCAGGCGCTCGCGGGCAGCGCCAGCAGAATGGCCGAGAGCGGCGGTGCGCCGGGCATGAATTGCACCGCGAGATAGACCACGCTGCCGGTGAGCAGCGCTGCCACCCCGCCGGCGGTTGTGGCTTTCTTCCACCACAAGCCCGCGATCACCGGCACGAACAAACCGGCGCTCAGCAACCCGATGGCCGCGGAATAGAACGCGGTGAGCAGCGCCGGCGGCGAATAGGCAAAATACATCGCGAGCAAACCGATGAGCCACGCCACCGCCACCGAGATCCCGTTCATGGCTTTCAGACTGTACCGTCTCGACAAGAACTCGCCCAAGAGATCATGCGCCACCGCCGAGCTGCAGGCGAGCAGCAGCGCGTCGGTGGTGGACATGACGGCGGCCATCACCGCGGCCACCGCCAGGCCGCGCATCAGCGGTGAAAACTCCTGCCGCATCACTTCCAAAAAGATGGTGTCGGCATCCGCCAGAGAGGGAAAGTGCATTTTGCCGGCGGGCACGATCACCAGCACCGCCGCGAGAATCATGATGCTGTAGGCGACCATCGCCAAATTCAGCGAGAGACGGGCGCCGTGCGCATCTTTGGCGGTGAACACGCGCATGACGATGTGCGGAATCACCGGAATGGCCGCCGCCCAAATCACAAACGAGCCGAGGTAACTGGTGAAGGGCTGCTGCGCCACTTTGCCGAGCATCGGCGCGGCGGTGGTGGCCTGCTGCATGAGGGCGGCGGGCGAGCCCAAACGGCCCACCAGCATGCCCGCGGTGAGCAAAACGACGGCAAGCATCAGCAGGCCCTGCACGACGTCGGTCCAGGTCACGGCAAGCATCCCGCCAATCGAGACATACAGAATGAACACCAGCGCCATGCCGGTCACAGCCTGATCGTAGGAAATGCCGAGCAGGACATTGGCGGTGAGGCCAGCGGCTTTCATTTGCGCGACGATGTAGGCCGTGAAGCTGACGACGATCACCAGCGGCACCGCATAGCGCACCACGGGATGCGGATAGCGGAAGGCCAGAAAATCGGTGAGGGTGAATTTGCCGAAATGGCGCAGCGGTTTGGCGACCAGGATCGCGGCCAGCGGAAAGCCGAGCACTGCGCCGGCAAACATGGCGAGCGCGTAGGGAATGCCGTTCCGGTAGGCCAGTCCCATCACGCCGATGATCGAGCCGCCGCTGGCGAGCGCGGCCATGATCGCCAGCGCGTTGACCCAGGTGCCGATACGGCGGCCCGCGACCCAATAGTCTTCACGCGAGATCAGCACTTTGCGCGAGGCCAGCACGCCGATGGCGATGCAAGCCAGCAGATAGGCGGCGACGATGCCGCGTTCGAGGGTCATGCAGAATCTCCCATTCACCAGTGTGCAACCGGCATCTTTTCAAGTTGTCCTGCCAGGAATCCTTGCTGCGCTGGGCGCAACCGCAGCGCGGCCATCGCCGCAGGCAAATCTGTTAATCGCGAAGTCACCAACAGCATCAGAGATCACTTTGGTCAGCAAAAAGTCAACTCGTTGCAAAGAGTCGTCCGGTGGCTGCTTTCCCGACCCGTATTGATGCGGGTTTGCATCAATTCTGAAAATCTCGACTTTTCCACTTGAGGCGAAAGCATCCACGCCGATACACCAGGCCGCAAAGATTTCCCACTCAGGTCTTGCGGGCAATCATGAAAGACAAAACTCGACTCTTTTCTTGCGTGCCGTTGCGGCTCCGCGGCGCAACGCTTTTTCCGCAGCATTCAGTCTTTGCGGTGCTCCCGCCAAATGAGAATGAGCGCAATCGCGGGCGACAGCAACATCAAGCCCGCCATCAGCCAGCCGAACAGGGCCATGCCCGCCACCTGCACCGCGCGCGACCATGGCAGAAACGCCAGCGCGGCAAAGACGATCACGATCACAAGATACCAGCGATCAGCACGCGGCATGGGAAAGAAATTGGACACGGTGCTTTCCTTTTGAGAACTCTTTGAAAATCGGTTTCTTGTTCTCTGGCAAAACGGAGCAAGGTGATTTGTCATCCTGCTGTCATCAAGGGGATCGTGTGACGCTGCCGGCACCACGCCGAGTGCGTCGCAGGATTGCTCTGTGGCATCGTTTCCCTCAGTTGGTGATTCGCTTTGCCTTGCGATTTGGCCGCGTTGCGCTGGATGCCCAAGCCTTTTGATCGAGTCGCAACCGGCGCCACAACCGTCCTGGCACCCTACTCCCTCACCCGCTTGAAATAGATCGGATCGTAGAAAACCGTCTTGAGCTTTTCGACCCTGCCCGCTTCATCCAGAAAGAAGGTCACCAGGGCGGTCTTGGGCATGTCGTAGATCGGATTTTGCCAGGTGAGGCGAAACGTGTCGTAATGCCAGTGCTCCATCACGCCGGTGTGCCGTGGATTGTAATCGAACACCAACTTGCCCTCGACCAGCTTCACTTGCGCCGCGCCCGAAAACTCATCGAAATAAGTGCCGGCATAGGCCTCCAGGGCGAGCGAAGGCCGGGTACCGGCAACGCGCTGCGCCTGCAATTCCGCCTCGGCCCTGGCCTCGCGCTCGCGCTGTTCTTCGCGCCAGCGCAGAAAATCCGCGCTCCAATCACGCTCGGGCGCGCCCAGCACGGCATCGAGAATGCGGTAGGTGAGGGCATCGGTCAGGTCATGCGGCGCAAAATTGGTGAGAATGATGACGCCGAAGTTTTTGTCCGGCAGCCACGTTTGCAGCGAGAACATGCCGGACAGCCCGCCACCGTGGCTCATGACTTTCTGGCCGCGATAGTCATACATGAACCAGCCCAAACCATAGCCGGAAAAATGCCGGCCGAGGTTTTTCTCCGCCCAGGTGGCAACGGGTATTGCCATATGTTGCGTGTGCAACATGCGCATGGTGGCTTCGCTGAGCAGGCGCCGGCCGCGGTACACGCCCTTGCCGAGATGCAGCCGCATCCATTGCGCCATGTCGATGACGTTTGAGTTGAGCGAGCCGGCCGGGCCGGTGGCATCAACGCTGTCGTAGGGAATGGCGGCAATTTTGCCGTGCACGACTTCGTGTGGCGTGGCCACATTGTCGCGGCCGGCGAGAAAGCGGATGCTGGTAACTGTCTCGCGCATGCCCAAAGGCTGGAGCAGGCGCGCTTGAATGAAATCATCCCAGCTTGTGTCGGTGACCGCGGGAATGACCTGGCCCGCGACCAGGAACATCAGGTTCTGGTATTGAAACCTGGCGCGCAGCGGCGCATTGGGTTCGAGATAGCGCAGCCGCCGGATGATTTCCCCACGGTCGAGCCGGGCGCCGATCCACAAATGATCGCCGCCATAAACCGGCAGGCCGCTGCGATGGGTGAGCAGATCGACGAGGTTCA
>JBBIKM010000030.1:0-25277 GCA_037445455.1 bacterium | reverse complement strand
TCGCGCGTGACGTAAGGGTCATACATTTGAAAACCCGGCAAATGCTGCACGACGCGATCCTCCCAATTGAGTTTGCCGGCCTCGACCAGCAGGCCGAGCAGCGCCGCGGTGAAGGCTTTGGTGTTCGAGGCCACGGCGAACAGCGTGTGCGCATCGACCTTGCCGGGTTTGCCCAACTCGCGCACGCCGTAGCCCTTCGCAAAAATGACGGAATCGTCCTTCACCATGGCCACGGCCAGCCCCGGCACTTCCCATTGCACGCGCGCCTGCTCGATGTAGGCGTCGAGACGCTTGAGCGGCAGGGTCTGGCAGAGCGCGGCGCCGCCCGCGAGCAGGAAGATCGCCGCGAGACGGAGGGCGTGTCGCGGAGTGCCGGCAGAGGACTTTCGCTTGCTTGGCATGGGGTTCTCCGTTTTTGTGAGCGTTTGAAGAGTCAATCCTGCAAGAAGCTTCTGAAAATTTGAACGGCAAACCGATCCTGGACAATACGACGGAACTTACATCCTGCGGGATTCTCGTGTTGAATGATAAGAAAACTCGTAAGAATGCCGGGTGAGATGCCAGTGGTCCATAACTGGAATCCGTGGAAATAATCTCTCGATATGGCATGCAGACGAATCTTGTGAGACACTTGCACCAGGTCCAATTCTCCACAGAATCCTTTCAGGATGACAGCAAACGTGGTCCTCCCTCCGACACAATTTTAGATCTCCGCTTTCAAACAAATGCGCATGGTGGTGCCGCCGCCGGGCCGGCTCTCCGCCACGAAGATTTTGCCGCCTGCTTTTTCGATGCGCTGGCGAATGTGATACAGCCCGAAGCCGCCCCGGCCCCCGGCTTTGGTGGTGAAGCCCGGCTTGAAGATTTCCTCCCAAAGATCCTGAGGAATGCCCGCGCCGTTGTCGCGCACGTCGAGATGCACTTCATCATAAGCGTGGCGCAGCTCGAACAGGATTTGTGCCGGACGGCCGTCGAGATGGCGCAGGCTGTTGCTCACCAATTCGTCGAGCACGTAGGCGAGATCAGCCGCGGCGATGCGGGCGCGCGGCATCGCCGGATGCGGCCGCAGCGCCAGGCCCTCGCTTTCGCGCTGTTGCAGCACATCCGCAATCACAGCAGGCACGTCCACGTAGTATGCCGCGCTCAGGCGCTGCTTCAGTTCTGCGATGCCCGCGCGGATTTGCTCCTGGCCGCGCCGCAGAGCGGCCAGCACTTCCGGCTGCGGCTTTTCGGCCATCTGCAGGGCGCGCTGCAAGCCGTGCAGCAGTTTGCGGAACTGGTTCCACTTCCTTTCCAGCGCATACGCGAGATCGACCGCGAAATTGTTGGCGTATTGATAGGTCAGAATCGCGTCGATCTCCTGTTTGAGAATGGAGTGGGTGTTGCGCGCGAGCTGCAGCAGTTTTTCCCGCACCGCCGGCGCCGGCGCGCTTTCGGTGTGCAGGTTTTCGAGATAAAACGCCAGGCGATTCATCAACTGATGGATGACGCTGCCGTGATCGAAGGCATGCAGCCGCACCTGCAGCATCTCCAGCGAGGCCGCGCGGGCGCGCCGCATGCGCTGGAAGCGAATGGCGAGCATGGCCGCCAGCGTGAGGCCCGTGCCGACAACGAGCGGCCGCACGATGAAAACGAGCTGGCTCTTGGCCAGCCACAAGATCAGGCTGCTCCAAAAACTCAAACCAAAGGTCCAGGCCAGGCGCGGCACATCATGCCCGGCCACGCCCCAGTATTTCCTGCCGAATTTCACCAGCAGGAAGAGTAGCAGCGCGCCCGACAACAGAACCAGGTAGCGCTCGCGGCTGCGAAAACCCAGGAACAAATCCGCCAGCGTGCGCCTGGCCTTGATTACGCTGGCGCCCATGCCGGTCAGTTCGACAACAACGTGGCGCCCGCCGCCGCGCAAGCCGCGCAACTCGCGCACAATGCCGGAGGGAAAGTAGATTCGGGCGAAATAAGTCTTGGTGGAATCCACGCCGAAATGGGCAATTTTGGCGGGGCTGCTGCCGAAACCGCTGCTGGATTCGATCAGCCGCTGCCCCACCAGCTTCGCCGGGCGGTTGGCGGAATCGGCTTCATACAGGAAAACGCGACCGCCCACCGCGGAACGGTTGCTGAGAATTCCTTCCAGAGAAATGGCGATACCCGAGCGCCGGCGATCCAGTCCGTTGCGCAGGACAAACATGCCGGTGTCGTAGTTGGCAATGAGCATGTCGAGGTCGCTGTCATCATCGAGATCGACGGCGAGCTGGCCGGTGCTGTTGCCGCCCAGGCGCCGGCTGGCGTCCATCAAGTTGCGCGCGCCGTCCCAGTCGGCAAATTGGTTGGATTGTTCGACGAACGAGCCATCCCCCCTGTTCTTATAGAAGCGATTGCGGCCGATGTTCGCGACCAGCAAGTCGAGGTGGCCGTCCAAATCCGCATCAAAAAAGAGCGCGCCCATGCTCTGATCCTGGTGGAGCAGGCCGGCGGCGGCCGTGACGTTCTTGAAGGTGCCGTTGCCTTCGTTGCGCAGCAGCAGGCTCGCGCTCATGCGATTGCAGACAAAGAGGTCGAGATCGCCGTCGTTGTCATAGTCCGCCACGGCCGCGCCCTGGGATTCTTTGAGATCTTGCTGGCAGGCCTCGCCGCTGCGGGCGCTGACCTCCTCGAAGCGGGGCAAGCCGCTGTGGTCAGGGCCGCGGTTGCGATAGAGCAGGTTGGTGCGGCTTACGCATGTGACATACAAATCCTGCCAGCCGTCGCCGTCGAAGTCCAGGACATAGCCGCCGATGCCGCCGCCGGTGGTGGTCAGGCCGGCGGCGTGGGTCACCTCGGTGAACCGTCCGCGGCCGTCGTTGACGAAGAATGCGTTGCTGGCATACTGGCAGGCAATGAACAAATCGAGATCGCCGTCGTTATCGGCATCGAACAGGGTGGGGAGCATCGGGCGCTGGCGCACGCTGCCCCACTCCTTCAAACCGGAAAAGGCAGTCACCTCATGATAGAAATCGCGATTGCTCTTGAAGTAGACAAATGGATGGCCATACATGCTGGTGACGACGAGATCGCTGCGGCCGTCGCCGTTGAGGTCGCCGGTGGTGACGCCTTGATCGAAGTTGGGCAGAAGCACACCCGAGAGGCTATTACGTATCGTGTAGTTCTCGGAGCCGGCAAGATTCAAGCGCGGCGCGTGGTCGGGAAAACGATCACCGGGATGGGGCTTCTCCCGCGACGGGAAGAAAGCAGCCGGCTCAAAAACCACGTTGGGGCCGTAGGTGGCGATGGCATGGACGCGCCAGGGCGCGGCCGGCCGGTCTTGCAGCACCGCCAGACCATACAGGCGCGTCACCGGCACTTCGAGCAATTGAAAGGAAGATTCCGGCCGGGGTTGGGCAAAGGCGGCCGGCATGTGCTGCTGCGGCATGAGCACCAAACCCTCCGTGCCCAGAATCCACGAAAAGGTTTTGCTGAACAAACGCACTTGCGAGAGTTGAACCGGCGAGGTGGCGATGGCCGTGCAGGCGGTATCTTGAAAAGCATAGATGGTCGACAAATCCACGCCGTAGCCGGCGCCGTCAGAAAAAAACTCCGCGTTGCGCAGCGGGTAGCTCCAGGCGGTTTGTTTTCCGATGGTCAGCCGCCGGGGCACAAGGCTGGGTTCGGTAATGATCAGGCGGTTCGCAGGGGTGAAAGACATCGCGGGAAGATTCTGAAAGAAATCACGGGATAGGAGCTGCCATTCGCCCTGCCAGCGCCGCAGCAACGCGCCCTGCTGCGGCGCGCGGCAAATGGCATAGAGCGAACCATCGGGAGCAGGCTTCAAGAGACTCACGTGAATGAAGGCCGGGAACTTTTCCCGCTGCCATTCGCCGTGCCAGTAGTGCCAGACTTCGCCATAGTTGCAGGCCAGCCAGCCCTCCTGCGGAGAGGAGAAATAGATGTCCGAAATGCCGTACGCATTTTGCGAAAACGCCGGCGTCCAGGAGTGGCCGTCCCAATGAAAGAGCATATTCTTGAATATCTCCGGCACTTCCACCGCCGCCCAGATATCGTCAGGCTCCAGAGCAAAGTATTCTGCAATCTTGTACTGGCCCGGTTGCGGGATCCGGCGCCAGGGCTGGGGCCGCGAGGCGTCGTATTCATAAAGGTCACCCGACTCGCACATCAGATAGCCCAGGCCTTCACGAATGAGCTGGCCGTTGCTGAGGGATCCGCCACTTGGCGGCGCAACCTGGGACCAATAGATGCCATGGAGGGAATCATAGAAGGCGAACTGGGGGAAACCGGCTGCAGACAGGCCAAGAAGGAATGCGGAACAGAGCCAGAACCGAAACCTCATCATGAGCGCTTGCCTTCTTCGTGGTTGATCGCGGTGGCGGTGCGACAGCCTCTGGCAGATTCGTCTCTTTGGAGTGAACTCGTTGCCGCAAGAGCAGTTTTTCACTCCAGCAGAGAGGAACAACCCAACTGATAAGAAACTTCTTCTGCTGCCGGGTGCGTCTCCAACTGTTGGCGATTTCCTTTGAGTTGCGTTTTTTCCGGCTGGGGAGGTGATTACTGGTTTGCAAGCAACGAAAATAGGGAAATTTGGCAGGATGTCAAGGGGCGAGGGGCAAGGGGCAAAACAACTGATGGCGTCGTGTCGCATTCACAAGTACATCCAACAGCGTTGTCCCGGTCGCTTTCATTCGGCGGCGGCCGCTTGACTTTCCTGTTGCCGTTATCTACTTTGCGCCCGCTTCGTCGCCGTCAGCCTGCAACCCAGTCACCCTCATTCACGCAACCAACAATCGAGTCCAGCCATGCCCACGGAAACACTGCCCTCCGTCTGCCCAATGGATTGCCCGGACACCTGCAGTCTGGAGGTGGAAGTCATGGACGGCCGCCTCCGCAAAATTCGCGGCTCACACCGCAATCCTCTCACCGCTGGTTTCATTTGTTCCAAAGTTGCAGACTTCAGCAAGCGCGTGCATGGCAGCGCGCGGCTGCTGTATCCCATGCGGCGGTGCGGCGCCAAGGGGGAAGGCCGTTTTGAGCGGATCAGTTGGGAGCAGGCGGTGGCGATGATTTGCCAGTCTTGCCGCGAGATCCAAAGCCGTTGGGGCGGCGAGGCCATTCTGCCGTTCAGCTACGGCGGCTCCAACGGTCTGCTCGGCCAGGATACCAGCGACAGGGCTTTCTTTGCCAAACTCGGGGCCTCGCGGCTGGCGCGCGCCGTGTGTGCCATGCCCACCGGCGAGGCGGCAATGGGGATGTACGGCAAGATGCCCGGCGTTGCATTTGAAGACTACGTCGCCAGCCGCTGCATCATCATCTGGGGCGGCAACCCGAAGGCCACTCACATTCATCTCGTGCCGTTTTTGAAACAAGCGAAGGCCAACGGTGCGCGCCTCATCACGATCGATCCGGTGCGCCATTTTTCCGATCGCGAGATCGATTTGCATCTCCCGATTTATCCCGGCACCGACCTAGCCGTGGCGCTCGCGCTGATTCGTTACTGGCATGAACACGGCTTGCTTGACTGGGATTTCATCCGCGCGCACACCGTGGGCCTCGCTACGCTGCTCGAAAAAGCGGAGCCTTACACCCTGGCACGGGCGGCGGCGCTGGCGCGCGTCGAGGCGGCGGCCATCGAACGGGTGGCGCGGCTCTACGCGGAATCCGAGCCGGCGGTGATTCGCCTGGGCTGGGGCCTGGAGCGCAACCGCAACGGCGGCCAGGCGGCGGCGGCGATTCTCGCGCTGCCCGCGCTGCTGGGCAAATTCGGCAAACGCGGTGGCGGATACACGCTCAGCAACAGCGCGGCATTCCGCTTCGACGACAGCAGGATGGTGGGCAGCAACGCGTGGCACACGCGCGTCATCAACATGAACCGGCTCGGCCGGGTGCTGCTGGAAGAGAACAATCCGCCGGTGAAAATGCTGTTCGTGTACAACTGCAATCCCATGGCCACCATGCCGAATCAAAACGCGGTGCTGGCCGGCTTGCAGCGCGAAGATTTATTCACCGTCGTGTTCGACCAGGTGATGACGGACACCGCTGCCTACGCCGACCTGCTGCTGCCGGCCGTCACCTTTCTGGAACAACACGAGATCAAGAAAGCCTACGGCAGCTATGCGCTGCAGTACAGTGCACCAGTGCTCGCGCCGGCCGGCGAAGCCAGGCCCAACGAAGAAGTGTTTGCGCTGCTCGGCCGCGCCATGGGCTGGCAGGAGGTTGATTTTCAAGCGGGCACACCGGCTTATCTCGAGCGCGCGACGCAGGCCATTCGCGGCATGGGCAAAGAGATTTCATTGGAACAATTGCAGCGTGACAGGATCGCATTCTTTGATTTTCCCGGGCGCGCGCCGGTGCAATTCGTCACCGTGTTTCCGGCCACCGCGGATCGCAAGGTTCACTTCACGCCGCCGCAGCTCGGCGGCCAGCCGTATGAGTTTCTTGCCGAGCAAAACGACCCGGATTATCCACTGGCCCTGATCAGTCCCGCCTCCGACAAGGCGATCAACAGCACGATGGCGGAATACAATCTGCCCGAGCTTTATCTCGAGATGAATCCGGCGGACGCGACGGCGCGCGGATTGCATAATGGCGAATTGGTGCGGGTTTGGAATGTTCACGGCGAAGTCGTGTGCCGGTTGAAGATTCAAACCCTGGTGCGGCCCGGCGTGGTGGTCATGCCCAAGGGCGCCTGGCGCAAGGCCTCGCGCAACGGCCAAACCGCCAACGCGCTGGCGCCGGACACGCTCAACGTGGTCGGCGGCGGCGCCTGCTTCAATGATGCGCGCGTGGAAGTGACGCGCTGGCGCTGATGCAAAAGAGGCTTGCAACAATGCGGGCGCGTGCTTATCATTCTGCCGCCATGCAGGGCTTTGGCCCTGGTGCTTCGCGACCTTGCGAGGCCCGTGAGCCATTGCCTTGAAAAGTACAATCACCCCCCTGTCATCCTGCACGGTTCCGGTCAGGGTTAAGCACAGCGCCGGGTATCTCACAAGGTTCCTTCTGCATGACACGCGGAATCATCCGGACAAATCGAAGCGCACGACACCGGAAAAGCCTGTCCCACCCGGCCTGTCGTCCCCGCGGGAACGTGTGAAATCGCAGGCAGTGTGCCAGGGACTTTACGCGCTTCATCGGAAGGACATTTCGAGGGCGGTTGCTGCAAAGCGAAACAACAACTCGCCGGCCGATTTAATAGAAAACAATTGCGGTTCTGTAAAACAATCCAAATTTCGGCTGTGAATCATGATGAGGGGAAACTGCCATGAAGTCCGGATTCGCAGTGTGGTTTCTGTTTGTTCCGCTGGCCGTGCAGGCACAGGAACCATTGCAGATCAAGATCAATCCGCAAAAAGCCGCGGCGCCGGAGATCACCTATCAGGAGCTGGCGCCCGGCAAACTGAAAGTGGTGGTCACGGATTCCAGCGGGCCGGTGGGCGGCCTGGAGGTGGATGATTTTGAAATTCGCTCGGCATTGAGCCGTTACGAGCTGACACGCGTGCAGCCGCTGGTGAAAACCGAGAATGCCGAAGTTTCGCTGTTTCTCTGCATCGACAACAGCTTCTCGATGAGCGATCACCTCAAGCTCCTGACCAACACGCTGCACGAATTGCTGTTGAACATCGGTCCGGGTGCCGACGTGGCCATGGCGTTCTTTGAAGAGGGCCCTTCCACCGGCATCAAGCTCGGCGAGGAAGTCATTCCGAACATTCAGGCTTATGGTTTAAGCCGGGACCGGGAGGAGACCCGCCGCCGTATTGCGAACCATCTGCGCACCGGCAGGTTGACGAAAAAGACATACTTGTATGATGAAATCTATGCCGGCGCCCGGCTGGCGGCCTCGCCCCAGGGCCAGCGCTATGTCATCGTGCTCTCTGACGGCCTGGACAATGCCAGCAAGAAGAGCCGGGAGGAGGTTCGCCAACTGATTTCCGAACTGCCGGAGGTGGTTTTCTACACCATCGATTTTCTCACGGAACCGAATGATTTTCTGGTGGAGCTGGCCAGGAACTCCGGCGGCCGCCACTTTCTCGCCAAACGCGCCGAGGAACTCGGCCGGATCTTTGCGGCAATCACGCGCGAGATCGTCACGCTCTCCGGCTATGAGATTTCCTACCGCATTCCGGCCGCCTTTCTCACCGGGCTGGTGTTGCAGGAAGACCGCTGCACGCCGTTGCCAACCGCGCGGCTCTTGCTGACGCCGATCGCTCAACCCGCGCAGCAACAGCAAGTGGCGGTCAACGAAAACGGCCGCTATGCCGTGAAGGCGGCTTTGCCGCATCGCTGGCGCCTGACGGCCCACGCGCCGGATTATCTCGCCGACAGTACGGAAATCGACTTGCGCGAGGAGTCGCTTTACTTCGCCGATTTCGCGCTCTCGCCGGCAACTGTTGAACTGACCGGCCGGGTCAGCGATGCCGGTTCTGCACCTTTGCCGCAGGCAGAAGTAACGGTCACGGATTTGGAAACCGGCGAGCGTTTGCTGGCCGGCACAACCGATTCACTGGGACACTACCGCGTCACCACGCGCTGGCGAAAGCGCCTGCTGATCACCGCCACCAAACCGGGCTATACCTTCGCCAATCTCGAAACCGAAGCGGTCACCGCCGCCACCGCCCTGCCGGATCTGGTGCTCGGTTTGACCGCGGAAGGCGTGGTGTCGGAATTCCGTTTTCTCTTCGAGTTCAATTCCGACAGACTCGACCTCTCAGACATCGCCACGCAAACGCAACTGCGCGGGTGTGTTGAATTCGTCCAGCGCGAGCTGGAGAAAAACCACAACCCGCACCGTTCGCCTGGTGGGCTGGACGGACAACATCGGCGAGCTGAGCTACAATCTGGATTTGTCGAACCGCCGCGCGCAATACGTGCGCAATCATCTGATCGCGCAAGGCGTACCGGCCGCCCGGGTCGTCGCAGCCGGCAGCGGCGTCAGCACCAAATATGACAACAGCAGCGATGAGGGCCGCCGGTTGAACCGCCGCACCGACGTGGTTTTCTTCGACAGGCGTTAAAGCAATCACAGCGACAGGCGCGAGCGGCGATCGGGTTTGATTCAGCAACAGCGCGCCGACTGGCTGCCGCCGCATTGCTTCCGCCCGCCGGGACGACAACGCGCGCCGGTGGGCCTCTTCCGTAAGACCCGGGCACGCCAATGCGATGCCCGCATCGCCCTCACTTCACCAGTCTTCCACGAAGCCGGGACTCAGGTATGGCTGTTTTCTTCCTCCTCGTATTTTTCTGCATTTCCTCGTTTGCCCAATCGCCCGCATTGCCAACGCCCACGCCGGCGGCCAACCGGCCCGCGGACCGCGAAGTACTGCTCGAACCACATCCCATGACCTCCCATCCCGAGCCGGACATCATGCCTGCGCTCTCGCCGAACGGCCGCTGGCTCGTCTACGTTTCACGCAGCAACAAGAACTATGATCTGTGGGCCAAGCCCGCTGCTGGCGGCCAGACCACACCGCTCACCACGCACACCAGCGATGACTTCAGCCCGGCCTGGTCACCGGACGGCAAGTCCATCGTCTTTATCTCGCGGCGCGACGACGCCGAGGGTGATCTCTTTCTGTTGAAAGTGAAAGAGCAGCATGATCGCCTGCTGCCGGGCAAAATCACGCGCCTGACGAGCAACTTCGTGCGCGAGGTGTCGCCCGTCTTCTCGCCGGATGGCCGCACCATTGCCTTTAGTTGTGGCGCGCAGGGCGAGGAACAGCTTTGGCTTTATCATGTCAAAACCAGGGCCAGCCATCCGCTGCGCAATGTCGCCGGCAGCGACGCCGCCTGGTCTCCGGATGGCAGGCACCTGGCGGTGGTGGCGCCGGCGGCCGGCCATGCCGGCCGGCAGGTTTTCATTGTGCCCGCGGATACGCGCGCCACCGAACCGCCGCGGCAAGTGACGTTCGTGGGAGACAACCGCTTCCCGAGCTGGTCGCCGCGCGGCAACATGCTGGTGGTGCAACGCTCCGAAACCGCCGCGGAACAGTCCGGCACCCACCTGCGCCTGGTGCAGGTTTGCGACGAGTCCGGCCGCGCCCTGATCGTGCCGCGCGAATTGCAAATCACGCCTGGCGGCGAAGGCGCACTCTTTCCGCAGTGGGGCAGTGATCGCGCCATCTACTATGCCGCCAATCGTTACGGCAATCTCGATCTCTGGCGCATTCCGGAGACCGGCATGCTGGCGCGTTATCCCGCGCCGGGCGAAAGCATCGCGTTTGCGCGGCGCTTCCCCAATCACGAGCTTGCCATTCTCACGCTTGCAGCCATTCCCTTTGACTTTCCCGATTCGACGCGGCAGATCAATTACGCGGAAGTCGAGATGGGGCGGCGCTTTCTGGCGCTGGGCGACACGATTCAGGCGCTGGCGATCTGGAGCGTGGTGCAGCAGGGTGATCCGCAACGGGATGAAGCGGCAGCGCTGGCCGAGGTGGAGCTGGCTGCGGCACGCAGCGACGTACAACTCCTGAACGCCATCACGCAGCGCGAGCCGGGCTGGCCCGAAGTGCAGGCGCGCTGCCGCCTGGCGCTCGGCAGGATTCTGCTCCGGCAAAATCAGCGCGAGGCCGGCGTCAGCCATTTGCTCGCCCTCGCGCGCGAGTATCCCGGGCTGGGCGAGTATGTTTATCCAGCCTTGCTGCTGGCGGGCGAGACGCTGGCGCGCGGCCACCGCATGGCCGCCGCGGAGGACGCCTATCTCAAAATCCTCACCCTGTTTCCCGAGCAATGGGAATGGCAGGCCGCAGCTTGCGAGCGGCTGTTGCAGCTCGCGCTGGCGAATGCCGGCCGCGACACGCTTGCCACCTATCAACTGCTGAGCCAGAGGTACGCCACCCGTCCGGAGGTCAGTTTCACGGCGCGTTTTCAGCTTGCGCAACAGCTCGCGCGCGAGGGCGAACTGAAGCTTGCCACCAACGAGTACCACGATTTGCTCGACCGGCTGGCAACGCAGCGTGGGCTGTACTTGCAAAGTCTCGCCGACCGCGTGGCGCTGGCGCTGCTGCGGCTGTATTTGGCAGACAATGAACTGCCGGGCGCCTCGCAAGTTTTTGCCGCGCTGCTCGCGCGTGATCGCCGGGGCGGAGATCAAAGCGCTTTCAACCAGGCGCGCGCCGAACTGGTGGCGGCGCTGATTGCGCGCGGTCGCGTGCTGCTGCGCGGCCGCGATGCCGAGCTGGCGCTCGCGCTCTTTCGCCAGGCGCGCGAGTATGATCCCGCCAATCTCGAGGCCCATCGCGGCTATCTCGAAGCCATGTACCGGCTGGAAAACATCGACGCCGCGGTGGCGGAATACGAACGCCGCAATGCGGCGGCGCCGGACAACGATATTCTGTTGTACAGCCTGGGGCTGGCCTATTCCTACCAGGGCGAAACCAATGTCGGCCTGCTGCGCCGCTCCTGCGCCCTGATCGAGCGCAGCCTGGCGATCAATTACCGCCTGGTGCCGGCCTATCTCACGCTGGGTTTCAACTACGAGGCCATTGAAAATCTCGAACAGCAGGAACGCCGGCGCAAGAAGGGCTTTTTCGAGAAGATCGCGCTCGCCACGCCGCGGCTGCTGGACAATGCCGTGCGCGCCCTCACGCTGCAGAAGCCGCGCCCGCCGGAACGCTGGTATGAAAAAGCCATCGACGTGCTGACCGCCGGCATCGCCGTCAATGATGAGAAGGCGGCGCCGCTCACCGAAGCCAGTCTGGCGCTCAATCTCGCCAACAACTACTACAATCTCGGCGAATTCGGCTTCGAGAATGCGCTGCGCTACTATTTGATCAAATTGCAGTACGACAGCAGCTTCGTTTCCACCGAACAGCAGGCGGTGATTTACGAGCGCGCGGGGCAGTGCGCCTGGGTGAGCGGCCGGTCGCAGGAGGCCATTCCCCTGTTGCAGGAAGCGGTGCGGCTGTGCCGCAGCCTGCGCGATGCCGACGGCGAACTGCGCAACCTCAACCGGCTGGCGTTGCTCTACGAGGGGCTGGGTGATTTTGAATCTTCCAACGAGTATTACCGCGCGGTGCTGGCAGCGGGCAGGCGCGAATACCGCAATCACAACCAGGCGCTGGTGCTGCGCAACATCGCACACAATCATTTGCAGAATGAAGAGACCGAAGAGGCGATTCAAAAGAGCGACAGTTCCTTGACGCTGCTGCGGCGGCGCGGCGACAGCGGTTTCCCCAAGCCCAAGAAGAGCAAGTTCGAGATCAAGCTGTTGGGGCTGCCGGTGTTCTGGCTGAATGCGGATCAATTCGGCGAGTCGAGCGCCGAAGGCCTGACCCGCGAGCAGGAAAAAGCGCTGCTCTTCACGCTCATCGGCGCCAGCCACGAAGCGCGCAAGGAATTGCCCGAGGCGCTGGCGGCTTATGAACAAAAAGTGGCGGCCGCGCGGCAGCGCAAAGACCGGCCCGGTGAGGCGATCGCGCTCAACAACCTGGGCGACCTGTGGTACAGCCAGCATGATTTTGACAAGGCGCTCGCGTATTTCGAAGCCTCGTTTCAGGTCTGCCAGCGTTACCAAATTCCCGCCGGCCAAATCATCAACCTGATCAACCTGGGCAATGTTGCACTGCTGCCCGGCCAGCCTGCCGGCCGCGCCGACTCGCTGCTGCAGGTCATCGAACGCCGGGCGCGAATCCTGCGGCCGGAGATCGAAGAAGCCGCCGTGATCGAACCGCGCCAGAAAGTGGCCGTGCTCAATTTGCTCGGCAGCCTGCACTACCACGCGGCGCAACGACGCCTGCGCGGCCTCGGCGGGCCGCATGCGCCGGCTTTGGCCGCGGTGGCCAACGGCCGCAGCGAATTGGATCGCGAGGTGCTCGCCACCTGGCAGGCGCTGCATCATCTTGCCCAGGCGGCTGCGGCTTTTGACACCGCGCTGGCGCTGGCCGCCAACCGGCGGTTGTTCGCAGAAGAAGTGATCGTGCGCCGCAACCTCGCCAGCCTGTTCGTGCTGGCGCAGGATTATCCGCCCGCGTGGCAGCATCTGCAAGCCGCGCACGAGCTGAGCATTCAGAAAAATCTCGCCGAGCTGACCTGGCGCGTGGAACATGCCCTCGGCACGCTGGCCACACTCTGGCGCGGCCCGGCGGCGAACGCCGGTGCGCCGGCGTACAAATCCGCACGGGAATGGTATGACAGCGCTCTCGACATTCTCGAAGGGCTGCCCATTATTCCGGAGGGCATCGAGCAGCGCCTGGCGCAGGCGCAGGAGCAGCGCGAGCTGTACGAAAATGCCATCACGCTGCTCGCGGGCGAAGGCGACGGCCGCGAGGCCCTGGCGCTCAGCGAGCGCAGCCGCGCGCATGCCTTCGCCAATCTGGTGGCGACCCGCTATCTCGCGCCCAAACGCCAGCGCCATCGGCTGCTGTGGGGCGAAGGCGGCGGCGAGGCGCCCTTCCTGCAGCGCAAGATCAGCAGCGTGCGCGCCGAGCTGCGCAAACTGGAGTCGGAAGAGCCCCAGCGGCCAAAAGAATTGGCACGCGTGCGCGCCGAGCTGGCGCAGGCGGAGAGCGAATACCGCCAGGTCATCGCCAGGGCGCTGGCGGAGAATCCCCAACTGGCGAGCTTCTTCAGCGTGCAAACCGTGGCGCTGAGCACGGTGCAGGATTCCCTCGATCAGGCCACCGCCGTGCTCTCTTATTTTGTCGGTGAGAATGAAACCATCGTGTGGTGCCTGAGCGCAACGGGGCTGACGCAGACACGCCGGGCCATTGCACGCTCACAGTTGCGGCTGGCGGTGCAGCAATTTCGCCAGGCGGTCATGGAGGAAAATCCGGCGCGCGCGGCGCTGGCTGCGGAGTTGGGGGAACTGCTGCTGGCGGGCATTCCGGATTTGGATTCCTATTCCAATCTGGTCATCGTGCCGGATGACTGCCTGCACTATCTGCCGTTCAGCGCGCTTTCCTACCAGGGCGAAACCGCCATCGATCTGTTCGGCTTTACCAAGGTTGCGAGTCTGGCGGCATTCAGCTATGCGCAGCACAACAAGAATCTCAACGCCGGCAACATCCTGGTGCTGCAAGATGCAACCGAGGCGGAAAGGCCCGCGCCCCTCGCGGCAGCGAACGGCATGCAGGTGCGGCAGGGGGAGGACTGGCGCAGCGGCGAGGCGCGGCAACTTGTGCAAAGCGCCGGCATTCTGCAGATCAATCATCAATTCCTGGCGCAACCGGCGCATCCTCTGTCTTCCGGACTGCGCCTGCTGGTGCGCCAGCCGCCGAGTGGGCTGCCGGCACCCGTGCTCTTTCCACTCCATCGCATGTTCGAACTCGATCTGGCCGCCAGCCTGGTGGTGTTGCCCAATGCGGCTTTTCCCTTTGACGGCACGCAAACCGGCGAAGAGTTGATTGCGCTGCAGCGCTGCTTGATTTATTGCGGCGCGCCGTCGTTGGTGCTCACGCAATGGCGCGTGTCTCCTGAGATTCGCGCGACCTTCAGTGAGACGTTTTATTCGGCGCTCAAGACCGAACCGGCCATTGCCGCGCTGGCCGCAGCCCAGGCCGCGGTGCGCGAACGCCACCCCCACACCACTGCCTGGGCCGCCTTTGAGCTGGCGGGATTTGCCGGCATGACGACGGCCGAGAAGAATCAGTTTGCCGCCAGCCGCCTGGATTTCACCGTGGCGAAGGGCACGCAAGCGCGCCAACAAGGCGATTACGCCGAAGCGATTCGCTACTACCAATCGGCGCTCACCATGGCGCAGCAGCTCGGCCGGCCGGAATACGTGCAGCGTCTCGAAGAACGCATCAAGGAAAGCGCGGTGGCGGGCAGGGATTTCGCCACCGCCTGTGACATCGAAGAGCGAATGCTGGCGCAGGCGCTGGCGGCCGGTGACCTGCGGCAAGCCGGCCGCAGCTACCGCAATCTTTCCATCTGGCGCCGCGAGCTGAAAGACTATTCCGCCGCCGAAGCGGCAGAGTTGAAAAACCTCGCGCTCGCGCAACAGGCCAACAATGCCATGGGCCTGGCAAGCTCGCAATTTGAACTGGCCAAGATCGCGCAGGCGCGCCAAGACTACCCCGCTGCGCTCCGCTGGGCGGAGCAATCGGCCCGGCTGCTGGCAGAACAACGTCAGCCGCTGCCGCGCCTGCTGGTGGAAACCCTGCTCGGCAAACTGGCGCTGGAGGCTGATCGCTACAGTCAGGCACTGGACTACCTGCAAAATGCGATTCAAGCTTTCACCGCCGCTTCACCGGCCAACGCAGCCGCGGAGAAGCGTGCGCTGGCGGTGGCGCAACAATTGGCGGGTATTGCTTTCACGCGGCTGGCGGCTTACGGCGAAGGGCTGACCCGGCTGCAACAGGCGGCAGACACGTTCACGGCACTTGCCGACACCGCCAATCTCGCGGCCGCCCTGCAGGCGCTGGCCGAAACCGAGTGGCTCAATGGCGATTACCAGAATGCCCTGCGCCATCAGCAGCGTGTCCTGCAGCTTGCCGCGTCGTTGCGCGACCCGGCCCTGGACATTCGCGGCCACAACGCGCGCGGCTTGATTCTCATGAGCCTCGGCGAGCTCGAACAGGCGCTGGATGCGGAGAAGCATGCGCTGCAACTCGCACTGGCCTGGGAAGAAGAAAAGCCGGTGGAAGCAAAACGGGAGCAGGCCACGGTGTACAAGAACCTCGGCCTGGTTTACATTCAGCAAAAGCAGTTTCAGCCGGCGCTCACCAGCTTCCTGCAGGCGCGCGCCATCGATCAACAATTCACTTTTGAGCGCGGCCTGTTGTACGATTTCAACAATCTCGGCCAGGTATACCAGGTTCTCGGCCAGAGTGACTCGGCGCAGCACTACTTGAACAAAGCCGAAGCGCTGGCCGCCAGGCTGGGAGACCAGCGGGCGCTGGTGCAGGCGCTTTACACCAGGGGCACCCTGCAGTTGGAGCGCGGCCAGAAAGCGGCGGCGCGGATCACCCTGCAGCAGGCGCTGGCCAAGGCCGAAGAGATCGCGCTGGAAGAATTGCAGTGGCGTTGCCTGTGGCAGCTCGCACGGCTGGCGCAGCAATCGAATGAAACGGCCGCGGCGCTGGAATTTTATCAGCGCGCGATTGCAAGCGTCGAACGCCAGAGCGCCAGGATCAAGGTGGAGGAATACCGCAGCGGCTTCATTGACAACAAGAGCGACCTCTACGAAGAAGCGGTGTTGTTGCTGCTGCTCCTGAAGCGCGAGGCCGAGGCCTTTCAATTCGCCGAGCGCGCCAAATCGCGCAGCTTTGCCGATTTGCTCGCCAACAGCGCGGTCGACTGGCAGGCCGGCGCCGGCGAACACCTGCTGGCGCGGCGCACGCGGCTGCTCGATCAAATCAGCTTCACGCAGGCCAGGATGAGAGCGCTGCAGCAAGATGCTTCGACGGATCCCGCCGACCGGCTGACGATGGCCGCGCTGCAAGACTCACTGGCCGGCCTGCAAAAGGCCTATGCGGACTTGCTGGTGGAGATGAAAACCGCCAATCCCGAGCTGGCGGATCTGGTGAGCGTCGAGCCGCTGCCGGTGCAGGCGGTGCAAGATCTCCTGCCTGACAGCGTGGCGCTGGTGGAATACTTTTTTGCCAGGGACCGGCTGGTGAGCTGGGTGGTCGACCGGCAGCAAGTGCGTGCGGTGGCCACGCCCCTGGAGCGCGCCAAACTGAGTGATCTCATTCTGCAGTTGCGCAAGGCCATCACCAAGCGCGCCTCGGTTGAAAGTTTCAGCCGGCAGTTGTACGACCAACTGATCCTGCCGATTGCGCCGCTGCTGCAGAATGCCAGACAGCTCGTCATTGTGCCGCACGGCCCGTTGCACTATGTGCCCTTCCCCGCGCTGCAGAAAGCTGACAGCACCTATCTCATCGACGCGCACGCCCTGGCGCTGGCGCCGAGCGCGACCGTGCTGGGTTTTTGTTACCGCAAGGGCGAGGCCGTGCTTGCCGAGGCCCGCAGCAATTATCGCGTGCTGGCGCTCGGCAATCCTGCGGTCGGCAACGCCAAATATGACCTGCCATTTGCGGCCAAGGAGATCGAGAGCCTGGCCTTCACCTTCGGCCAGATCGAAAGCTACAGCCGCGAGGCGGCCACGCCTGCGGCGCTGGCTGCCGGGCTTGGACGCGCCAACCTGGTTCATCTCTCCTGCCACGGCGTGTATGATGAACGCAACCCGTTGTTCTCGGCCCTGCTACTGGCGCCAGCCTCCGGTGAAGACGACGGCCGCCTGGAAGCGCATGAAATCTTCAACCTGAAACTGCGCACCTATCTCGTCATGCTTTCCGCCTGTGAAACCGGCCTCGCCAAGGTGACCGGCGGCGATGAGGTGATCGGCCTGGCGCGTGCATTTCTCTTCGCTGGAACGCCTGCGCTGATCGCGAGCCTGTGGACGGTGGATGATCTCGCCACCGCCATCACGGTCAAGCGATTCTATCGCTACCTCGAAGCCGGTGCCGGCAAGGCCGAGGCCCTGCGCCAGGCCCAGCGCTTCGTGCGCGATTACCACAACCGGCATCCGGCTTATTGGGCCAGCTTCGGCTTGACGGGCGACTGGCGCTAGACGCGATTTTGATTCGTCGTGCCGCAGCTCGATGCGACGCTTGCGTTTGAACAAAAGAATTGTAAAATACCAGACGCTTTTGACCGGCATGTCAGCCGCCAGCCGGCAGGCACCGGCTGGCACACGCGGCGGCAGCCACGGTTGATTTGCATGCGACGCAACAAACTCGAGGAATCGAACATGAACAAGAGAATTCTGCTCGCCGTTGCAGCCCTGTTTTTGCTGTTGACCGTCTGCATGGCGCTGGCCGCGCGGCCCTGGTCGTCCCGGCGCAAACTCGATGACGCCCAAAAGGGATTGTTCACACTGGTCGAAGGTGACGTCAAGAAGAAGCAGGTGGAAGATCCGGACTGGATCCGCGCCCAGTACAAGACCAACGTCTACACCGGCGACCGGGTGCGGACGCTGCTCAAATCGCGCGCGGAAATGCAGCTCGCGGAGATCGATCTCATTCGGCTGGCGCCCAAGACCACGATCGACATCGTCAAGCTCTATGAAGAAACCAAGGAGAAGAAGCTCGAAACCAAGATCACTCTCGAGCAGGGCGACATTTGGGGCAAAGTCAAATCCGTCGATGCCAACTCGACGTTTGAAGTCTCTTCCGACTTTGCCGGTGCCGCCATTACCGGCACGGTTTTCCGCTTGAACCACGACTCCACCCGCCAGGAAACCCAGCTCAAAGTCTACACCGGCGAAGTGAAAATCAGCAATGCGCCGGAGAAGATGAACACGCTCACGCCGCAAACCATTGGCGCGGGGCAGTCGGGCCGCCGTCAAATCGAAGGCCCGCGCCAGGTGCCCGGCCCCACCCAGATCACCCTCGACGAATGGGTGTACCTCGTGCGCAACATGCAGCAGATCACCATCGGCGCTAACGGCAAGGTGAAATCGACCGGCTCGTTCAAACCCTCCGACCGGGACGAGCAGACGGACTGGGTGAAGTGGAATCTCGCGCGTGACCGCCAAACCAGAACCCGGCAGTGAAACGCTTCGCCAAAATTCTGCTCTTCTTCCTGCTCGGCCTGGTGTTGCTCGCCGCCGGCGTGACGATCTATTTGCGGTTCCGTTATCCCTCCGAACGGCTGAAAGAGATCCTGATCGCAACGCTTGCTGAAGACTACCGCCTGCGGCTGCAGGCCGGACAGTTGCGCTTCAATCTCTTCACGGGCTTCACGCTGGAAGAGGTCACCCTGGCGGCGATGGCCGCCGGCGACGCGCCCGCGCCGCTGGCCATCGAGAAGATGGAGTTTGCCTATCGTTTCGCTTCACTGTTCCAGCGCAGGCTCGAGATCGACGGTCTCGCAATCGTACGGCCGCGGCTGCACTATGAACAAGATTCCAGCGGCGCGAGCAATCTCGATGAATTGCTGGCCGCCTTTGCCGATTCCAGCGCGGTCCCACCGGCGGACAGCGCTGCCGCCACCCCGCTGCCGGTGGATCTCAACCTCAAATCACTTGCGCTCACCGGCATTGCAATCGCCGCGCGGCTGGCAACCGACAGCACGAACCAGCGCTTCACCATTTCGCCATTTGATCTCACCGTTACCGAATTCACCGTTGATCGCCATCAACACCTGCAGGCGAAAATCGCGCTCGACTGCCGCGGCACCACGCTCGACTATTTTTCCACCGCCACCAAGCCGGCCGACACGCTCGGCCTGCGCGCCGCGCTGGCGGCTGAGATCCGCTGCCAGCTCGCCAGCCGGGATTCGCTGACGCTCACGGCGGCACTCAGGTTCACGCCGCAAACGATCCAATTGGCGAAGCAACCGGCGTTTTCCCTGCCGGCGCTCGGCCTGCGCACGCAAGCTGCCCTCAATCTCGCGGCCGGGCGAGTTGCGGTGCCGGAGCTGCAGCTCACGCTGGCGGGCGAGGAACAAATCGCGGCGCGTCTCACCTTCAACCAGGAACAAACAGCCTCGCGCTTTTCTGCACAAATCGCGCGCGGCCGTATGGACGTGGGCCGCCTGCGCGAGCTCGCGCAGACCCATCTCGGAACGCAACTCCTGCCGGCGCTGGCGGACATCGAGGCCGCAGGCATTCTGGATTTTTCCGGCAGTGAAATCTCAGGCGACCCGCAGAACCTGCAGATCGATTTCACCCTCACCGGAACAGACTTGAGCTATCGCGACCGCCGCGCCGGATTCGGCGTGGCTCACGGCCGGCTGCAGGTTCACTATGCCACGCCGGCTGCCGCGGCCGGCGCTTCTTTTGCAGCCAAAACCGACTTTGCCTCACTGGTGCTGCCGCTCGATTCCGCAACGGTGCTGCAGGCCGGGCCGGCAGCGCTATCGATCTCGGGAGAATTGGGCGCGGATCAACTGCCGGTCGCGGCGGCGGTCGTGTTTGCCATCGATGATTTCGCCGGCGCGAAAATCAGCGGAAATGCCAGCCTGCGGCCGGCCGGCGGCCAGCGGCGAATGGGAGAAGCCCCGAATGATTACGCAGTCGAAGCCGGCATGCAGTTCGAAAACCTCGAGCTCGCTCCGTTCACTGCCGACAGCCTGCGCGGCCGCCTCAGCGGTGACTTGACAGTGCGCGGCCCCAACCTGCGCGCCCTCGCGTGCGATTTCAATCTGCGCAACGAGCCGCTCACCTACCTCACAAGCGATGATACGGGCGACATTCCCGCGGACCATCTGCGCACCACTGCGCAGCTTGCCGTAACACCTGACTTTTCCAGAATCAGACTCACCGACGGCCGCATCAGCCTGGGGCCGGGTGGCGTGCGCTTCACTTTGGACTATGAGACCGAAAAGCCGGCCTACCGTGTGGAGCTGACCGAGGGCACGCTGGATCTGGAGAAAATCATCGCCCTGCTGCCGAATCATCTCCTGGGCGATTCGCTTTTCCCGGCTCCTCGCATCGCGGGCCAGGCCACTTTCGCCGGCTGGCTGCAGGGCCAGTCCTCCACCAACGGCACCGCCGACTATCGCGGCGAGTTCACGGCGCGTTCGACGAACGCCGTTTACGAGGACAGCACGCTCGGCCTCTATTTAAACGACGTGCAGCTCGACACGCGCTGGTCGCTCACACCCGCGGCAACGTTGGGGGAATGGCAAGCGCGCTGTGCCGCGCCGCGGCTGCCGGACTATTTGAAAGCGCCGCTGCCGGAAACGCTTGCGCGCGGCGTGCTGGAGATGGCAGCAGACGACTTCGCGCTGCGCGACGGGACTTTCGAAATTCCCGCCTGGCAGCTCAAGGGGAATTACCAGGTCCGCGGAAAATTCCTGGCGGACGCCATGCAGGTGAAAACCGAGCTTTCGGTCGGGCTGCAGGCGCAGCCCGCCATCGCGCCCGCCGCGGGCGTGTCGCTTGCCGGAAAACTCAACGGCGAATTCACAATTGATCAGTTGCTGCCGGATGATCCCTTTGCGCCGCAGCCCGCAGCCGTCAGCGGTTTCCTCCAGCTTCAGGATTTCGAGATTGCGCTCGACACGCTGCTCACGATACATGATCTCGACGCCGAGCTGAATTTTGCCCAGCGCTACACTTCTCAGTTGGAGGGCAGGGAGGCGAAGATCACCCTGCACGCCGGGGAGGAAGCGCCGGCCGCCATGCTGGCCAATGCCGGCGAATCGTTGTTGCTCTATGAGGTTCTCCGCGAACCGCCGCGCACACCGCGTTCACACTTTTCCATCGCCCGCCTGGAGGTGATGGGCTACCGCCTTGAGGAGATCGCGGCGGATGTGCGGCTGGGCAACTCCCGCTTTGATCTGCCGCAAATGCGCATGAAGTTCCTCGACGGCAATTTCATCGGCAATGTACTGGTGGGATTGGGCGACGGCTCGCCCGACCAACTGAGCTATTCCACCGCGTTGCAGGTTTCTTCCATCGATCTTTCGCGGTTGCGGCCGCTGACCTCGCGCTTCGAGAAAGGCTCGCGCCTGTCCGCCGACTTTCGGCTGCAAGGGACCGGTACGACGCCGGAGCAGCTCGTACGCAACTTGAGCGGCAGGCTCAATCTCACAAAAATCGAAAACAAAGTGGCTGCGAATCTGCTGCAGGCGCTCGATCCCAAAGGCACCGATCGCGGTATTCAAAACATGCGGCTTCTGCTCAAAACCAAGTACAACGTGCGCTCGATGTCGTTCGAAATCAAAAACGGTTTCATCTACGCTTCGCTGGAACCGATCAAACCGTGGTTCTCACCCTTCACCCTGCCCTCCCCCATCGATTTTGCGCGCCTGCCCATGCGCTATTTCCTGGAGTCCTCCAGTTCGCAATAGCCGCCGCTTCCGCCCGGGGCCGTCACACCGCGCTCCAGCCGCAGAACTGGCAGGTCTGGCAAACTCCGCCCACCGCCCGGCAGCCACTACGCATTCCGCGAAATCTGTCTGTAATTTCTCTGTTACAAATTGGAATTGCACCGGTACCGAGCAAATCATGTCAGACTCCCCTGCACAAACGACGCCTGTCTCAGGACGCGGCCACGGCTGGTCGCACCGGCCGCTGCGCATTATTACGGTGGCGGGGGGCAAGGGCGGGGTGGGCAAGACGGTGGTGAGTGCCAGCCTGGCGCTGGTGCTGAAGCAATCACAGGCCAGTGTGGTCTTGGTAGATGCCGATCTTGGCGGCGCGAATCTGCACACGATCATGGGCATTGACACGCCGCCGCGCACGCTGCATGATTTCATCACCCGCCGGAGCAAAAGCCTCGCGGAGATTCTGATCGACTCGCCGCTGCCGGGCGTGCAGTTGATCTGCGGCGCAGCCGGCAGCCCGGGATTCGCCAACATCGAGTATGGCGAAAAGCTGAAAATCATCCGCCACCTGCGCCAGCTTGCCGCGGATTTCGTGATCGTTGACATCGGCGCCGGCTCCTCCTTCAACGAGGTCGACTTGTTCAACGCCGGCGACATTCAGATCGTGGTCGCCAATCCCGAACCGACCTCGATTCAGGAATGTTACAACTTCCTCAAAGTGGCCGTCTTTCGCCTGTTGCGCCGCTCGTTTCACGATTCCCCCAGCGTGCTGGCGCTGCTCGACCGCTCCAAGGATCCCACCCACGTGCAGGACCAGCGCCTGCTCACGGAAATCGGGCGCAGCCTGCGCGAGCAAAGCGTGCGTGAGGCGCTGCGCTTCTTCAAGATCATCAACAGCCTCTCTCCCAAATTGATTCTTAATCGCGTGCATGATTATCGCGAGATCAAAGAGGGCCTGTCGCTGCAAATCGCCACGCAGGATCTGCTCCGCCTGCGCCTGGAGTTTTGGGGCTACTTGAACGACGATCCCCGCCTGCAACGCGCGCTGCGCCAGCGCCGGCCGGAAGAGCTGCTGCCGGCGCAGTCCGAAAACCACGGCCGCTTCCTGCGCATGGTGCAACGCCATTTACTCGGCGCGCCGGCCAAGTATGAAACGCGCGGCGTGCGCGCCATTTTGCCGTTACTCGATCTGCAGGACCGGCCGGACGACGGCAGCCGAATTTGTTCGATTGAATGCTTGTTGTGGGGAAGGTGTGAACTGCAGGAAGGTGGGCTGCCCTGCCGCGTTCCCGAACACATGTTCCAGGAGCGCATCACCATGCTGGCGCAGGGCACACCGCTCACCGGCGCGACGCCCTCGAAATAAAACCCGCCGGCGCCTTCCTACGCGCGCCCGAAAAGAAGAAAGCGCCCGGCAGTCGTGTCGACGAATCCTCGGACTGGCAAGCTGTCAAAAGATCGCCGGATAGCGCCGCGGGTCTGCCTCGCGCATCAAGTCATAGGCTGCCGCAAAAATCGTTTCGACATTGGGCTTCGACCAGTAATCGCCGTCGGAGCCATAGGCCGGGCGGTGCGGCTGGCCCGGCAGGGTGCGCGGCGGAGAATCCAGCCAGCGGTAGCCGCCCTGGCGTTCGAGCACTTCCTGCATCATATAGGCGGTGGTGCCGCCGGGCACGTCTTCATCAACGAAAAGAATGCGATTGGTTTTTCGCAGCGACGCGCCGATCATGCCCGGCAGGTCGAAGGGCAGCAGCGAGCGGACGTCGATGACTTCGACATCGACCTGGACGCGCTGCAGCCGCTCCGCCGCTTCCAGCACCAGCCGGCAACACGCGCCATAGGTCACTACGGTGAGGTCGCGGCCCGGCCGCAAAATCTCCGGCACGCCGAGCGGAATGGTAAACTCCCCGATATTCTCCGGCAGCATTTCCTTCAGGCGATACCCATTCAACACTTCCACCAGGATGGCGGGATCATCGGCTTGCAACAGCGTGTTGTAGAATCCCGCCGCCTGCGTCATGTTGCGCGGCACCAGCACGTGCAGGCCGCGCACGAGATGAATGATGCCCGCCATTGGTGAGCCGGAGTGCCAGATTCCCTCCAGGCGGTGGCCGCGCGTGCGCACGATCACCGGCGCCTTCTGCCCGCCTTTCGTGCGCCACAGCAACGTGGCGAGATCATCGGAAAGAATTTGCAGAGCATAGAGCAGGTAGTCGAGATATTGAATCTCGGCGATTGGCCGCAGGCCGCGCATGGCCAGCCCGATGGCCTGGCCGATGATGGTGCATTCGCGAATGCCGGTGTCGGACACGCGCAAATCGCCATATTTCTCCTGCAGGCCGCGAAACGCTTGATTGACGTCGCCCAGGCGACCAACGTCTTCACCGAAGGCAAGCACGCGCGGATCGCGCGCCAGGGCGGCATCGAAGCAGGCATTCAAGATCTCGAAGCCATTCACCAGCGGCGGCCTGGCCGCATAGACTGGTTTGATCTCCTTCACCTGCAGCGCCGAGCTGGCGGTGGGATTGTAAAGATGGGAAGAGTAGCGTTCCTGCGTGGTTTCGTCAAGCGCGCGGCGCCAGGCAAGCAGATCGTTTCGTGGCGCGCCCGGTTCATCGTGCGTCAGCAGCAGCACCTCGGCGATGGTTGCCATCAAGTCACGGCGCAGCGGATGGGGATTCGCCAGCAGGCTCGCCCGGCATTTGCGCAGCTTCTCCGCCTGATGCGATTGTTGCGCAATGGCCTCGATCATGGCGGCGAGTTGCTTCTGCTCCGCGAGAATCGGCGCGAGATAGGCTTGCCAGGCGTCATCACGTGTCTCCGTCACCACGCGCTGGCATTCCTCTTCCAGGCGGTCGAGTTGAATGGCAGTGGCGAGGCGCTCCTGCAGTATCCACTCGCGCAACTTGCGCAGACAGTCGAACTCCTGCTCCCAGGCCAGCCGCTCTTTGGATTTGTAGCGCTCATGGCTGCCCGAGGTCGAATGGCCCTGGGGCTGCGTCAATTCCGTCACGTGAATGATGGCGGGCACATGTTCGCGGCGGACAACGGCAGTGGCCCTGGCGTAGACCTCGCGCAAACGCGGGTAATCCCAGCCCTTGACTGTGTGCAAATCAAAACCTGCGCGCGTGCCGCGGCGGCGCTGAAAGCCCTGCAGCAATTCGAAGAGATTGGCTTTGGTGATTTGATGCTCGTTGGGCACGGAGATGCCGTAGTCATCATCCCAGATGGAGAGCACAGCCGGCACTTGCAGCACGCCAATGGCATTGAGCGCTTCCCAGAAGATGCCCTCGGCGCAGGTGGCATTGCCGATGGTGCCAAAGGCAATCTCGTTGCCGTGGTGGGAGAAGGTGGAGAACTGTTGCAGCTCCTCCAGCTCGCGATACAGCCGGGAGGCTTGCGCCAGGCCGACCAGTCGCGGCATTTGCGCGCCGGTGGGCGAGACATCGGCGGAGGAATTGGGCATGGCCATGAGATTTTTCCAGCGGCCGTCGGCCTCCAGGCTGCGCGTGGCAAAGTGGGCGTTCATCATGCGGCCGGCGCTGTTCGGCTCCGCCTCGAGATCGGCATGCGCGTAGAGTTGG